>DPIG01000011.1 GCA_003522725.1 Candidatus Omnitrophota bacterium
GGTGATCGTCAGCTGAATATCCCCGGTGCCCGGCGGCATGTCGATCAAAAGGTAATCCAGCGGCCCCCACGCCGTGCGGTGCAGGATCTGCTGGATGTACTGGGTGACCATCGGCCCGCGCATGACCGCTGGCGCGTCGCCCAAAAGAAACCCAAAGGACATGACCTTCAACCCGTTATGATCGACGGGGACAAATTCCTTCTTGTCATTGATCGCGACATTAACCCGCGTAAGATCAAAAAGCGCGGGGATCGACGGTCCGTAAACGTCCGCGTCCAAAAGCCCGACCTTCAGTCCCCGTTGGGACAGATTTTGCGCGATATACGCCGCGACCGTGGATTTGCCCACCCCGCCTTTACAGGACGAGACCGCGATGATGGACTTTACGGTATCCAGCGTCGTTTCGGTATTATGGAGTGGCATCAAAGGCGCATCCTCTCTATTTCCGATTCATCGATCACGCGGGCAACGACACGCCGGACATCATTCTTGTCGCGGCATCGCCAATAGTTCATCTCAACCGGAGCTTGATCTTTCAAACGGGAAAATTTCTGGATCAACCCTGCCGCCGTTGCCAGAATTTCGGGCACAGGATTATAGCCTTTGAGGATCAAAGTCGGCCCGCGGTTGTCGGAGATCTGCATTACGTAATCATCGGGGTGCGCGTGACGGATGAGCGCTTCATTTTCTTTTTCGTCGCGTCCCAGAATGACCTTGAATTCATGGGAAAGGCGAAAATGCCGTCCCCATTTGAGCGCGATCGTTTCGCGGAAATTCCGGTAGCCGTGCTCAAGCGTGTCGTTCATGCGCGCCGCGAAATTCTCGTCCGTCAAAAGACACCCTCCCGCGGGCTGATTATACGCCGTAATTCTTAACCCGGCGGCCAAATCGATCTGTTCCTTGCGCGAGCGTCCGTTCAAGCCCAAAAGACGGGCGCGGTCAACCAACCCTTCCGCTTCGGGAATGGTCGGCTCCAGCAAATGCGCGGACAACGGCCGCAAAAGCCGTCCCTGGAGATCCGCCCCTTTCTCAATGCTTTTCATACTGTGGCGCATCTGCGACATCGGCCGCTGGCCGAGGACCTCGCCGGTAAAAACAAACTCCGCGCCGATATGGCGCATATACTGCCCGGCGCGGGAAAACATGTGGATGCGGCAATCGACGCAGGGGTTCAGGACGCTTCCATATCCATGCTTCGGTTTACGGATGATTTCCAAATACCGCTCATCCAGTTGAAGTACGATAAAAGATATCCCGATCTGATTTGCCGCCTCAAGGGCCGTTGTCTTGTCGCAGCATCCCCAGGGCATGGTAAAGTAAACGCCGTGGACCTCCACCCCAAGGTCTTTGACGACCTTCGCCGCTAAAATACTGTCCAGGCCTCCGGAAATCAGGCCGACCGCTTTCACTTTTGTCGCGCAACCCCTTGGGATATCGATCATAGCGGTAGCATAGTAACCCTTTTGTGCCACAATTTCAAGGCTCAATTGAGGGTGTTGAAGAATTCTTCACCACCCTCATCCTGAGCGTTAGCGAAGGATCTCATCACCATCTAGCGTGGTTTATTTATGAGACCCTTCACTTCGTTCAGGGTGAGACCGTTTAAAATGCAAACGGTCTCAATTTCCACTTGCGCTTAACAATATTTTTATGTTAGTATGTTGCCTCTATGTCGACTACAAACCCCGCAAAACCCAAGAAACAAATGACTGGCGCCGAGGCGCTCATCAAATGCCTGGAAAACTTCGGGGTGGAATATATCTTCGGGCTTTCCGGCGGGGCGGCGATCCCTATTTTTGACGCGCTGGTGGGCTCCAGGATCAAGCTGGTCCTGGTGCGCCACGAGCAGGGCGCGACCCACATCGCCGACGGCTACGCCCGCGCCACGGGAAAACCCGGCGTGGTGTTGGTCACGAGCGGCCCTGGCGCGACGAATACCGTCACCGGCATCATGACCGCGCACATGGACTCCGTCCCGATGATCGTCTTGACCGGCCAGACGATCAGCCCTATGCTCGGCAAAGACGCCTTTCAGGAATCGGACATCTTTGGCATCACCATGCCCGTTGTCAAACACAGCTACCTGGTGCGTAACACCAACGACATCCCCCGGATCATCAAAGAAGCGTTTCATATTACCAATACCGGCCGGCCAGGGCCCATTCTGATTGACCTGCCCAAAGACATTACTTCCGCTCCTTTTACCGGAAATTCTTTGAACCCGCCGATGGATTTGCCCGGATACCATGTCCCGGACAAAGGCCGTTTAACGGATATTAAAAAGATCGCCAAACTTTTTAACGAATCCAGCCGTCCCCTTCTGCTTATCGGCCACGGCGCCGTGCTCTCCCGCGCCGGGGACGCCATCAAGAAACTGGCCTATAAACTCCAGGCGCCCGTGACCAACACCCTTTTGGGTAAAGGCGAATTCCCGGAAACTGATCCTCTCTCTTTAGGGATGCTGGGTATGCACGGGACCGCCTACGCCAACAAAGCTTTAACGCGTTGCGATCTGATCTGTTCGATCGGCTCGCGCTGGGACGACCGCATCAACGGCAACCCGCCAAAATTCTGCCCCGGGGCGAAGAAAATCCATATCGACATCGACGCCGCGGAGATGGGAAAGATCGTCCAGCCGGACGCCTGTTGCGTGGGAGACGCGCGTCTTGTCGTTGAAGAATTGCTCAAATATGTGAAGCCCCATGACACCAAAAACTGGCTCAAAGAGCTCGACGGCTACCGCCAACAGTATCCTTTGAAATTCGAGACCAAAGGCGGGCTGACGGCGCAGTATGTCTTGCATGAACTCCAGGAGATCATCCAGGGCAAGGCCATCGTGACGACCGACGTGGGCCAGCACCAGATGTGGTCGGCGCAGTTTAATTTAAGCACCGAAGGCCGGAAATGGATTTCCTCCGGCGGCGCGGGCACCATGGGCTTCGGCTTTCCCGCGGCCATCGGCGCCCAGTTCGGGCGGCCCAATGACCTCGTGGTGGCGGTCGTCGGCGACGGCGGGTTCCAGATGACCCTGGCGGAATTATCCACCCTCTATAACAGCAAACTGCCCGTCAAAGTCCTTATCATCGACAACAAATATCTCGGCATGGTGCGCCAGTGGCAGGAACTCTTTTTCGACAACCGTCTCTCCGGCGTGGACCTGGAAGGCAACCCCGACTTTGTGAAGCTCGCCGAGGCTTACCGGATCAAAGGCGTGCATATCGGCCATGTCCATGAATGCCGCGCGAAATTAAAAGAGGCCATTGACCACCCCGGGCCGGTCGTCATCCACGCGGAAGTGATTAAAGAAGACAACGTGTTCCCGATGGTCCCCGCGGGCAAATCCGCCGATGAGATGATCATCGAAGCGCCGAGTAAGGACAAGAAGCTGGAGAAACCGACGGGGAGCACTTAATTTCTCGTCTAAAGGTGACGGTAACGATGCCCGTTTCGGCTTTGGGTAACGTGACCGTAACCGAAAAACGATACGGGCTTCGTAACCATAACCGATTAATAAAATGGCTCAAAAATCCGATAAACGCAAAGACATCCACACCGTCAGCATGCTCGTCGCCAACAAACCCGGCGTCCTGGTGCGCTGCGCGCAGGTGTTCGCCCGCCGCGGGTTTAATATCGACGCCTTGGTCGTTTCCGCCAGCGTCAACCCCAAGTTCTCGCGCATGACGATCACCGCGACCGGCGATCCCGGAACGTTGGAACAGATCGTCAAGCAAACTTCGAAGCTCATTGACGTCATCCACTGCGGCGAGCACACCCGCAAAGATTCCATCGACCGCGAGTACGCCCTCATCAAAATCAAAAGCGGCTCCCCTGCCTCAAAAGCGGCCATCCGCAAGCTGGTCAAAAGCCGCGCCCATGTCCTCGATGAAAATAACGGTGCCATCATCGTCGGCCAGACCGGCACGACCGAAGAGCTGGATTCCCTTGAAGAATCACTGAAAAAATTCGGGATTATCGAGATGGTGCGATCGGGGAAGCTGGTAATGGCGAAGGGGAAAGAACCGACTTAGCGACTGCACGGCAGGATCTTGGGCATTTCCTTCGGCGGCAGGATGGTCATGGCGACCTCAATGCCCTTCTCGTCGTAACTGACCGCGGATATCTGACAGCGTTCCTTATCCAGCTCTTTATCTTCCAGTCCCAAATACTGGGCAATGGCTGAACGCAGCGCGTCCCACTCCAGATACAGGATAAAACGTTTCTCCTCGTCGTCAACGCCCAATTCCTGCGCGATTTTCTGGTAAGGGGTCGCCACGATCTCCGGCAGGGTTTTCCCCAAGCAATACTCCGCATATTCCGTCGCAGCTGCAATCTTGCGCCCGCAGGTAATTTTGGCGAAATCGAAGGACACAAACCTTTCTTCGTGGTCTAGCCGGATGGCAATGCTGGATGAACTGTCGGAACAGGGCATAGCGCAAGTCCTTATTAAAGTTTCCGGAAATCCGGATAACCGGATATCCGGATTTCCTAGTCCCGGATCACCGGATGCCCGGATAACCATTTTTGTTAATTATGTCTGAAACGGCCGGAATTGGCAAGGGGAGTTTAGGTGGGAAGATTCTCGCCGCGCGGCGAGAATGTCTGGCCGGCAATTCCCCAGGCGCCTGGGGGAATTCGACCGACATCGGTCGAATTGGGTTTACACTACAATTCGTCAGGCGGCTGATGAATTGGGGTTAACATATAAAAAAGGAGCCAATGTCTGGCTCCCTTTTTATTAAATCCCAAATTTCAACCGCAACTACTTTCCGTAATAACTTGAGCTATAATAACCGCTCCCTGAAGAACTCGATGAAGAAGTCCCATAATATTCACTTGATGGGCTATTGCGATAATAGCTGGTCCCGGTCTCGCCGGTGGATGGGTTGGTGTTTCCCTTGTAACTGTAATTATCTCTTACCGAAGAATTAGGCGAACTACGAGTGTATCCCTGAACATAAGTACCATCTTTACGAGTATAACCCTGAACATACTGATCGGCAAAGCTGGTTGAAGCAAAGAACAACACTGCCAAAGCAAGGGGGAAAAAGAGCTTGCGCATAGGGGGAGTCTCCTTTCGGTTTGGGGATTTAAATGTATTATAAAAGGAGATTCCTGAATGTCAACTCATAAATATCTGGGAGACATCATGTTCTGACTGGTCTCAAATTGCGGGAATAAGCAAGGAACCATTGGAGAGTAACAGTAAACGCTAGGAAGGTACAAATAACTTGTATGTTTGCAATCCTGCAACAATCATCAAAATTATTGTCAGAACAACTAAGACCCGAGTCAAACAGATTAATTCTCTATTGGCTATATTTTGAGTTTTTATATATCGTCGCTAAATTTCTGCAATAAGAACAGTGAATCGCTTCTCAGAACCTGCTGATTCTTCTGCCCACCTTTCAACATATTCTTCCCACCATTTATCTAGCTCATCATCAGTAAATTTTGTAAAATTTTCTCTCATAGAAAATCACTATTCTCACCCCAGCTTCGTCATACTCGCTGGGGGTAAAACCCCACATCTTCTGATGGGTGGTTTAGAAAACGGGGGCATCGATTAAGTACGTGTTTCCGGATTTATCGCACCACGAGCATTCGTTAAACGCCTAACTCTCCATAAGAAATACAGCTTGTCATTTGCGATATTATTTTCCACATCGCCTAATGAAGAAACTTGATTAATAATATCTGAAGAAATTTTTCCGAGTCCCAGCGGCCCAAGCAGAAACGCAAGCGGCACACCAGAATATAATCCAAATGACAAAGCTAATGATGTTATAGCAGCAGTTCTCAATGGCCTAAGCACTAAATTTCGCTTTGCAATCCTTATTCTCCTTTCTAGCGCTGAAAGCTTTGGGTTAATAATATCTGAATAAATCGCCTTGGCATCCTTTGCTTTCAAAGTACCTCTATCTCGAAACTTACCAATAGCTTCATTGAGCGCCTGCCGATACAAAATAAAAGAATCTGCTTCTTGCTCTCTTAATTTTATCAAACTTTTTATATCGACATCCTGAGCAAAAGGCATCATTGTTGTCAAATATTTAGATGCAATTAAATTCTTCTCGGCGAGCTCGGGGTCACTTGAAATTTTCCTCAAAAATGAAATGTGCATTTCTTTGTCCGATACGAATGCCGCTTGCGCATGATGTGCAGCAGTCAATTCAAAGGCAATATTTGCCATTGCCTCATTAACAAGTCTTTCATTTAATTTTGTTGTTTTAATAAGATTCTTAGGCAACCGGCAACGGTTTCCAGCCTTAATACTATCTCTGATACTCTTTATTGATAATAATTTTTCCGAGATTTCCTTTGAAACAGCCGTATCCAGTGGACAATCAAAAAATTCAGAAGTCCCACTATAGCGCAACCTATGCTTTCGACATCGAGGATCATATAGAAATTCAACGCTTAGATTATTTAAATAATCAATTTTCAATTGATTATAAGCCCTATTAAAACGCTTTTCTCCATTTTTGCCAAGATATAAACGCGATTGGCAACAAGGACAATAATCTGTAAGCGGCGGTGTATACAATCTAATGATGCCCTTCTCTATAAGAGGCTTTATATAGCAAATTAATTGAACTTCGTTAAAAAAATTCAATTTCTCCGCTACCAAATGATTAGCAGGCATTTTTTCAGCCATGTGGGTGTAGCGGATAAAAAAATTATAAACATAGACTCTATCACTGTACAATAATGCAAATCTTGCTAACTCGCTCATCTTAGACAATCTACATTCGAAAGTAGCACATCCCTCCAAGCCTCCGCTTAATGAAAGGCTAGAAGCATGGGAAAACGATTGGTCGGCTAGCTGTTGTTCTGAAATTTTAGTAGCTTCGCTAAGCCTATTAGATAAATCTATTAATTGACTTGAAGAAAGTTTGGCAACTTGCGAGCCTCTAATCTCTTTATTGGAAAGTATCTTTGCTTTATTCAAGATTTCAAACATATTATGCATAAAATACCACCCTAAACTTAAAGGGCCCCCTCGCGAGGGCCCTTGCTTACGACTTATTACTTACGACTTACGACTAAAACTTTTGCCCCCAGTTTCGCCATGCTCACCCCGCTCATCCAGGGGAACGGGTTGCCGGAGCCGTATCAAAGATTGCTTCTCCCGGGTCCTCTGGCAGCCCGTTTTTTCAGCAACAGTG
>DPIG01000074.1:0-41453 GCA_003522725.1 Candidatus Omnitrophota bacterium
ACAAAAAACCAGCAGGATGATCGCCACACCCAAGGGCGGGTAAGAATTATTCTTTAAAAAAAACGTTCGGATCTTTCCTCCCGTCATTTTTCGTCATTTCTTTTGGAGGGAATGACGAGGCTCGCCGTAGGCGGCCCTAATCCGGATAATAAACATTCATCGCTAATTTCCGGGGCGCGAGACCGGGCGGATACGCGGCGGGGTCCACTTCCGTCAGGGACCAGTTGACCGTATAATCTCCGATGGTGTTGCTGTGGGTGACACCTGTCGCCAACGGCCCCGTATCCCAGGTCCCGGCATCCACCTGTCCGCGCAGGTAATCCATCATATTTTTCGCGTGATACGCCGCCTCAAGCTCACGATAAGATTCCAGGTCGTGGGGCCTTAACATCGAAACCGTCGTCATAATGCCGAAGGCGGCCAGCATAAAAATGACGGCCGTGACGATGACCTCCAGGACCGACGCAAATGCCTTCTCTTTAACAATGCGGATCATATTTATGGACAAGCGGCGACGGCAAGACAAACCCCGATATCACAACAAGGGTTCGTTGCGTCTATCGCGGCCTCCGTGACTTTGAGGGTATAGGCGTCCCAGCTGGCGGTCGCCGTGTAACTGCTGCCGTCGGCACTATTATAAGTATAGGTCGTTCCACCATTGGCGATGATATTGATCGACAGGGTGCTGTTAATCACGGCTAAATCATTCTGGAGCGTCCCTCCCGTATCCCAATACTTTCCATCGTATGACCGATAGAGCAGGTTAGAAGCGTGAATAGATGTCAGTTGGGTGAGCATATCCCGTTCGTGGGCCTTTTGGACGGATTTGCTGTAATTGGGGATGGCAAACGCGGCGATGATCCCGATGATAATGACCACGACCATCAACTCCATCAGGGTAAAGCCCTTGATCTCTCCTCTATCTTCTATCATCCCTCTTCCCTCTTCTAATTGCATGTCCCTCCCGGACAGCCCAATGTCGCGCAGATGTTTGCCGGATTGACCGTGCCGCCGCAGCTTACGGTACCATCCGCGTCAATAGTCAGTGTGTACCGGTAACCGCCGGCGTCACGTTCTATCGAGGCGATGGGATTTGCCGCAGCCGTCGTCGGCGCCAGGAAATTCTTTGACACGGGTATGGTGACATCAAGATCATCAGGTACCGCCGTATACACTCCGTTCTCAAGATTGTAAACTTCCTGGGCATCCCGCAATGTTTGAAGGATATTGACGGCTTCCGCGATCCGGGTTTTTTCGATTGTGTGAGAAAAGCGCGGAATGGCCAACGCGGCGAGGACCCCGACAATCACGACCGCGAAAATCAATTCGATGAACGTAAACGCCCTGTTTCTCTTAAATATGCGCATATCTGCCCAATCTACCCCCGGCTCGCCCTTAGAAATCGCATCAGCGATTTCAAGGGTAAAGTCGGGGTTATCCGCCGACATGTTATTTCGGGCGGATAAACAACAACATCGCAGGGAACGCGGATCCGCGTTCCCTGCGATGCTATTGCATTCCTAATATACGATTGACACCGACTTACTTGATACCTACAAACGCGCCAGCTCCCGCGCGGGTCACGCCGGTGCTGGTCTGGGTAATCGTAATCCAGTTTGCCGTCCCGCCGCCGCCGTCAATAGTATTGCGTTCCGCGGTAATGACGTAGCCCGTGGTACTTTGCGAGCCCACGGTATACCCAAAACGAGCGCCAGGCACGGTACCAGGGTCCGCAACATCAATATTCGTTGTAGTACAATTAGTATAGTCGCCGCCGGAAGCGACATAACATCTCTCCAGGGAATCCCGCAGGACACCCAGCGCTGTAAGCGCCTCTGTACTCTTGGAGAATTCCACCGTCGCGAAAAACCGCGGCAAGGCCAGGCTGGCCAGGACGCCGACGATGATGATCACGATGATGATTTCCAGCAACGTAAAACCGCTTTTGTTCTGTTTGAGTTTCATTTTTCTTCTCCTGTATTTTCCGCTTTCCGTTTTTTGTTTGTGTTGTTTTCCCGGTTGCGAAAATACCTAAGTCGCGGTATATCGATCCCGCCACTCTAATTCGTATATGACCGAACCAGTTTTCGATATTTTATGGCAACTGATTGATTTGCCCCCTGCTGATTTACTTCGGCTTCGCCTTCGTAAATCAAAACGCAGGGGGTTTTTATTTTTATGGCCCCTTTGGCGCCATAAAAATAAAAACCTATTCCACCCTTGTAGAATAGGCCACATGCTCTGTTATTGGCAACTGGCTGCCCTGTACCGCTCTGGTACAGGGCCCTGCTCCGACGTTTCGCCTTTGGCGAAAGTCGGAGTCCCGACTTCCAGCGAAGCTGGAACGTCGGGATAGTTTTGTGCCCTACCCTTACGAGTAGTTTACCCTGATCAATAACACCTGCTTCTATCTCCTACAGAAGGTATAACATACGAAAAAGCGGTTGTCAAATATCGGTCCCTGCCAAGCTTACGTCGTAATTTATACCAAAAACGCTTGCGGATAAAGACAATTTTGATAAATTTTTACCCCTCATTTGGCCCCGCCTAACTGGGCGATATTGAACATCGGCAGGAACATGGCGACAATGATCACCCCGATCACGCCCCCCATAAAAACAAGCATGAACGGCTCGATGATGGTCGCGAACCGTTTCATAAAGGTCTCGACGCCTTCCTGGTAATAGGCCGCCACATGCTTAAGCATTTTGCTTAATTCGCCCGTTTCTTCGCCGACCATGATCATCTGGATACACATCGATGGGAAAAATCCGCTCCGTTCCATGGGGGCCACCAAAAGCTCNNATCGGGACCCCGCTGTCAATGAGGATGGACATCTGCGAGGCAAACCGCTCAAGGATAATCTGTTGAAAGACTTCCCCGACCACCGGCAGCCCGAATAAAAACTTTTCAAAGGCCATCTTCCCCTGAAAGGTCCGGATATAATTTTTAAAAAGCATGACCGCCGATACACACCCGCCTAAAATCCAGAAAAATTTGCTTCGGACAAATTTGAATATCATTAACAGCTGGGTGGTAATCCAGGGCAGCTCGGCGTTCATGGACGTGAAGATTTCCTCAAATTTGGGACCGACGAAAAGCGCGAAAAACGCGATCGCGCCGGAGGCGACGAAAAACAAAATCGCGGGGTAAATGATGCCGGAGATGATCGCCGAACTAAACGCGGCCTGCTGTTCGAGATAAAACGAAAGTTTATTAAGGACAGCCGGGATCGTCCCGGAGGCCTCTCCCACCTCCAGCAAACTTACCCAAAACTGGTTAAAGACCTTTGGATGTTTGGCCAGGGCCACGCTCAAAGAAGTCCCCTGCTCAACATCTTGACGGATCCTTTGAACAACCTTGAAAAAAACTTCACTATCGATCTGTGTTTCAATGACATGTAAACTGCGGATAAGCGGCACACCCGCCTCAAGCATCGTGGCCAACTGGCGCGAGAACGCCAAAAGGTCCTGCAGTTTGGCTGATTTATGGGCAAATTTTTTTTGCTTGAGGGGGATTACTGTTCCATGCGGTTTCTTCTGCGGTGCCGCCAAAACCATCTCTGTGATATTGACGATAAAATAACCTTCCTTGTGCAACTTATCCACAAGGGCTTCCTTGTTCGCCATATCGACGACGTTTCGATATGTCTTCCCGGTTTGGTCTTTGACCGTATACGAAAATTTAGCCACGCGCAGCTCCTTTATCCAGGGCCTGACCCGTCATCAGGCGTCGACACTGATACGGCAAACCTCGTCATAACTTGTAAAACCCTTTTCAACCAAACGGATGCCTGATTCAAAGATGGTGGTCATGCCGTTTTTTCTCGCCGTATCTCTGATCTCCGCGTGGCTGGCCGCCCTGGAAATAAGAGCGCGGATCGAATCGTCAACGGGCATAACCTCCGCCACAACGATACGTCCCTTATACCCGGAACCTTTACAAGCCTCACAGCCGCCGGCCCGGTAAATGAGGTCACTTTTAAATTCTATACCGCCGTGCTGCTCGGGGTTCGGCTCATAGGGTTCTTTGCACTTCTGGCAAAGGCGCCGGGCCAAACGCTGCCCCATGACCATCACCAGAGAAGGCGTTAAAAGATAATGCGGGACCCCGATGTCGACCAATCGCGTGATGGCGGAAGCGGCGTCGTTGGTGTGCAATGTGCTTAAAACGAAATGGCCTGTCAGGGCCGCGCGCACGCAAATGGACGCGGTTTCCTGGTCGCGGATCTCCCCGACCATGATCACATCAGGGTCCTGGCGCAAAAATGCCCGCAAGGCCGCGGCAAACGTGAGCCCGATATCGGGCTTTATCGCGACCTGGTTGATCCCGTCAATTTTATATTCAACGGGGTCTTCGACCGTAATAATATTCTTGGCGGGATCAATCGTTTCGCTGACGGCCGCGTAAAGGGTGGTTGATTTTCCGCTGCCCGTCGGCCCCGTGACGAAAAATAACCCGTAAGGGGCGGCCAGGGCCTTGCGCAACAAATCGACCTGTTTGGCGTCAAATCCCAGACCGGCTAATTCCAGAGGGACGGCGCCTTTATCCAGGATACGCATGACGACCTTTTCCCCCCAGACCGTCGGGATCGTCGAAACGCGGATATCCACGGTACGGCTTTCCAGTTTGGCCATAATTGAGCCGTCCTGCGGAAGACGCTTCTCGGCAATGTCCATCTTCGCCAGGATCTTGATGCGGGAAACGATGGGCAAATGCAGGTGCGGGGCCGGCGGCGGAACACTGTATAATTTGCCGTCGATCCGGTAACGCAACGTGATTTTTCCTTCGAAGGGTTCGATATGAATATCGCTGGCCCGTTCATCAATGGACTGACGGATGATCAGGTCAACGAGCTTGACGACCGGCGCTTCCTCCGCCTTGGCAATCAATTTATCCAGACTGAGTTCCGCGGTTTCATTACGTACTTCTTTAGAAATGGAAATCAGATCGTTCCCTTTGCTCTGAACATAGGAACGTTCCACCGCGCGGTCGAGCATCGACGGCGACCCTTCCGCCCCCTGCTTAAAATAAAATTCGTTGATGGCCTCATGGATGGCCGTCGGCGTAGCGATGACCAAATTAATTTCACAACCGGCAATCCTCTTCAAATTATCCAGCAAAAGAAGGTCCAGCGGGTCATAGACGGCGCAGGTCAAAGAATTCAGATGGTGGGATAAAGGCAGCACGCAATTTTTTTTCGCAAACTCGGCGGGGACGGATTTGTCCAAATCCTGATTCTCCTGGGGCTTTAACAATTCCAGGTTCTTCGACGAATAGTAAGGTATCCCGAGCTGTGTCCCCAAGGCGGCGGCCATATTCTCCTCACTGATCATCCCCAGTTTAACGAGGATTTCGCCGATCCGGCCTTTTTCTTTCTTCTGGACGTCAATGGCTTCCTGAAGCTGTTTTTCGGTAATCAAACCCTGCCGGGTCAATATCTCGCCTAATTTTAAATGGCTCATGGGACGGTTGCGCGCACGGCGCAAGGAATGGTGTTTATTGCTTGCCTGGAATCACTGTTGCTCAAAATGCGAAAGCGCTTGGTTGATTTCCTCGCTGCGACCCAGGGGCGTATTTTGCTGATACACCATTTCGGGAAATCGTCCGGCGGATAGCCCCTGCGCATACCCTTCCTGGATGATATGCGGTGTGATGAATATGATCAATTCCCGCTGCGATTCGGCCTTATTCTTGTGCCGGAAGGCGGCGCCCAGGACGGGAATTTTCCCGAGGACCGGTACGCTTGTCCTTGTTTCTTCCGTATTGGTCCTCAATAACCCCCCCAGGATAATCGTGTCGCCGTCCGGGACCCGCAGGATTGATTTAGTCCCGCGCTCCTCCGGGTCTTTAAATGTCTGGCCGGAGAATGTGCCGCCCGTCCTGGCCTGGACAACCTTCGGTTCAATGGCCATGGTGATCTCACTGGTATCCACGTTGACCTGGGGGGTAACTTTCAAAAAAACCCCTGTTACAGAACGTTCGGCCTGGGCGGTGGTGATGGGGTTACCTTGAGAGGACGATGTCACCGACGCCAGTCCGATCGCTTCGTTGGTCTTGATATTGATTTCCGCCGTTTCATTGTTCAGGGTCAAAATCCGCGGGCGGGCCAAATTCCTTGTATCGGATTGTGTCCTTAAAAACTGCAATGTAACGGTAAGGCCCGCGAAGGAGAGTGTGCCGACACGGTACTCATCCCCGACACTGCCGAACTGAAACCCCTGGTTAGCTATTTTTCCCGCGTTGGCCATCGCTCGATTACGGTCGAAAGGGTAAAGGGTATCGCGTTCGCCTCCGGTAAACGTAAACGGGGTATCTCCGAATTGGGCGCCCAATAAATCAGCCGTTGTCTTTGATATGTCCAGCATCTCCACTTCGATGAGGATTTGAGGTATTCTCACGTCAAGACGTTCGATCGTCTGCTCGATGAGGGGAAATTGACCGGGAATATCCGTTACAATAAGGCTGTTTGTCCGGTTATCCTCGATGATTTTGCCCACCCCGCTGAGCATGGCATTGACGGCCGCCGCAATTCCGGATTGTAAATTCCCGGACCCTCCCGAGGCCGCGGATCCTTGACTGGCGGACAAGGTCTGGTTTAGTTTGGAGGACATCACCGTTGCATATTTTAAACGATAAACACGCGTGATCAACTCTTCGGCCGATTTATCCAATGGACGGACAATAAATATATTTTTCCCCGGTTTAAGCTCATAAGTCAAATCATTGCTTGAAAGGATCTGCTCCAGGGCCTCATCGGTGGAGACCTTATCCAGATAGATGCTCACAGTTTTCCCGAACACCTCCTGGGAGGCGATAAAATTCATGCCGGATTGCTGGGAAAGGATCTTCAAGACGTCGTTTAACTGCGCGTTTTTGAAATCCATCGAAATCGTTCTCGTCTCCTCCAGGGATAAATATCCATCGATATTGGTCAAATCTTCCGCACAAGCACTCGGGAGGTGGTTCCACCACCACGCACAAATAAATAAAAACATAAATATCTTTTTTATATTCTTCAGATGCTTTGTCATCTTCTCACGAACATTATTAGCCATGCCGCTCAACGTTCAATTTTCAAAGTTGACGTCTTGTTCCGGAACAAGACGGTGATCCCGGTTTTTTGAATATCTATGATCTTGACCCCCGAGATTATATCTCCTATACCGGTGATTTGTCCGTTGATGATGGCTTGGGGACGGTCCGTATTCCATACTAATCCCGATATGTTCATATTCGGCAGAGGTTCTTCAGGGGGTGGCAAACGCCGGATATCCTCCGGCCTGGGTGGGAGAACCGGAGCCACCTCTACCCTGGCCGCTGGAGGCGGCGGGACAACGGGCGCTTCGATCTTAACGGGCTTGATAGTTTCCACCCGTCGCGTCTGAAGATCTTCTTGAGGCACCTGCGGTGTAAAAGGATTTCGCTCGGAAAGCGTCTCCAGAGAAGAACTGTCAACGATCGAACGAGTTTCTTGCGCGTCAATAGTACCCATTATAAGAAGAAAAAACGAAATACACCAGAATATTAACGAAAAAATTAGTTTATTCATCTTTTAATCTGATAGAACTGATTCCCATGCTGGCTTCCACAGTCTGTTTCTTGAATTCTCCCGTCCCCGTGTTGATTGTCTGCTCTTTCATCTTGGCAGACCATTGCTCCACCCGCAAGGCATAGGGGGCGGCTTCAATATCTCCCATAAATAAAACCATATTTTTGTAACTGTCCGAGGTGACACTGATCTGCACCCCCGTCACTTTAATATAATCATCGCTCTTTTCCTTAACCGGCGAGAACACCATGATCTGGACCTTCCGGTAGGCGGCAAATTCGGAGAGCTTGTTAATCAGCTGGTCCGTTAAAATGGACTTGGGGAAATTTTCAAGAAATACCGAGTGATTTTCCTTGAGACGCCCGGATTCCCTGATAACCTCCACCCGTTCCTGCATTTGCCCAATTTCCCAGGCCAATGTCTGCGATTTTTTGCCGTAACCCTTGAACATATTGGCCATCACGACAATCGTCACCACGACCGGCACGACGGTCAAGATAATATCGATGCGCTGACGCAGCATGTCGCCGAGTTCTCGAGCGTCTATATTCTGCAGATCCTTGATATTGATATTCCGCAGCGCGTTCACTATATTTTTAATTTTATCCGCGTTCATCATTTATCTGCATTTTAAATAAAAAAACGTTACCGGGTATTTCCCGTAAGACTTGGCCTGAATGGACTCAAAATCCATATTGTCAAAAAAGGCAGAAAACTCTTTATTCCCCTTGAAGTTTGCCAGCAAGTCGTTGACCAATTTGAATTGATCGCTAGGATCGCTCGCATAAGCATAGCCTTTGATATCGACCGTCGGCTTGCCGCGTGTTTGCGTCGTCACATCGGCCTTCCCCGAAACCGCGCGGCCATCTTTTTTCTTATCCTTGTCAGATGACAAAACATCCGGATAAACAATGTCGATCTGATCCACCCAGACGCCGTCAGGAAGCAAATCGGGGATCGCGACAAGAACCGCCGCGATATCGCTTCCCACCTGGATATTCTTAAGATAATTCAATTTCTTGTCCAGGGATTCGTTCTCCTGGCGCACCTTTGGAACGGATATTTCTTTCGACGATTTTAATTCCTGGCCCAGCGCCGCACTACGGGCTTCCTGCTTTTGGACCATGGCACGCGTCACGAAAAATGAGAGGAAGACAACCGCCAGACAAAGCAAAATTGTCACGGCAGCGACCTTGAAATTAAGCGCCCTTGGAGCTGACGGAGCAGCCAGTTTGACCGTTTTTACCCTTGTTTCGGACAAATTAAGGTCCACAGGAAGATTAATGGCATGATACAAAGCGGCGCCGTACGCCTTAAGAAAATTGACATCCGAAGACGGCGCATTCACCAGCACAGAATCGGTTGTTACAGGAACGACGGGCATGTGAAGGTCCTCCTCCAGGCGACGGATAATATCAGCCGGATCAGACGACGACAAAAGCACCATCTTCTTGACCTTAAACCGGTCTTCCTGGCGATTGAAATAATTCAAAGAAATTCTGACCTCATTCATCATCCGTGCCATTAACGCCGGGGGCTCTACGTCCTTTTGGGCAGGGCCGGGGATACGCAGCTGGAATTCCCGCACAAACTGCGGCATCTGATGATCGACGACAATAATGTTGCCTGTCTCATCGCCGATCTCAACAAGCGCGACAGTCTCTTCCCTGGGCAGCAATTCTTTCGCGGCCATGGTCCGGATAAGACTTAATGTCGCCGGTTCAGCGATGTGGACGCGCAACGCCGCCTGTTCGAAAATCTGCCGATAACTTTCAAGGACCACTTTTTTAATGGCGACAAATATAATGCGGATACGCCGCAGGTTTCCTTCCGTGACCGTCATTGGATAAAACGAATAAGATAAATCATGGAGCGCGAACGGCACATATTTACTGGCCTCAAAATCCACCACCCCCTTAACTTCATTGGGCTGCATCCAGGGGATTATAAATGAACGGAAGATGATATCTCTCGTCGGCAAGGAGACAGTAACGGTCCCCGGGGCGACCTTGTTTTGATGGAACGTATTTTGGATAAGGGAAATGATCTCCATCCCCAGGGGGCTAAACGGCCCCGCCTCCAGGGAGCCGCTGCCGGTCTCCCGCGGCAAAGGCACGCCAAAAATCGCGGTCGGTTTCCCGGATTCCGTTGCCACAAAACAGAGATTATTTCTTCCCCAAAATACGCCTAATTGTTTATTTTCGCCCATATCCGGTGGATATTACGATTTTGAACTAGCTGCGCCTGTCGGCCTTCCGGTACTGCGATTTCAACCACTTGTCAATTTCTTTTTTGTCAAAACGCCACACGCCCCCCAGCTTGATCCCTGTGATCTTCCGTTGGTTCAACCAGTTATAGATCGTCTGCTTGCGCAGCTTCAAGTATTTGGCCAAATCTTCTACATCTAATAAATTTTTCATAGCCTGGAAGTTCGACAGCTCCCCGTCAGATGTTCCCTAGTGTTAACTAATTTTCATTAGACTATAATACATTTACTTTGTCAAACGATTTGCCAGTAATTTTGCCGTGAAGAATTAAAATCATGTCAGGGAAGGGAAAACTGCAGAAATTTCAGGAGACCCTAATAAGTAACATTAACGAAAAGACTGGTGGTGTTATATCCCCCGAGACCCGGCCCGCCAAGGTTCGCGACAACCGTGAACGGGACACCACCAAGGGTCTCTGTGTAGGTGATTGTGTTGTCCGGCGAGACCGTCCATTGGTTGGCGTATAAATAAGGGATCGCGCCCAGGGCGAGATATTCCGCTTGCACATGTTTGACTTCGCCTGAAGTGCGCAGGACCTGTGTCACGTTCAAGCTGACGATGCTGACCGTAAGGATCATCATGACGATGATGACCATCAAAACGGTCACGAACACAATACCCTGATTATTTGCTTTCAGCTGGCGCAACATAATACTTTCTCCTATCCCGGGACAGGTGTATTCCCGATATAACTTTTGCATCGGGGACACACAAGAACATCCCACCGCTTATAGCTTACGAAAACATATGTACAGTAAGGACACTGTTGCACCTGTTCAACGGTATCTGCCGGCGTCTTTATTTTGCTTCCACGAAAATTATAAAATATCCATAACACAAAAACAACCGCCAGGGAAACAGACAAAATAATAGCTATGGCCAGAACGACGTCAACCTGGATCATCGTGGTTCCCGAGGGAACAGCCCCAGAGGCCTGTAAGGCGCTATCTCGAAATCTGCTTCTATCGAATCAGCAACGGATTCCGCCTGATCTTGCTTTACATCAGCCGGCATATCGAAAAGCGTTTTCATCACGATCTTCTCCCGCGTCCCGACGGAGTCATGAGAGACGGGTTCGCGGGACGCCCCCTGGATAAACCGGCGCCCGGCACTTGCGGAGGAATGCAGAAAATTCTCTGCGCCCTCACTGAAAAAATCATTGGCGACCGGCAGAAATTCGTCCGTCCTTTCTCCTGACGGCGAAATATCACCCACGTCCTGCTGCTTCAAAATCGACCCAAGGAAAATGAACGCCGGCTTGAAAGTCTCGCGCGACAAAGGAACAGTAAATATAAAAACATTCAAGACAGCAAGATGGATAACCAGCGAAATGAAAAGCGCTTTTAACGGAAGGTATCGCACGGATACACAAAGCTGATTCATTGATCCTGGTTAGTGGCTATATGGATGCGTTCAATCCCCAAATTCCGGCACAGATCCCACACGTCAACAACGCGCCCGACCGAGGCCCTGCGGTCGGATCTGATCAGCAAAGGCTTGGTTTTATAGCCGGATTCTTTCAATTTCTGGCTCAACTCTTTAAGCGTGATGACTGCCCCGTTGAGATAAATAACGTTTTCGCTGGTAATAGTCACAATGACATTCTGGTCCTGGATCACGTCGCTGGTCACCGCCTTGGGCAACTTCACATTAATACCGGACTGGAACGTAAATGATGAGGTGAGCATAAAAAAGATAAGGAGCAAAAAAAGACAATCGATCATCGGGGCGATATCGATCTGCCGTAACCCGTGTTCAAGCTTGTTATGCCTTTTAAATTTCATGTCTGGCAACCTCTTAGACTGTTTGCTCGCAAGTGCCGGCTTCGGCCATATGGCACATAAAATTCACCAGCTCGGTCGCGGCCCGTTCCATCTCCAGCGTAAACCGGCTGATGCGGCTCACGCAATAGTTATACGCCACGAACGTCGGGATGGCCACCATCAAGCCGGCCACCGTGGTAATCAAGGCTTCTCCTATCCCTCCGGCCAAATCCCCCGGCGTGACCGGGTTAAGAGATGCCGCCCTCACCTGAATCGTATGAAAACAGGTCGTCATCCCGGTCACGGTCCCCAAAAGTCCCAACAGCGGCGAAATATGCGCGATCGTCCCCAGAGCCCCCAGCCGGTTTTCCAGTTTGGGAATTTCAAAGAGGCTGGCGTCCTCCATGCTTTCCTTGATCTCTTCCCGCGGCGTGCCGAATTTCAGCACGCCTGCCTTCAAAATCCTGGCAACAGGGGATGGATTGGCGTCACATAACTGGACGGCCTCTTTAATTTTGTTGTTCTTGATAAGACCGAAAACATTTGCTTTTAATTGGGCCGCGTTTGTCTGGATCGTTGAAAAATGGATTAATTTCTCAATGACGATCCCTAAAGCGAATAAAGAACATAACAAAATAGGGACCATGAGCGGTCCGCCCATTTTGACAAGCTCCCACGCGTTCATTCCCCATATACCGCCCATACCGACCTCCCCGTTTTTATTTTACGTTATGGCTGTTTAAAAATATGTTCGTTAATCCAGTCCGTCCGCTCCTGCGCGAATTTCAATTCATCGGTTTTATACTGGATGATCTTTTGATAAACCATTTTTGCATCATCCCATTTCTCGGTGTCCTCAAAGATGCGTCCCGCCCGCAGGTATGCCTTGACGATCCAGACCGTTTCTTTCGGGTACAAATACGCCAGTTTCAGATATTCTTCGACGGCCTTGTCCGGTTTGTTGGAAAGTTCCTGCAGATCGCCTATGGCAAATTGCACCTCGACATCTTTGATTTCCCCAAATCCTTCAGGAGCACTTAAAGCGCTTTGATAGGCCTCAATGGCTTTCGCATTGTCCTGATCTTTCTGATACACCACGGCCATCTTGATGAAGGCGTCGCGCCTGAATTCCGGTGAAGTCTTAATGATATCCTGATATGTTTCCAGGGCGGATGCCGAATCAAGCTCCCTGGAAAAGATATCGGCGATGGCCAGCCGGGCCTTGGTATACAATTCCCCGTCACCGGGATTATTTACCCGTTTGTACACCCCAACGGCTTGATCGTATTCCCCCTTGGCCTGATAGGTCTGGCCCAGCTCGTAGAAAACCAAACTTAATTTTGGACTTCCCGGGAAACGTTCGATGAATTGCCGGTAATGAACAATCGCGGAGTCATAATCGGCCGATTCCAGGTAATGATCGCCCACCCAGATCATCGCTTCCTGGGCGATCACCGTCTGCGGATACGCGGCGATAAGGTCGGTAAAGCGCCTGATGGCTTCCTTAACATCACCAACTTTATAATAACATTTGGCCATACTCATCTCAACGTTTTTTATCATTGCCGTCTCGTCGGGATAATCTTTGACGATAATTTGAAAAGTTTTCAGGGCGTTCGCGTAATCCTGCAGGTTAAAATAAGACAGCCCGAGGATATACCTGGCCTCGGCCAGGAACGGATTTTCTTTGGCAACGGCGCCGATAAACTGGACGATCTGGTCACGGGTGGCGCTCCAATCCCCTTTTTTAAAATACGCGAGCGCGAGATAATAATCGACGTCGGTAAGATATTTGCTTTTCGGAAAATTAGTTTTCAGGCTGCGCAATGACAGCGTAGCGGCATCGATTTTTTTGTTCTTCAATAACGCGATGCCCTGCCGGTACTGAACATAATCGGTATAAGGACTTTCAGGGTAATCGCGGAGGATCTCGTCATAAATCTCCACCGCCTTGTCCAGCTGTCCAACGTCCTGATAGGCGTCACCAACCTGGGTCAGGGCGCTGATCTTCACGGTCTTGTTGGTCGTCGTATTCTTGATAAGTTCGAAATTCTTGATCGACTCGTCGATGTTGCCCCTCTTGAGATACGACCAGGCCAGTCCAAAATGGGCCTTTTCCAGGATATCGACATAATCTTTTTGCGCGGCGAACCGGCTGATGATGCTCTGATAAGAGTCGATGGCATTGCCGTAATCTTCCCGTAAATAATAAATATTCGCCTGCCCCAGATAAGCGTCGCTCAACTTTTTGCTGTCAGGGAATCTTTCGATCATCTCGGCGTACGACTTAAGCGCCTCTTGATATTCCTCCATCGCGGAGTAAAGACTTGCCCGGCCCAAAAGGACATCATCGGAAAGGATCCCTTTTTCCCGGGCGTAAGAATAGGCCTGATCAAAATATTGCTGGGCCAGTTTAAGCTTTTCCAGCTTCAGATAACTCCATCCAAGGCTCACTTTGGCCATAAGAGTCAACTTATGATCGTAAGCCAGCTCTTCCGCCTTGGCATAATATGTCACCGCCGTCAAAAAGTCTTCCAGATAATACGCCGACTCACCCATATAAAAATAAGCCTCGGCCTGGTGGGTCGATTGCGGATAACGTCCAATATAATCCTTGAAATAACCGCTGCAGTCTTCGTATTGTTGCCGCTGAAACGCGATCTCGCCGATCTTGAAACGGGCTTCTTCCGCCAGCTGATGCTCCGGAAATTTCTGAATAAGTTCTATGAATATTTTTTGGGCTTTCTCCAGCCGGCTTTGTTCAAAATGAACCCACCCCAAAGCATAATACGCTTGAGACGTATAGATAGAATCTGCGTACAGCTTGATCAATTGATTATATTGCTCCTCGGCCTGGACGTAATCACCGCCTTTAAGGTAAGTCTCCCCCAGCCAAAACAACGTAGCATCCTTGAACGCGGATTCCTTGAGCAGGTCATGAAAAATATTGTAGGCCTTAAGGTATTGTCCCTTGAAAAAATAGCATTGGCCCAGCAAAAGGTTGGATTCCACGCGCCGGTCGGTTTGGGGGAATTGTTCCTGAAGCTGCTGGATGTAACGCATGGCGACGTCGTAAAAGCCGTCTTCAAAAGCTTTCTGCGCGACGAGAAACAGTTCCTTTTCACTGGGCTGGGCCAGCCCCGAACCGGCCATCGCCGCCCAAAAGAAGATTCCGGCAGAAAAGAGGATAAGAATACGCATATAACGATGAGAACGTTTCAACATTAAGCTGCATTATAACAGGTTTATGTCAGATATTCTTTCAAATATTTCGCCGTATACGATTCCTTATGCCTGATTAATTCTTCGGGCACGCCGCCAAAAATCAGCCTCCCTCCTTTATCCCCGCCTTCGGGGCCGAGGTCAATGATGTAATCGGCGTTTTTGATGACTTCCATATTATGCTCGATGACCAGGACGGTATTGCCTTTCTCCACCAACCGCTGCAGGACCTGCAGCAATTTATCAACATCGGCAAAATGTAACCCCGTGGTCGGCTCATCCAGAATATAAAACGTGTTTCCCGTGGAGACCTTGCACAATTCACTGGCCAGTTTGACCCGTTGCGCCTCACCGCCGGAAAGCGTTGTGGCGGATTGTCCCAGGCGCACGTACCCCAGGCCGACATCGTTGAGCGTTTGCAGGGTTTTCCGTATCCGGGGAATATTCTCAAATAATTTCATACTCTCTTCCACGGATAGATTCAAGACGTCTGCAATATTCTTGCCTTTGAATTCAATGGCGAGCGTCTGCTCGGTGAAGCGTTTGCCCTGGCAGGCTTCGCACGTCACGTACACATCGGGCAAGAAATGCATCTCGATCTTTAATATGCCGTCGCCCTGGCAGGCCTCGCAGCGGCCGCCTTTGACGTTAAAACTGAACCGCCCGGATTTATACCCGCGGATCTTCGCCTCGGGCAACCGGCTGAAAATATCCCGAATATGGCTGAAAACCCCCGTATAGGTCGCCGGATTCGACCGCGGCGTCCGGCCGATCGGCGACTGGTCCACGACGATCACCTTGTCGATATGCTCGATGCCCTCGATCCGTTTATGTTTCCCCGGTTTCTCCCTGGCGCGATAAATTCTCTGAGCAAGGGCATTGAACAAAACATCGTTGACCAGTGTGGATTTGCCCGACCCCGAAACACCGGTCACGCAAACAAACCTCCCCAGTGGAATGCGCACGTCGATATTTTTCAAATTATTTTCCCGGGCCCCCGCAACTTTTAAATACTTCGCTCCCTCCAGACTGCGCCGGCGGGAAGGCGTATGGATTTGAAAACTTCCGCTTAAATACTGGCCCGTAAGCGATCTTGTGGATTTCAGCAACCCCGCCACATTCCCGGCATAAACGACCTCACCGCCATGTTCGCCCGCCCCAGGCCCCAGGTCGATAATATAATCCGCGTTACGGATGGTGGCCTCATCGTGCTCAACGACGATCAAGGTATTGCCGATATCCCGCAAGGCATGCAACGTCGACAAAAGGCGCTCATTGTCTCTCTGGTGAAGCCCGATGCTTGGTTCATCCAGAATATAAACGACACCCACCAGCCCCGATCCGACCTGCGTGGCCAACCGGATCCGCTCGGCCTCTCCACCCGAGAGCGTGGAGCTCTTGCGGTCAAGCGTCAAATATTCCAGCCCGACATCGATACAAAAATCCAGCCGCCGCCGGATTTCTTTAAGAATCGCTTCGCTGATCAAAATCTTTTCCTTTGACAACTTTAAGGAAGAAAAAAATGCTTTCGCCTGGGTGATAGACAACGCCGTTGCCTGCGCGATATTTTGCCCGTTGATCTTCACGGCCAGGGATTCATCTTTGAGCCGCGCGCCTTTGCAGGCCGGACACGGCAGCACGGACATATACCGGGAGATCTCGTCTTTGAGCCAATCGCTGTCCGTTTCCCGGAACATCCGCTCGAGGTACCGGACAACGCCTTCATAGGGCTTGCCCCAAATATCGTCGTTGGAGCCGTAGAAAATAATATCCCGCATTTTTTTGTTCAGTTGCGCGAATGGCTCGTAGGCATCGATACGATGACGGCCGGCCAGCTCGCGCATGACGGCACGGTAATACATAAGATATCCTCGACGCCCCTTTTGCGCAGGGGCGATCGCGTTGACCCACGGCTTGCTCTGATCCGGGACAAGAAGTTCGGCGTCGATTTCCATGCGCGTACCCAACCCGTTACAGGTCGGACACGCTCCATACGGCGAATTAAAAGAAAAATTCCGCGGTTCGATCTCGGGAATACTTATACCGCAATCGATGCACGCGTAATTTTCACTGAATATCCTTTCAGGGTGTTTCGCAAGACTTCCACGGGAGCCCTGCGAACCCTGGAAATCCACGGTCAAAAGGCCTTGACCGATCCCAAGGGCGGTCTCCACCGAATCGGTCAGCCGTTTCTTGATATCTGTCCGCACGCTCAAACGGTCGATCACCACCTCAATATGATGGACCCTGTATTTATCCAGCTTGATCGAATCCTCCACGGCGTAAATCTTTCCGTCAATACGCAAACGCGCGAACCCCGCCTTGGCCACCTTGGCACCGATGTCACGATATTCGCCCTTACGTCCACGGATCAATGGCGCCAGAAGCGTAATGGACGTCCCTTCTTCCATATCCATGATCTGCCCGACGATCTCGGGGACCGTCTGGCGTTCGATGGGCTTATTGCACTTATAACAATACGGCGTTCCCACGCGGGCGAAAAGAAGCCGCAGATAATCGTAAATCTCCGTCTGGGTGGCGACGGTGGAGCGAGGGTTACGGCTGGTCGTCTTTTGTTCGATGGAGATCGTTGGAGAAAGCCCGGAGATGTGCTCAACATCGGGCTTCTGGAGCTGTTCGAGGAACTGCCGGGCGTAGGCCGAGAGGCTCTCGACATAACGACGTTGGCCCTCGGCATAGATCGTGTCAAAGGCCAAAGAAGATTTTCCGGAACCGCTTAATCCCGTGACCACGATAAATTTGTTACGGGGGATCTTCAGGTCGATGTTCTTAAGGTTGTGCTCTTTGGCGCCGCGGATGATGATATATTCGGATTGCATAGGGTGGATAAAAATGTCGCCATGCCCCGGGAGGTTTTCCCGAAACATGGCGACGCTGAAGGGAACGTTACACTATTTTCTTTTTGCCGCTTTCTTCTTTTTGCCTCCACGGACCATCTTGGCGCAAGAAATGTCACCGTGCTTGTCGATGAAGTAGAGGTATCCCCCCACCTTCTTGATGCCGACCTTGGCGACCTTCTTTGCCTGCCCGCCTTTTTTGCTGCCGCGGGCCATCTTCGCGCACGACACATCGCCGCGCTTGTCCACGAAGTAGAGGTATCCCTTTTCCTTCTTGATGCCTACTTTCGCTACTTTCTGAGCCATTGACTCACCTCCTTTTATTGAACTACGGTTTGATTAAGTTTAAGTCCCTATCCCTGTCCCCTGACAGAATTGCTTCAAGGTCTGCATCCCGGAAAGGACCGCCAGATAACTTGTCCTGGGGTTCTCCGGAGAGACCACATTGTCGGTGCGCGTCACGATGCGCCCGAAATCACCGACGATCTCTATCTCATGCGAATTAACCTTATATCCCGGTGAGGTCATGATGCAAACGGTGATCTTGTTTTTCGCCCGCGAAGCAAGCGCGAGCGTGGCGGCGACATTGATATTCTGCGGAAAAAATTTCACCGCGGAATCCACGTTCCCCGTAAAAAGGACCGTTTCTTTCCTGATCGCGGCAAGATCAACCCCCCTTCGTGAAAGATAGACATTATTGGAGAATCCGCTTAATGGTTTTCTGGTCGTCAGACTGATCTTGCGGATACGCGCGAGGCTGGCGGATTTGATGGCGTCAATGCCGGCGATGGCGCCGGAGGGGATCAGCAGATGACAGCCACGCTTGCGGGCCAGATCAAAAAGGTCTTGAGCATCAAGAAGTTTTCCAACGCTCATCGCGATGACATTTCGTTTCTGCAGGAGAGCCCCCCGGACGATTTCTCGGGTACTATTGGCGTTAACGGCTTCGATCATCAGATCGCAACTTTTCAAAAGCGCTTGTAATGAACTCTTTCCTATCGGGCCAGCGGAAAGTTCTCGTCGTAACCTCTCAACCCTTCCATATTCAATATCATAAAGACCCGTCAATTGGCAATCTTTTTTTAATCCTTTTAAAATATAACGCGCGATCCCTCCGCCGATGGCGCCGCAGCCCACAATCCCGATTTTCAACCTGCGCTTTCGATAAGACATCACGCGTGCACGATAATATTATCGATCAGCCGCGTTTTGCCGAACCATACGGCGAGCGCGATCATTGTTTTACCCTGAATTTTCTTAAGCGGCATGACCGTACCCGCGTCCACGCATTCAACGTAATCGATCCGCCCCGAACTCTCCCTCGTGATACGCGAACGTATTTTACAGATGATCGCCGTTACCGAATGATTCCCCGCGATCACACTTTGCCGCCCCTCCTTTAAGGAACGATACAACACGGCGGCCTCCCCGCGCGCGCGCTCCGTCAAATATTGATTGCGCGAACTCATGGCCAGCCCATCGGCCTCGCGGACCGTCGGACATATCTTCACGATGACGGGAAAATTCAAATCACGAGTCATCCGCGTCAAGGCCGCCGCCTGCTGGGCGTCTTTCTGCCCCAGGTACAGGGTATCCGGCATCACGATATTCAGCAACTTCCCGACAACCGTCGTGACCCCCTTAAAATGCCCCGGGCGGGATTTTCCGCACAACACGCGCGTCATCTTCTCCACATCAATATATGTCAAATACCCTCCGGGATACATCTCTTTTACCGACGGTAAAAACATTATATCAACCTTTTCTTTCTTTGCCAGCTTTTTATCGGTCTGCTCCCGACGGGGATATTTCGCGAAATCTTCCTTTGGGCCGAATTGCCCGGGGTTCACAAAGACGCTCAACACGACAATGTCATTTTCCCGCCGGCAACGGCGCAAAAGCGAGCGATGGCCGTCGTGCAACGCCCCCATGGTGGGGACAAACCCGACGGTCTTGCCGGCCAATTTCGCTTTCTTAATGAATTGTTGGATGGACCTAACGGACCTTATGACGCGCATCGAGTGATTCCAGTAAACCGGGTTCAATTTCCCTTAAAGGATCCAGGACAAACGCCCGCTCAAACATGCGCGGGTGCGGAATTTGCAATTGCGGCGTATCAATGGTGAGACGGTCATACAAAAGGATATCCAGATCGACCGTGCGCGGGCCGTTGACAACATCCCTGACCCGCCCCAGCTCCCTTTCGATGGACTGACACAAGGAAAATAGTTCCAACGGAGATAACTCAGTAGAGATCTTTACAACCGCGTTTAAGAATTTATTTTGCGGCGGGCCGCCGACCGGAGCGGTTTCAATGACGGCGGATGTTTTCAGAACCTTGATGCCATTTGTCCGCAACAAACCGATGGCCTGTCCAATGTTCCCGGCCCGGTCGCCGAGGTTCGAACCCAATCCAATATACGCAATGGCCAATGACAATATTCTCCAAAAAACTAAGGCTTCTCTGTCACCTTGATGGTGATGGTGTTGGAAGTAATGACGCTTTGCCGGATACTTGTTCCTTTATTCGCGTCTTGGACATGCTCAAGGTACAATTCCCACTCCCTACTGAGACTGCTTGCAAGGTATATGTCGTAAACATCCGGCGAAAATTCAAAATAACGCGAAATAACAAAAGATTTTGAATATTCTTCGCTGGGCTTGAGAATGAGCGCCATTTGATTGGCACCGACAGGCGCATACCTTTGGATATCGTGACCTTCCATATGTCCTTTCGGCTTACTTTGGACAATGATATCTTCGCCATTCTGAAAGAAAATTCGTCCATGGCCGTCATATTCCGGTTGTTCCATAACTGGATACAACCCATAAATAACATCGAGATTACTGACATTTTTAATGTGTAATGTTATTGTTATTTGCCCCCCTGCCTCGTATCCCTCCTTATCCGCTGTGATGGTCAGTGTAAGCGGTGAGTGTGCCGGAGGCTCCTGAGCGTGAGAATAACAGGAAAGTATCGTTAAGAAAAGGATTAGCGGTATGATTTTTTTCATTGAAATGCTGCTGTTTGACCAATTTCTTTACAAAACCTTTTTAAGACGCTCCACCGCTTCGTGCAAGCGCTCTTTAGGCACGGTCAGGGCCATGCGGATATACCCTTCGCCCGCTTCGCCGAAACCATTGCCTGGCGTCACCACGATGTCCGCCTTGTCCAAAAACGCCTTGGCCGTGTCCATGGAACCGGAAAATCCCTTCGGGATCTTCGCCCAGACATAGTACGCGGCCTTCGGCGGCGTGATCTTCCAGCCGATGGCGCGCAGGCCGTTGATCAACAGATCCCGGCGCTCCTGATAAAGGCTGCGCATTTCTTCCACGACCAGCGGCTGGAGCTTCAGCGCGGCGATCGCGGCGACCTGGATCGCCTGAAAGATACCGGAATCAAAATTAGTTTTGACTTTACCCAGCGCGGCAATCAGCGTCGGGTTCCCGCACGCCCAGCCGATCCGCCAGCCGGTCATATAATATGTTTTCGAAAAAGAATGGAATTCAACGGCCACGTCCTTCGCGCCTTCGATCTCCAGGATGCTCACCGGCCTTTCATTGTCAAAATACACCTCTGAATACGCCATGTCGGAGACGATGATGAATCCTTTGTTGCGCGCCAGCTCGACCAGGCCCTGATAGAATCCCCGGGGGGCGGTGACCGCGGTCGGGTTATTCGGATAGTTAATGAGGACCATCTTGAGATCTTTGATCTTCTCAATCTTCGCCAAATCGGGGACAAATCCTTGGCCCGCTTTCAGCGGCACAGGGACGATCTTCGCGCCGGCAAACAAAAGCGCCGGACGATACGCGGGGTATGCCGGATCGGTTAAAGCCACTCTATCTTTGGGGTTTATAGTTCCTAGCGGTAAATGAGCGAGTCCTTCCTTGGAACCAATCAGCGGATAAATTTCCGTGTCCGGGTTCAAGGAAACACTGAACCGGCACTGGAACCACTTTGCGATCTCCTGGCGCAGCGCCGGCAATCCTGCATCGAGCGCGTAATGGTGGTTATTCCCGTCATCCAGCGCCTTTTTCATCGCGTCGATGATCGGCTGATGCGTCGGGTAATCGGGGTCGCCGATGCCGAGATTGATCACATCCCGCCCCTGGGCCACCGCCGCCCTTTTGGCTCTGTCGATCTCAACGAACAAATACGGCGGCAATTCCTTCAACCGCTCGGCAAATTCGATGTTGATGGACATAAATGTCTGATCCCCTTCTTCATGGCAGGGGCGACCTTTATGGTCGCCCGAATTTTATCGGGCAGACACAAGGTCTGCCCCTACATTTTAATTTGAATCCAAAACATCCTGCATATTGTACAAACCTTTTTTCTTTTTCTCGAGGAATTTGGCGGCGACAAGGGATCCCTTGGCGAAGATGTCGCGGTTTTTGGCGTGGTGGGAAATGGTGATCACATCCTCCGCGCTTTCAAAAAAGACGGAATGGTCGCCCACGATCTCGCCTTCGCGGATCGATTTGATGTCCGCGACCTTGACGCCCGAGGCGGCCTCCACGATCTCGGCCAGGGTCTTTGCCGTGCCCGAAGGCGCGTCTTTCTTGTGGATATGATGCGCCTCTGTCATTTTGACCGTGTAACCTTTGACGGCTTTTTGAGCCGCGAGCTCTACCAACTTAAAGACAATATTGACCCCCACGGACATATTGGAGGAGAAAACGATCGCGATCTTCTTGGCCGCTTTCTTGATCTGCCGCACCTGGGCCGGCGTGAACCCCGTCGTGCCGATGACCATTTTCACCTTGTGCTGGACGCAGGCCTTCAGATGTTCGATCGTGGCTTCGGGAGTCGTGAATTCAATCAAAACGTCACAGCCCTTAAGCCCCGCCGGCTGTGTTTGAATAGGGATCCCGTTGATCGTTTCATGGACCTTCGGGTTTTCCGCGTGTTCCAGAAGCGTTTTAACGGTAAATTTGCGGTCGGCGAACGCCAGCTGCGCGATACGCGCGCCCATCCGGCCCTGGCATCCGCTGATGGCTAACTTGATCATACGAGCTGTCCTTTCAACAATCCGTAATTCTGAAGCGCCGCCTTAAGTTTCTCGATATTGGCGTCCTCCATGTCACACAATGGAAGCCGCAGTTCGGATGAACACATCCCCATCAACTCCATCGCCTTTTTGACGGGGATGGGGTTGGTCTCGATGAACATCGCCTTAATGAGCGGGATCATTTTATCGTTGATCTCGGAGGCCTTCGCCTTGTCGCCGATGTTAAAGGCAGTAACCAGAGCCGCCACATCTTTGGGGATAATGTTGGCGACCACGGAAATGACTCCCACGCCGCCGATCTCCAGGACCGGGAGCGTCAACGCGTCGTCTCCGGAGAAAATAAGGAACCTCTCCCCGCAGGCGCGCCGGACATCCTTGACCTGTTGTAAATTCCCGGAAGCCTCTTTGACCCCGACAATGTTCTTGCAATCGCGGGCCAGGCGGGCGACCGTGTCGGTCTCGATATTGCGGGCCGTTCTTCCTTCGATATTATAGAGGATGACCGGGATCTTCACGCTGTCGGCGACCGCTTTAAAATGAAGGTAGAGCCCCTTCTGCGTCGGCTTATTATAGTAAGGCGTGACGACCAGCGCGCCGTCCGCGCCGGATTTTTCCGCGTGCCGGGTGAGCGCGACCGCCTCGGCGGTCGCATTCGAACCTGTTCCCGCGATGACGAAAACCCGCTTCTTGACCGTCGCGACACAAGTTTCCACCACAAGATTATGTTCCTCGTGAGTCAGGGTGGGTGATTCGCCGGTGGTGCCGCAAGGAACGATCCCCTGGGTCCCGCTTTTGATCTGAAATTCAATGAGCTCTTTGAACTTAGGGATATCGACCTGACCATTTTTAAAGGGTGTCACGATCGCGACGATGGAACCTCTAAACATAATATTCCCCCTTTTTAGTAAAATCCGAAGCACGAAGCACGAAATTCGAAACAATATCAAAATTCGAACACTTAACAATCATTTTGAATATTTGAATTTTGATATTCGGGTTTGTTTCGAGTTTCGGATTTCGATTTTCGAATTTAAACATAGTATTCTCCGCGCGCAATAAAACGGGCGCTGCCTTTAAGCCAGACGTTCGAAACCACACCCTCTTTGATATCAAAGCGCACTTCCAAAATCTCTCCGCTGGCCGTGCGGATGTTCATGCCCGCCGCCTTTTTATCGCTCACGCCGGGGTTGGCCTTCAAATACGCGACAATGGCGACCGCGACACTCCCCGTCCCGCAAGCTTTTGTTTCATCCTCCACGCCGCGCTCGTACGTACGCGCGTTGACCAGACGCTCATTGACCTGTTCCACAAAATTGACATTGGTTCCCCGCGGCTCGAACCGTTCATGATGACGGATGACCCGGCCAATCTCGGCCACATCAATGCCTTCAAGTCCGTCCACGAACACGATCACGTGCGGCACGCCGGTATCGATATAGCTGACGCGCATCCCGCGGTCGTTGACCGTGAGCGGAATGTCGGGCTGATAGCCGGTCGGCGCGCTTAACTGGACGCGCGCGGTCTCTCCGGTCGCGGTCGCGCAAATGTCCCCCGCCAGCGTTTCGACAGTGAACAACTTCTTCCGTGGCTTTTTGTTGCGGACGATGTACGCGGCGACGCAGCGCGCGCCGTTGCCGCACATCTCGGCCTCAGACCCGTCGCGGTTGATGATCCGCATCTTGTAATCGGCCTTCGCGGATTTATCCAGGATCAAAAGCCCGTCAGCGCCGATCCCCTCCGTGCGGTCGCAGACTTTCATGGCGAGCTTTTTATAATTTAATCCAGGCGCGGCGTCAATGACGATAAAATCATTCCCCGCCCCGACCATTTTTGTAAAATTTATTTTCTTCATGAAGCCCCTCGATCGAACCTTGCCCCCTGCTGATTCACTTCGTGAATCAAAACGCTGGGGGTTATCCGCCTTCGCCGACCCTCTGGCGAAATCCGACATAGCGCCACGGATTTTTGCGTCACATTCATCCACAATGCGGCGAAAAGCCGTGGCATTATGCGAAGTCGGATAAAAATGAGGGAACTGTCTCCCCACGCATTAAATCTTCGAATGTTTCCCGTTGTTTGACGATCTCAAACTTGTCTTCTTTGACCATGACCTCCGGCGGGCGGCCGCGCACATTATAATTGCTGGCCATCACATAGCCGTAAGCGCCCGCGCTCATGACCGCGACCAAGCCCCCTTTGCTCAAAACGGGAAATTGTCGATCTTTACCGAAAAAATCCGCGCTTTCGCAAATCGGCCCGACGATATCCATCTTTGTTTTACGGCTCCTTGTTTCAATGACCGGGACGATTTCATGATAAGCATCGTAAAGCGCCGGACGGATCAGGTCGTTCATCCCGGCATCAACGATCAAGAATTTCTTGAAACCGTTATCCTTCAGATACAAAACGCGAGTGACCAAAATCCCGGCGTTACCTACAATGAATCGACCCGGTTCCATGATAATCTTTAAACCGGTTTTGCGCAAGTACGGCAAAACCGCGTCAGCAAAATCCTGGGCCGTCTGCGGCTGCTCGTCCTTGTAGATGATCCCCATCCCGCCGCCAATGTCGAGATATTCCAGGACAACACCATCTTTTTTCAAGACATCCAGAAATTCCACGACCTTGGCCATCGCCTTGAGAAATGGCGCGCGTGTGGTGATCTGCGAGCCGATATGGATGTGCAGGCCGCTTAACTGCACACTCGGATACCTGGCGGCGGACCGCAAAATCTTGCGCGCCGTCTGCAAATCAATGCCGAACTTATTTTTCAGCGTGCCGGTCGTGATCTTCGCGTGCGTCAGGGCCTTCACGTCGGGGTTGATCCGCAACGCGACCTTTGGTTTCCTGTTCATCTTTTGGGCAATGCGGTGGATCTCTTCCAGCTCCGGCAGAGATTCCACGTTAAACAAAAGGATCCCCGCGTTGATCGCGTCGGTGATTTCCTCCTCGGTTTTTCCAACCGAGGCAAAAACGATCTTGTTGGCGGGAACGCCGGTGCGCAGCGCCTTTTTCAACTCGCCGACGGAAACGATGTCAAAGCCCGCGCCAAGGTTGGCCAAGGTCTTGAGTACGGCCAGGTTGTCATTAGACTTCATCGCGAAACAGATCAGCGGCTCGACCGGCGCAAAGGCCTTCTGGATCTTCGTGAAATGATCTCTTAGCGTATTATGGCTGTAAAGGTAGAACGGCGTGCCGACTTTTTCGGCAACATCTCTTACCTTCACGTCCTCACAATACAATTCCCCGTTTTTAAATTTAAAATCGTGCATCTCTTATGCCGTCATTTCTTCCTGCGGACTGATTTTTTAGACTCTACCGAAGTCTTCGGGTCAATCAACTTTTTTATGACCTTTGCCGTCAAAAGCGGATGAAACGTTTTTAACGTCATGTCACCCAGGAAACGAAGTTCAACATTGTTTTGAAGCTTATATTGGATCAACTTCCCGATGATCGCGTGTGCTTCCTTAAACGGCACTTTATTCTGAACCAGATAATCGGCAATGTCGGTCGCGTAAAGGCATTCGTCATCGAGCTGCTTTTTGATGTTCTCTTTCTTGAATTTCACGTTTCTGAAAAGTTCAGCGAGGACGTTGAGTTCTTTCTGCACGATCTCAAAAGAATCAAAAAGCGGCTCCTTGTCATGCTGCATGTCGCGGTTGTAGCTTAACGGCAACCCCTTCATCATCACCAAAACATTGACCAGATTCCCGTACAGCCGCCCGGCATATCCCCGCACCAGCTCAAGGACATCCGGGTTCTTCTTCTGCGGCATCAATGAGCTGCCGGTACAGAAGGCGTCATCGATATCGACAAAGTCGAATTCTTTCGTGGACCAGAGGATCATGTCCTCGGCCGTCCTAGAGAGGTGCATGCCCATCATGGCTAAAGCGCTTAAGACCTCAATGACAAAATCCCGGTCGCTGACGGTATCAATCGAGTTTTCCGTGGGGCGGATGGCATCGTGATGATATTTTTCCGATTGGATAAAAGTCCCGGCTATCGCTCCGGAGCCCATCGTCAGATGTGACGCCAGGCTATTTTCATAAATCGCGGCAAGCCGCTGGCCATCACGATGGAGCATTTGCGAATAAGCGGACAAGTGGTCATAAAGCCTCACCGGGATAGCATGCTGAAGATGAGTGTAGCCAGGGACGTAAATATCCTTATTTTTTTCCGCCAAATCAAACAAGCTCTTATTGATATTAAGTATCGCCAGGACTGTTGACCAAATCTGATCAATACAATACAGCTTTACATCAAAGACGACCTGATCATTGCGCGAACGGCAGGTATGCAATTTAAAAGCGGCCTTCCCCGCCTTTTGCTCAAGCACGTGCTGGATATACGAATGAACATCCTCAAACGACGGATCGACCTTAAAGGACCCATCTTCGATGGATTTCAATATCGCCTTAAGGCCTTTGGCAAGCTTGTTGTGCTCGGTAATACTCAATAATTTGGCGCGCTTTAAGGTCGCGATATGATTGAGCGAACCAATACAGTCATGCTTGGCCAATTTTTGGTCAAAATGGATCGAACTTGTAAATTCTTCGACCAGTTTATTGGTCTTTTTGCTAAATCGTCCGCCCCAGAGTTTAGTCATTTGACATTCCTTTTTTTGCTTACCTCTTACCTCTCTACCTCTTATCTCTTTTATCTCTTTTCAAAACGGCAGGCCCCATAATTTAATGAATCCTTCCGCCAATTTTTGATCAAAGATATCCTTTTTACCGTAGGTCGCCAGTTCTTCCTTGTACCGTGAATATTTCGACTTGCGTCCCACCACCGTGCAGTTGCCTTTATACAGTTTTAACCGCACCGTGCCGCTGACCCGATCCTGGGTTTTGTTAAAATAAGCGTCCAGCTGTTTCTTCATCGGCGTTTCCCACAATCCGTAATAGATCAATTCGGCATATTTTTGAGAGACCGGATTTTTATAATGCGACGTCTCACGGTCCAGGACCAAAGCCTCAAGTTCCTGACGCGCCGCATGGATCAGCGTCGCGGCCGGGTTCTCGTAAATCTCCCGGGATTTAATCCCCACGAGCCGGTTCTCCACCACATCCACGCGGCCGATGCCGTTCTTACCGCCGAGCTTATTGAGCTGTTCAATCAATGCCAGTGGTTTCAACGTCTTGCCGCTAATCTTCACCGGGACCCCTTTCGCGAACTCCACCTCGACATACGTTGGTTTATTCGGCGCCTTCTGAGGGCTTACCGTCAATTTGTAAATTTCCTCCGGCGGCTCGATCCACGGGTCTTCCAACACGCCGCATTCGATGCTGCGGCCGTACAAATTGATATCCACGCTATACGGACTTTTCTTCGTGACATCCACGGGGATCTTGTTCTCCTGCGCGTACTCAATCTCTTCTTCCCGCGTCTTGAATTCCCAGACGCGCACCGGCGCGATGATCTCCAGGCGTGGATTCAAGAGCCGCGCCGTCACTTCAAATCGCACCTGATCGTTGCCTTTGCCCGTACAGCCGTGGGCGATCGCGGTCGCCTTTTCCAAATGGGCGATGCGCACCTGATGCTTGGCGATCAACGGCCTGGAAAGCGCGGTCGCCAAATAATATTTATTTTCGTAAACCGCGCCCGCCTTGATCGCGGGAAACACATAATCCCGGATGAACTCTTCCTTGAGATCCACCACATGGACTTTGGACGCGCCGGTTTTCAGCGCGCGCTTTTTGATGACGTCGAAATCTTCATTCTGTCCGATATCCGCCATAAAGGCGATAACATCATAGTCGCGGTCCTGCAGCCATTTAATAATACAGGATGTATCCAGCCCGCCTGAATATGCCAACACAACTTTTTTCATGAAACACTCCTCTTGAATTAACTGCCGCTTTTGGGGATTAAAAACGCCATGATCGCTTTTTGCACGTGCAGCCGGTTCTCGGCCTGGTCAAAGACGATGGAATGGCTGCCGTCGATGACTTCCGCCGTCACTTCCTGGCCGCGGTGCGCCGGCAGACAATGCATGAAAATAAAATCTTTCTTGGCTCCTTTGACGAGATTGCCGTTGATCTGGAACCCCTTAAAATCCTTCAACCGCTTCTTGGCCTCCTTCTCCTGCCCCATACTCACCCAGACATCCGAATAGATGACATCCGCTCCCGCGACCGCCTCCTTGGGCGAACGCGTCAAAAAAATCCGGGCCGCGGTTTCCTGCGCGAACACTTTGGTTTTTTTCAGAACTTCCCTGTCCGGCGCGTACTTCCCGGGTGTCGCGATATGCATGTGGACCCCCATCTTGGCGCAGCCGATCAAAAGCGAATGGCAGACGTTGTTATCCCCGTCGCCCACGTACGCCAGGACAATCCCCTTTGTCTTCCCTAACTTTTCCTCAATGGAAAAAATATCGGTCAACGCCTGGCAGGGGTGATGCATGTCGGACAACCCGTTAATCACCGGCACGGACGCGTGCCGCGCCAGATCCGCAATATCCTGATGCGTGAAGGTGCGGGCGACGACCGCGTCAAGATAGCGGGAAAGTGTTTTGGCCACGTCGGAGGTCGACTCGCGCACACCCAGGTTAATTTCATCGGGCCCCAGATAAACACAGTTTCCGCCTAATTGGGAAACTCCCACCTCGAAGGAAACGCGGGTGCGGTTCGACGGCTTCTGAAAAACCAGCCCCACCGACTTGCCGCGCAGATGGTCCCCCCAATAACCCCGGTCGCGTTTTAATCTGGCGGCCAGCTCAAAGAGCACGACCATCTCCGCCCGCGTCCAGTCATCTAAACTGATAAAATCCTTTTTCATGAGGCCACCTCAGTTATAGATTTTTCCAAAATATGGACCGCTTTATCAATCTGCTTTTTAGTGACATTGAGCGCCGGCATGATCCGCAAAATATTGCCCTGGGTACAATTGATGATCAGGCCATGACGTAGACAGGCTTCGAATATCCCTTTACCTTCGATATTCAGCTGGATGCCGATCATCAATCCCAGACCACGCACTTCCTGGATACACTTGAATTTCCCTTTAAGCTCGTTGAGCCGCCCGATCAAATACGGCCCCATTTTCCTGGCGTTGCCGAGCATCTTGTCCGCGAAGATCGCCTTGAACGTTCCCAAGGACGCCTTGCACACCAGCGGGCTTCCGCCGAAAGTTGAAGCGTGCATCCCCGGCTTAAACACATCCGCGATGGAACGCTTGACGACCAGCGCCCCAACAGGAAGTCCGCCGCCGAGCGCTTTGGCCAGGACCATCAAATCCGGCTCGATCCCGTAATGTTTGAACCCGAATATCTCGCCGGTACGCCCCATCCCGGTCTGGACTTCATCGAGGATGAGCAAAATATCCTTTTGCGTGCACAGTTCACGGATCTGACGGATGTATTCTTTGCCGGCAATGTTGATGCCGCCCTCACCCTGGACCAATTCCAGCAGGATCGCGACCGTCTGATCACTGACCGCCGTCTTTACCGCGTCGATGTCGTTAAAAGGAATCGTTTTAAACCCCGGAGGAAGCGGATGAAACCCATCCTGATACTTCGCCTGTCCCGTCGCGGCCAAGGCGCCGAGCGTGCGGCCGTGGAATGAATTGGTCATCGTGATGATCTCATGCCGCTTGCTCTTGCTGCCATAGGCGCGCGCGAATTTGATCGCCGCCTCGCAACCTTCCGCGCCGCTGTTGCAAAAGAATACCTTGCCCGGAAAAGACAAGCGGATAATTTCCCTGGCCAGCTTCGCCTGATGGGGATGATAAAAATTATTCGGGATATGGATCAACGTGCCGATCTGGTCACGCACCGCGGACATCACTTTCGGATGACAGTGCCCGACATTATTGACCCCCCAGCCCGGGAAGAAATCGAGATACTTCTTGCCCGTTATATCCACGAGCGTCATCCCCTTGCCCTTGACGAAAATCACAGGTGTACGGGAATAGGTCGAGAGGATATATTGATCGTAAGCTTGAAAAACTTCAGTTTTATTCATGTCGTCGTTCGTATCTCGTATCTCGCATTTTGTTACGAGCGGCGAAATACGAGATACAAGATACTATTTTTTAACGATCTGCGTCCCAATACCGCGATCCGTAAAAATCTCCAGTAACAGCGCGTGTTGAATGCGCGCGTCGATAATGTGCGCCTTGCGCACCCCGCCGGCCAGCGCGGCTACGCATGAGTTCACCTTGGGGATCATCCCCCCTTCAATGATCTTCTGCTCAATAAGGCTCGTCACCTCATCCGACGTCAGCGTGGAAAGCAGCGACGCGGAGTCTTCGATGTTACGCATAACGCCCTGCACATTCGTCAGCAGGACAAATTTTTCGGCCCTTAACGACCCGGCGATGGCGCTGGCCACCTCATCGGCGTTGATGTTGTGCGGCTGTTTCTCCAGCGAAATTCCCATCGGAGAAACGACCGTGATATATTCCTTATGCAAATGTTCCTCAAGAACTTCTTTCTCGATGTTGGTAATAGTCCCCACGTATCCGAGGTCCCTGGAAGCCTTCTTTTTCTCGACGTACACGATATTTTCTTCGCCCTTAAGGCCCGTCACGGCGCCTTTGAGGTCTTTGATCTCCTGAACAATGCGCTTGTTTAATTTGTCGAGCTCCTCCTGGACAATCTTCAGGGTAGCCTTGTCCGTCACCCGGATGCCTTCGTGAAACTCCGGCTTGATGCCTTCGTCCTTCAGCCGGCTGCTGATGTGCGGGCCGCCGCCGTGGACGATCACGGTGCGGATCCCGACGTAACTTAAGAAAATAATGTCCTGGAAAATGTTCTTCCGGATCACCGGGTCATCGAGGATGCTCCCGCCATATTTAATGACAAAGACCTTGCGTCGGAAGGCGTGGATATAGGGGATCGCCTCGATCAGGACCGCCGCTTTCTTGATAAAATTTTCCATCAGTTGTAAGCCCCGTTGATCTTCACGTAGTCGTAGGAAAGGTCGCACGTGTACACCGTGGCCGTGGCGCGGCCCTTGTTCAAATTGACGGTGATCGTGATATCCTTGCGCGCGAAATCGCTGAACTTAATTTTCAAAGTATCTTCCGTGACGCCGGAGATCCCCAACGACCCCACGGCGGCAGCCACGCGTCCCCAGTTCGGGTTACTGCCAAAGGCGGCCGTCTTGACCAGAACGGAATTGGCGATCGCCAGTCCCGCCTTCTGCGCCTGCGCGTGCGTTTTACCTCCTGAAATCCGGATGTCAATGAACTTGGTCGCTCCCTCGCCATCGATAACGATCTTCCTGGCCAGGTCAAGGCACACATGCGTCAACGCGTTCGTAAAAACATCAAAATCCTTGCCCGTGCCGACAATCTTTTTATTTTGCGCGACTCCGTTCGCCAAAACCACCGCCATGTCGTTGGTGCTCATGCACCCGTCGACCGTGATGCTGTTGAAAGAACGCTCGTTGGCATAACGAAGCGCTTTTTGCAGCATTGCCGCGCTGATCGCCGCGTCGGTTGTGATAAACGCCAGCATGGTCGCCATATCGGGGGCAATCATCCCCGAGCCCTTGGCGCAGGCGCCGATTGTCACCGTCTTGCCCCCTAAATTGACCTGCACCGCGATCACTTTTTCTTTCAGATCCGTCGTCAAGATCGCCTCGGCCGCTTTCGTTGCGCCTTGAGCGCTCAACCCGTCCACTAAATCTTTAGCGGCATTTTGTATCTTTTTAAATGGCAACGGCCGGCCGATGATCCCCGTTGAGGCAACGACAACTTTTTGGGGGGGAAGGCCCAACAATTTGCCGATCATCTCCGTCGTGCGCAAGGCGCAAGCCATTCCGGCCTTGCCGGTGAAACAATTCGCGTTGCCGCTATTGGCAACGATCGCCTGCGCCTTGTGATCCCGCAGATGCTTTTGACTAACCAGTAACGGCGCGGCCTTGACGGAATTCTTCGTATAAACCGCGGCACTCACCGCGGGGACTTCGCTGACAATAAGCGCCAGATCGCGCTTGCCCGAACGTTTGATCCCTGCCGCGACACCATTGGCCTTAAATCCCCTGGGTGCGGTCACGCCGCCATTTTTCAAAATCTTCACTGAAATCCTTTCCAACTCTTTAGTCGTAAGTCGTAAGCGTTAAGTCGTAAGCAAAACTTTGATATTTTTCGGCTTACCACTTACGACTTACCACTTACCACTAAGTAAGTCCTTCCTTCTCATCGAACCCGCACATAATGTTCATGTTCTGCACCGCTTGTCCGGACGCGCCTTTGTATAAATTGTCGATCGCGCTGGTCACGACCACCAGACGGCCATCCCGGCTGACGGCGAAACCGATATCGCAGTAATTCGTCCCAACGACGTTTTTTAATTCCGGCTGTTGTCCCGGATCGAGGATACGCACGAAAATTTCCTTTTTATAAAAGCGCGTATACGTTTTATGGACGGCGGCCGGCGTGGTTTTCACGCGCAAACGCACATAAATAGTTTCCAGAATCCCGTAATTAACCGGCAGTAAATGCGGGACAAAATCCAGCGTAATTTTTTTCCCCGCGATCTTCGATAAATACAGTTCCATCTCGGGGACGTGCTGGTGATAAAGCGGCTTGTAGGCCTTGAAGTTCTCGTTCACTTCCCCAAAGCTCAACGGCAGTTTGGCCTTGCGTCCCGCGCCGGTCACGCCGGATTTGGCGTCGATGGCGATCGATTCAATGGACTTGGCCGAGGTGGTCGTCAGTGGCGCCAAGGCCAGGAGCGCCGCCGTCGGATAACAGCCCGGGTTGGAAATTAATTTCGCTTTGCGGATATCTTCGCGATAGAATTCCGGAAGCCCGTAAACGGCTTTCGCAAGATTAGGAACGTCCGCGTGATCGGCGCCGTACCACTTTTTGTATCCGGCTGCCCTTTTCAAACGATAATCGCCGCTTAGATCAATAACCCGCACGCCCGCGGCGAGCAATTTCGGCGTGATCTGCATCGACACTGTGTGCGGGACGGCGAGGAAGATCACTTCACAAAATTTGACCGCTTTGGCCGCGTCAAAAGGTTCACACACCAATCGCGTGCGGCCGGCTAGTTTCGGCCAGATTTCGCTTACCTTCCCCCGCGTATTATTGGCGCTGACATAGCTGACGCACACTTTGGGGTGATTTAAAAGCAGTTCCAGCGCCACCCCACCGGAATACCCGCTGATCCCCACGATCCCGACATTGACTGTGCTAACTTCGCTAACCATAATGTCCTAACCTGCTTTCCTCGTTAAACTTAGAATCTCCCGTCGAAGGACAGAGATGTATAGTAAAATAAAAAACCTATCTCGTCAACTCTTTTATAGAGGGAGATAGGTTCGAAATTACCTTAAAATTGTTTACGGCCTGCTTACCGCTTGACCCACTGGAATTTCTTACGCGCTCCCTTTTGGCCCGGCTTTTTTCTTTCCTTCATTCTGGGGTCTCTGCTCAAAAAGTTCGACTTTTTGAGCACAGTTTTCGTTTCCGGGTCGCAAAGGGCCAGAGCGCGGGAGAGCGCCAGACGTAAAGCGCCCACCTGTCCGGTCATTCCACCGCCGTTGACTTGGACGGCAAGGTCAAATTTACCCAACGTATTGGTAGATTTCAAAGGTTCCACAACAATAAGGCGGTCCGTTTCGCGGGCAAAGTATTGCTCAAAGGGACGGTTGTTGACCGTGATCGTTCCCGGCCCCGGGATCAACTGCACGCGGGCGACCGAGGTCTTGCGCCTTCCTGTTGCCGAATATTTTACGACTTCTACCATTTTTTATTACTCCTTAATGTCACCGAGACACCCGTCACCCGTTTTGACGTGTGACGTGTGACCTTGTGTCTTTGTGTCTTATATTGCTAAAGGTATCGGTTTCTGCGCCTGATGCGGATGTTTGTCCCCGGCGTAAATCCATAGTTTCGTCTTGATCTTGTTGCCCAGCGCGCCGGAGGGGATCATCCGGGTGATCGCCAACTGCAAGACTTTCGCCGGCCTGGTCGCGATCAACTCCTCAAAACGCACGACCCTGCGTCCGCCGTGAAACCCGGTATAATACTGGTATTCTTTGTCCTTATATTTTTTGCCCGTAACGCGCACCTTTTCGGCATTGATGATGATAACCTGGTCACCCGTGTCCACGTGAGGCGTGTAAATGGCCTTATGTTTACCACGCAATACTGAAGCGGCCTTGGTGGCGATTTTCCCGAGGGTCTTGTCCGCGGCGTCGATCACGTAACATTTACGCGTGATCTTTTCCGGGTTGGCCATATATGTTGTCTGTGACATTGCTGTAATCTCCAAGAAATTTTCCGCCACCCCGGCTGCGGCCAGGGGTTTTCATCCACCTTTCTATCAATAGAAACTACTGTCGGTGGATGAAAAAGTATAGCATTTCATATTTAGATGTCAATGATAAATTTTAGTGTAGCGGTCCACCAGCTCACGGATCATTTTTTGGTATTTGGTACCCTGTTTCCGGGCCTTGCGCTTGAAGAAATCGAGGCTGGACCTTGTTAAAGAAATGGTCACCTTGACAGTCTCTTCGGGCATGACCAGCTGTTCCGGAGGCGGGAGAAAATCTTCAACACGCGTGAGTTTGCCAACGGGCATGTCGCTCTTATTTTTCGTCTTCATAATAACAGGCTCCTTTTCGCCAATACCCTGCGCCGATAATACGGATAACTCCCTCGCGATAAACAAAGCGTACCGTTAGGATCCTGCCGGCCACCTTTCCGATGCAAAAATACCGTTCTTCGCTTTGGCTGTGTTTGCTGTCGGTAAAAACCTTACGGCGCGGGTCAAGGAAGGCCAAAGACGCCGCACGAAAATCCACGCCATGTTTCTGAATATTGACTCGCTCCTTACGCGGGTCCCAGGCAAAACCGCTTGTCCTTCTTTGGATCATTTTAAGGATACCCCATTAATGGTTATATGTCAATATAATAAGCCATATTATTATATGGCCATAGAATAAAGACAACTTCCGGCAGGGGGAATCGGGCGGAGGTTGAAACTGGAATTACCGAGGGGGATTGAAAACGTGTTTATTCTATCAAGGCCAACGCGTTTGTCAACATCCAAAATCAAGCAACGACGTTCCAGGTTACAACTTAAAATGTCCGCAAGTGAGGTTTGGGGCGGAGGATATGCGCGCGAAGACTTTATGCACGCTATCAAGGAACTTCAGATAGGCATCAAAGGAAGGCAGGGAATCACCCGCCCGCGCTTGGCGGAAGGCGTCCCTTCTTTGCGCGTTGCGGGCGTCCTGAAGTATCTCTTGTTTTTCTGTGGAACTAAGCATGCCTGATCTTTTCTAACATCTGATCTAACTCATCCTGTCGGTTGAACAACGAAAAATATTCGCGTAAAAGCTTCAAGTCCAAATTGTCCGCGTGGCGCTTCAATAGCTCTTCAATATCCGCTAAATCCCGCGTGCCGCGACCGGGGTCATTGGCGCTCGCCTGGATCTTGAGCCCGATAATGTCTTCGGGCATGATGACCCTGACCTTGAATTGCCCGTTTAATATGTCACATTCCTGGGCCCTTTTCAACATATTTTTGGTGTAGCTGCGGTGCGCCAGCAGAAAGTCGATCTGCCCCAGCTCCTTAAGGGCGCCTTTGAAGTTGACGACATCTTCGCTTTCGTGCAGGACTTCATAGCCGATACTCAAGAGCAATTTCTTCGCTTTAGGCATATCTTCTTTAAGGATCAGGATGTCGATGTCCTGGGTCGCCCGGCTGTAGCCGGCGGCGTGGAGCGCGAACCCGCCCATCAGGGCGTAGCGGACCCCGTATTTCTTGAAATTCTCCAGAAGGAATGTCAAAACTTTCGCGAAATCCATAAATTTTACCTCCTACCTTCTTTTTAGGAAGGGAGGTGAAATTTATCCCAAAGTATGCGCCGAAAATTTCTGAACGACGTGAGTGAAGAAATTTTCAAGCGCTTATACGAGGGATAACCGCTAAAAATGTGATGCCTCCTTCATTCCCCATCAGCGCGTTCTCTTCGAGCGGTCCTTCGGCCCCGCCTTTGGCGAAGACGGCGGGCGGTCAGGATCCCGGGTTTGCTTCTGCAAATCAGACAATTTCCCGCAATACTGGCAGGCAATGGCGTATTTATCGATTTCCTGTTCGCATCCCGGACATTTTTTCATCGGATCTCCCCCTTAAAGGGACATCATACTTAATTCAACGAATTGAGTATTGTGTCCTCCTATTTCTCATCCACGCCCTGGGATATTCGTGCGAGGATTGTTTATATAAACCCTCGCGGGACCTCTGGCAGCCTGATAAATACCCCAGCCGATATCAATCACGATAAGCACTGACAGAAATAATGTTGCAACAAGATGCCAACCTATGATTATTCTGCTAAATCTAAACAACCCATCCAAAAAACTAAGAACAAACATCGCGCTTACAAAATTTATACTGACCAATACGATAGAACGTATAATCCCATTCCACACATTATTTTTATATGTCTCTAAATTTTGAATATGTGTACGATAATCTGTGTATGCTTTCAACAAAACCTTATCACGAGTTCCTTTTTCTTTGTCGATTAAAAAGTCCAAGTGGTCAATGAAATCCTTGCCTAGCCACATCCTTGCATCGGAATGACCGCCATAACTATGAATACGGGATCTATAAAAGCTCGCAAATTCTGCAAAAGCATTCTTAGTGTTATTAATTTCGTTATCAGCGGTTTGAAATCCGTAAACACCAAATATACCATAAACGGCAAATAATGCCGCCATAGATTGAACAATTGTTGAATAAAAATAGAGCAATACTTGTGAATGCTCAAGCATATTGGAACCTTGCCAATTCAGCTGATTCCGTGCGTTATTCCTGCGTCATTACTCCACCGTTCTTCCGCGCTCTTCCGGGGCCGCATGACGTAACCTTATTTATCCAGTGTCCGCTATTCCTTATACGCCTTCGCCAAGCCTACGTCCAACAATCTCTGGTTCAAGTATTCCCCGATGGCTGCCACGACGACAGCGGCGGGTTCAGGCCATTCAATATGGCCATCGTAACACCTAGCATTACTGCGGTCAATATTTGACTTCCACCAGCGTAAGCCCATGCGCTTTGGCTGGTGCGGGGGCGACCGTACGGTCTTTGCGAGACAGTATCCGGCGCATACTGCCTTTGGGCAATTTGCCGTTGCCGACCTGGAGCAACGTCCCCACAATATTGCGGACCATCTTGTAGAGAAAGCCGTCGGCTTCGATGTCGATATGGACAAAATCACCCTTTTTCGTGATCTCAACCCCGCGGACCGTGCGTACCGTGGTGGCCTTTTCATCCCGCGACGGGTTCGCGGTCTGGAAGGACTTAAAATCGTGCCGGCCGACCAAGGCCCTGGCCTCGGCCCTCATCGAACGCAGGTTCAACGGATAAGGATAAAAAAAACAGAACCGTCGCTGAAGCGCGCAGCGCGCCGGGCGGTTTAAAATCGTGTAACGGTAGGTCTTGGATTTGACGCTAAAGCGCGCATGAAAACGCGGCCCCACTTCTTCTATATCGACAACCGCGATGTCTTTGGGGAGATTGGCATTGAGGGCGGTTTGAATGGTGGCGATGGGAAGTTTGGTTGCGGCGTGAAAATTGGCCGCCTGCCCCAGCGCGTGGACGCCGCTGTCCGTGCGTCCGGAACCAAAGAGCGTGACGTGCTTCTTGAATATCTTTTTTAAAGCCTTTTCGATCTCCGCCTGGACTGTGCGCTGGCTTTTAATCTGGACTTGCCAGCCGTAAAAGTCGGTGCCGTCGTATTCTATTGTGAGCTTGATATTCCGCATTTGGGGCAAGTAGCAAGGAACAAGGGTCAAGGAAGAAAAACCTTGTTCCCTGACCCTTGCCCCTTGACCCTACACTAATTCTTGCCGGATGAGTTCTTCCGCGATCTGCACGGCATTGGTCGCCGCGCCTTTACGCAGGTTGTCGGCAACGACCCAAAGCCAAAGGCCGTTTTTAACCGCCGGGTCGCGGCGGATGCGCCCGACGAACGTCTCGTCTTTGCCTTCCACATCGACCGGCATGGGATACAGTTTATTTTTGGGATCATCGATGACACAAATGCCGGGAGATTTTCTCAACAGCGCGCGCACCTTTTCCGGGGAGATCGGTTTGGCGGTTTCGATGTACACCGCTTCGCTGTGCCCGGTTTTGACCGGCACGCGCACGACCGTAGCCGAAATTTTGATCTTGTTATCGTGAAGGATTTTATGGGTCTCGTTGACGAGCTTCATCTCTTCGCTCGTGTACCCCTCATCGTCAAAACTTCCGATATGCGGGAACACATTGAACGCGATCCGCTGGTCCATATGTTTGGGGACATCCTTGCCGGATTGGCTCGCCCACGCGCGAAATTCCTCTTCGGTCTGGACAACGCCGCCGCGTCCGCTCCCCGAGACCGCCTGATAAGTCGAGACGATAATACGCTTTAAGCCGGCTTTCTTCTTGATCGGCGCCAAAGCCACGACCATCTGGACCGTTGAGCAGTTCGGGTTGGCGATGATCCCCTTATGCTTTTTGACGTCCGCGGCGTTGGCCTCAGGGACAACCAAAGGCACGTCGGGACGCATCCGAAAATCCGCGCCGTTATCGATGACCACGCACCCGGCTTTGATCGCGTGCGGGGCATACGTGACCGCGGCGCCTTTGTCGCCTTCGGTACCCGCGAAAAGGGCGATATCCATCCCCTTGAAAGAATTTTCGTTGAGCGTTTCAACCTGATAACTTTGACCGTCGACCACAACCGTGCGCGCGCTGCGGGCAAAGACCTTTAATTGATCGACCGGAAAATCGCGCTGGCGCAAGACGCGCAGCATTTCTTCACCCACAGCCCCGACGCCGATGACGGCGACATTGTATTTACGCATGTGAAAACCTCACATTTCAGTGGTCAGAGGTCAGTGTCCAGTGGTCAGATTTTTCTGAACACTGTCCACTGATCACTGAGCAGTTACAAATTCTTTACAACCAAGTCACCCACTTCGCTCGTCGAATACCCCATCTTCCCGGCGGCGAGGTCTTTGAGTTTCTCGCGCACGACGGCAATGACGGAATTTTCAACGGCCGTGCCCGCCTTCTCTTCGCCGATCTGGCTCAAGAGCATCGACACGGCGCAAATGGCCGCCAGCGGATTGATCACATTTTTCCCGGTATACTTCGGCGCCGAACCGCCGATGGGCTCGAACATCGAAACTCCCTCGGGGTTGATATTGCCTCCGGCGGCGATCCCCATTCCGCCCTGGATCATCGCGCCAAGATCGGTGATGATATCGCCGAACATATTGTCAGTGACGATCACGTCAAACCATTCGGGGTTTTTGACAAACCACATCGTGGTCGCGTCGACGTGGGTGTATTGCGTTTTGACGTCCGGATATTCTTTAGCCACTTCATAAAAAGTCCGCTCCCAGAGATCAAACGCGTAAGTGAGGACATTTGTTTTGCCGCACAAGGTGAGCTCTTTTCGCTTGCGGTTTTTACGGGTGTACTCGAAGGCGTAACGGATACAACGCTCGACGCCTTTACGGGTATTGTGCGAGACCTGCAAGGCCACTTCGTCCTTCGTCCCCTTCTTCTGGAATTCACCCAACCCCTTGTAAAGCCCCTCGGAATTCTCACGGACAACGACGAAATCAATATCTTTCGGTGTTTTATTCTTTAAAGGACAAAACCGCTCGTCGTAAAGCTTGACCGGGCGCAGGTTGATGTACTGGTCCAGGTCAAAGCGCAGTTTCAGGAGGATCCCCTTCTCCAATATGCCTGGCTTCACGTCCGGGTGGCCGATGGCGCCAAGATATATCGCGTCGAACGTTTTCAGTTCCTTGACAGCCGTCGGGGGCAGGACTTCTTTCGTTTTCAGGTAACGTTCGCCGCCGAAATCGTAATGCACGGTTTCATACTTAAAGCCGCTCTTTTGCGCCGCGGCCTGCAGAACCTTCAACCCTTCCCGGACCACTTCAGGGCCGGTCCCATCACCGGGGATGACGGCTATCTTATAAGTTTTCATAAATGTTCCTCGTTGTTCGCTCAAAGGTTATTCCCTGAATTTCTTCACGACGACCGTGGCGTTGTGGCCGCCGAAGCCCAGGGAATTGGACATGACCACATCGACCCTGGCCTTACGCGCCGTGTTGGGCACATAATCCAGGTCGCAATCGGGGTCAGGCGTTTCATGGTTGATGGTGGGAGGAATAATACTGTCGCGGATCGTCATCACGCCGGCGGCAAATTCAACCCCGCCGGCGGCCCCGAGCAAATGTCCGGTCATGGACTTGGTGGAACTCATCGGGACCTTCCTGGCGTATTCGCCGAATACTTTCTTGACCGCCAGAGTTTCGACCTTGTCATTGAGTTCGGTCGAGGTACCGTGGGCGTTGATATAGGAAATGTCTCTGGGGGTGAGTCCGGCGTCTTTGATCGCCAACTCCATCGCCTTGGCGGCCCCGGCGCCCGAAGATTCCGGAGCGGTGATATGATATGCGTCTGAAGTGCGTCCATAGCCGATCATTTCGGCCAGGATCGGCGCGCCGCGCTTTTTAGCATGCTCCAAAGTCTCCAAAATCACGATCCCCGCGCCTTCGGCCATGACAAAGCCGTCGCGATGCAGGTCGAACGGACGCGAGGCCTTTTCCGGCGCGTCGTTGCGCCGGCTTAACGCTTTTAACGCGCAGAATCCGCCGACGCCCATAACAGTTGTGGCACTTTCCGTGCCGCCGGCGATCATCACGTCCGCGTCGCCGTACTGGATAAACCGAAACGCGTCGCCGATGGCGTTCGTTGCCGTGGAACAGGCGGTCGCTACACAAGTGACGGGGCCGCGCGCGCC
>DPIG01000074.1:41477-47641 GCA_003522725.1 Candidatus Omnitrophota bacterium
GGGTCAAAGTGGGTGATGGGTCGTATACCGCTTTTGCCTTCGATGAGGGACTTCCAGAATTTTTCGATCCCGGACCCGACCGGCGAGATAACGCCCAGCCCGGTGACGACGACTCTTCGTTTTGTCATGGCGTATTAAAACAACACCCCGGCAGGATACCGAGGTGTGCGTGAAACCAAAATGGCAGGATTGTGCGTTAAGTTACTTCTTGGCCGCTTTTTCGTCGATATATCTGACGGCATCGCCGACGGTGGTCATCTTTTCCGCGTCTTCATCGGGAATTTCGATATTGAATTCCTCTTCCAACGCCATAATCAGCTCAACTGTATCGAGCGAATCCGCTCCCAGGTCATCAATGAATGATGCCTCCGGCGTTACCTCTTCCGGTTTAACGCCAAGCTGTTCGGCAATAATTGACTTAACTTTTTCTTGGACTGCCATGGATTCGCCTCCTTTTTGTACTCATTAAAAAATCTTAAATCGCCATTCCGCCGTCCACGCACAAAGTTTGTCCCGTGATGTAATCGGCCTCGGGGGAGGCCAGAAAGAGACAAACGTTGGCAACATCGGTGGCGGTACCTAAACGCCCTAAAGGAACATTGTTGAGTATCGCGTTGCGGACTTCTTCCTTTAATTGGGCGGTCATATCGGTTTGGATATATCCTGGAGCAACGGCGTTGACGGTGATCTGCCGTGACGCCAGCTCGCGGGCAACGGCCTTGGTGAAGCCGATAATGCCGGCCTTGCTGGCCGCATAATTGGCCTGTCCCGCGTTACCCATGATTCCAATGATCGAAGAGATATTGATAATCTTGCCGCTTGCCCCACCGCTGGCGGGGCTTGCACCCTTCGCGGCGGCTTTGAGCATTACCTTGGCGATAATCTTGGTGCAATTGAACGCTCCCTTCAGATTGACGTTCATGACCTCATCCCAGTCATTTTCGCTCATCCGAAGCAGCAGATTATCTTTCGTAATGCCGGCGTTGTTAACTAATATATCAATGGTCTTATATTTGTCAAGAATTTTATTGACGATTTCGAGCACATTTTCCGGATTTGTCACGTCGCAGCCGAAACTTTCGGCTTTCAAACCCTTGCGCGCCAGCTCGTCGCGGACTTCAGCCGCGGCGGCGGCGCTGCGGCCTAGAATAACGGCCACCGCGCCCTCTCGCGCGAAGGCGTGGGCGATCTCCCGGCCGATGCCGCGCGTGGATCCGGTCACCACAACCACTTTATCCTTGAATTTCATACGTGTGCAATAATACCAACGCACCCGGGAATTGCAAGAAAAACTTTATCCAATATCAATATCGTCGTAACCATTGGAACGCCGCGATGTTGCACCAAAGGATCCAAACTGGACGACCTGCCCCCGCGCGATCATGGACTGAAATTTGCGCCGCAGCACCCATTTGACCCCGGCACGGGTGACAGGAAACAGCAAAAACAGCCCCAGAACATCCGTGATAAACCCCGGCGTCAACAACGCTATCCCGCCCGCCAGGACCATGAAGCCATCGAGGATTTCGGCATCAGGCATTATCCCCCGTTGCAAGCTATCCTGGACTTTCATCAGAACGCGAAACCCCTCATACCTGGCCAGGGCCGCCCCAACCACTCCGATCCCGATAACGATCAAAATCGTATTGAGGGCACCGATATGACTGCCTACCTTGATAAGGAGCGCCAGTTCGAGAGCCGGCAGAATTGTGAAAAGAAGAATGAGATAACCCATATTTTATGGAGGGGCAAGTAGCAAGGAACAAGGGTCAAGAATTTTATTCCCTGTTCCTTGACCCATGCCCCTTGACCCTTCATTCAGTATTTAAGATTTGGTTCCAGCTCCAGAACCGCCTTTTTTAAATATTCCCGCTCGTAAAAATCCGGGTCCAACAGCTTGCCGTTCCAGACAACGATGTCCAGATCCACGGTTCGGGGGCCGAACGTCAGGACACCCCGTCGCCGGCCAAGGGTATCTTCAATTCTCTTAAGATGCCGGCGCAGTGGTTCCAACTTCAGGTCCGTCCGGATCGAGACCGCGCCATTGAGAAAATCGGGCTGTTGCGTATACCCGACCGGTTTAGTTGAGACAAAATCCGTTTCGGCAATAACCTCAAAACCCCTGGCCAGAATCTCCCTGGCCCTGGCGATATTCGTATCCGGATCAATATTAGATCCCACGGCGATAATGGCCTGGTTCATTTCTTTGATGCGGCTTTGGCTTTTCTGGACCAATTGAGCTCAACGGACACCGAATCGGCGAAGCGCAACGCCTGCGGCTTGTCCACCCGGACAACGGCCTCCAAAACAGCCGGATGCGCGGTCACGACATCAAGAACACGGCCGGCGAGTTTTTCCAGAAGAAAGAATTGCGAGGCTTCAACTTCCCTAATGATCTGTTTGGTTAACGCCTTGTAATCGATCGTCTTACGCAGATCATCGCTGGCGATCGCCTTGGCAACGTCGTAATCAAGGGTAATATTGATGACAACATTCTGCTGAACCTCGCGCTCCCAGTCATGGGTGCCGATGATCGTGCGCAAGCGCAAATTGGTTATTCGTATTTTAGCCATGCAGGTGTTCCCCCCCGTCTTCAAAGATCACTTGGCCAGTTACATAATCATTCTCCAGCAGGAATAAGACGGCGTGAGCGATATTTTCAACATTGCCCCTGCGTTGCAATGGAATTTGTTTGGCCAGGCGTTCCAGGTATCCACTTTTTTGCGAAACCGGCGGCAGGATAAGCCCCGGGGCGACCGCGTTGACGCGGACGCGCGGCGCAAATTCGACCGCGGCCATTTTTGTCAACTCGGCCAGCGTTTTCTTGGATAACAAATACGCCGCGTTCGCGGTTTTATTCCGGACAATATGGGTGTCCAGGATATTAATGATGTTCCCCTCCTTCGCGCAACGCGCGAAAGAACGCATCAAAATATACGGCGCTTTGAAATTAACGGCGAAGTGCCGGTCCCAAGATTCTAAACTGCCCGATTCCAGCGAAGATTTCTCAAAAATTGAAGCATTGTTGACAAGGACATCCAGACGGCCGAATTCTTCCAGCACGGCCGGCACAAGGTCTCCCGTGGCGTGGCCGTCGACCAGGTCACACGCGAACGTCGCGCAAACACCGCCGTCTTTGGAAATGCGCCCGGCCGTTTGTTCCGCCGCGGCGCCCGAGGTGCCGTAATGCAAGGCGATGGAATAACCCGAACGCGCCAGCGCGCGGCAAACCGCCTCGCCGATGCGCCTGGCACCGCCGGTCACAAGCGCTACTTTTCGTACTGAATTTTCTTTGACCATTATTTTCAGGCAGGAATTAACGGATCAGGCTCAGGAACTCGGCCCGTGTGGAGCTCTCTTTACGGAACAACCCCAGCATGCACGAGGTTGTCATGATGGAATTCTGTTTCTCCACCCCGCGCATCATCATGCACAAATGCCGCGCCTCGATGACGACCCCGATACCTTTGGCGCCGATCTGGTCCATCAACGTTTCGGCGATCTGCCGGGTCAGGTTCTCCTGCACCTGCAGGCGGCGTGAGAAAATATCGACCACCCGCGCGACCTTGGAAAGGCCGATGATCTTGCCATCTGGCAGATAACCGACATGGCATTTACCGAAAAACGGCAGCAAGTGGTGCTCGCACAGGGAATACATTTCGATGTCCTTGACGATGATCATCTCATCGTTGTCGGACGGAAAAATGGCGTTGTTGATGACCTTGCGGACGTCCTGCTTGTAGCCGCCGGTCAAATATTCAAAAGCCAGGGCGGCGCGGCGGGGTGTTTCCTTTAATCCGGGACGGTTAACGTTTTCACCGATGGACTTGATCAATTTTCTGTAACAGGCTTCCATATAGAGTCCAGAGAAATTAAAGCCCGTGATACACTTGAACCCCGACTCGCAAGATATGGTGAAATTCTCTTCGATAATTTCACCATGCTCGTCGGGGTTATCCGCCGAAGGTCCTCTCGCGAGCGGATAAACGGCATGATAGCATAGGGGTTTAGACGTGTCAAACAACAATAATGGGATTTAGCCATATTATCATTCGCTCAAGCAGTCCTCGCACCTCAGCCTTTCCTAAATCCCCACTAAGGAAAGCTTCGGGCTGCGGAACTCGCTCGGTGATAATATGGCTGAACCTCAATGATCGCGATCAGAAAGTGGTAGGTCAACCCTGAGCGAAGTCGAATGGGTTGACAACGATGGCGAATCTGGGAACAAAAGGATTAATCTCCGGTATGATTTGACCGAGAGAAAGGGCTTTTCGAAATGAACAAACATGCTATAATCGAAACCATGATTTGCGGCCTAAGACCCACCCGTCGTAAACCCATCTCCGATTACCACATGCACACGCCGCTGTGCGGCCACGCGTCGGGTCAACCCGAGGAATACGCCGACCACGCGCTTAAAATGGGCCTCAAAGAGATCGGGTTCTCCGACCACGCCCCCTTTGTCGTCAAACCCTTGCCAGGCATCACCATGAAAATGGAAGAACTTCCCCTCTACCATAAAATGATCGAAGACGCGCGCGCGGGATTCAAGGGCCGGCTCGAAATCCGCGTCGGTATCGAAGCGGATTTCATCCCCGGCTACGAGAAAAAAACGAAAACTATTCTCGACGCGTATCCCTACGACTACGTGATCGGATCGGTGCACTTTATCAAGGACTGGGGCTTCGACAACCCCGAAGAACGGGAAAAGTGGAGCGAACACGACGTCAATGCCGTGTACCGGGATTATTTCGAGCTCCTGCGCGCCAGCGCCGAATCAAAACTCTATGACATCATCGCCCATCCCGACCTCGTCAAAAAGTTCGGCAACCGGGCAACCGCCGACATGACTGCCGAGACCGAAGAAACCGCGCGGGTTTTCAAAAAAGCCGGTGTGGCCGTTGAGATCAACACCTCCGGACGGCGCAAGACGGTCGGCGAAATGTACCCGGCGCTCAAAGACCTCACAATTTACTGCAAGGCCGGGGTGCCCCTGACCTTCGGCTCCGACGCGCACAAGCCCGAAGAAGTCGGCTGCGATTTTGACAAGGCCGTTGACCTCGCGAAAAAAGCGGGGTATAAAGAATACGTTATGTTTAAAAACCGTAAAGTTTATCGAACGGTTCAACTGTAATGTTTTGGATATCCGATCATCCGGATATCCGGGTATCCGGATTCCCAAGTCCCTGATCACCGGATCACCGGATTGCCTAAAGGAGGAACATATATGCTCAATTTTAAAATTGGCACTCAAGCACCCGCCCTCAATCTTCCCGCCAGCAACGGCAAGAACGTGTCGCTGGAGGAATTCAAGGACGAGAAAAACGTGGTCCTCTATTTCTACCCCAAGGACGACACCCCCGGCTGCACNNTTCTCGGTGTGAGCCCTGATTCCGTTGCCAGCCACCAGAAGTTCATCGAAAAATTCAAGCTCCCCTTTATCCTCTTAAGCGATGAACAGAAAAAAACCTGCACCGATTACGGCGTGTGGGTCGAAAAGAGCATGTACGGCAAGAAATATATGGGTGTCGCGCGCAGCACATTCATCATCAACAAGGAAGGCAAAATCGCGAAGGTCTTCGAAAAGGTCACACCGCAGGGACATGAGGATGAAATTCTCGACGCTTTGAAGGAGATCCGGACATCCGGGAATCCGGGACTTGGAAATCCGGATATCCGGAGACCCGGATCTTCTAGTCACGGATAACCGGATTACCGGATCGTCTAACAATTCAAATAAGGAGGGAACAAATGGCCACATTCTTGATGTTCGGGAAGTACAACGCGCAGTCCGTCCAAGGCATCAGCGCCCAGCGCACCCAAAAGGTCGGCGAGGTCGCCAAAAAGCTCGGCGGCAAAGTCCTCGCCTCCTACGCTCTTTTGGGCTGCCACGACCTGGTATTTATTCTGGACCTGCCTGATACCGGCAAAGCGATGAAAGCCTCCATCGAGCTCGCGAAAGCGACCGGGATCGGCTTCACCACTTCACCAGCGGTTACGGTGGACGAATTCGATAAGATCGTGGCTTAATTCTCAAATCACCACGTCGCTGCAATTTAAACGGGGCAATCCAAACAATCGGATTGCCCCTTTCTCTTGCAGGCGTTGACTGCCAAGAAGGCCGTGCTCATTCGCCCTTGAAGATAATCCCCGGCGTGCCGGAG
>DPIG01000058.1 GCA_003522725.1 Candidatus Omnitrophota bacterium
CAATACGCCCGCATCTCCCGGAAGCGGCAGGTCCCGATTTATCTGGGCGAATTCGGCATCAATTATCGTCAGGGATTTTTCGGGGAAGACGGTTGGCTCAAGGACATGCTTGCCTGTTGCAAGGAATATCAATTTCACTGGACGTACTGGACGTACAAGACGGTCAAAAGCGGCATATTCCCCGACGGAGTTTTAAGTTATTATGAAAATCCGGCGTGGGTCAACCGCGCCGGTCCTGCCAGCGGCCTGGAAGCGTACGCCTCCTGCTGGCCTTCCCTGCGCGAGGAGATGGTCCGTTCCTGGCGCAGCGATTCATTTAAAATCAATGCCCGCACCTTGAAGGTCTTGCAGCATGCCGCGCGATAAGATCATCAGCCTGACCAATCCGCGCGTTAAAGAACTCGTCCGTTTAAGAACGGCGGGACATCGCAAGAGTTCCGGTGTGACGATCGTCGACGGGGCGCGCGAGGTCCTGCGCGCCCTGGGAAGCGGGGTCAAGTTCCGGGAATTTTATGTGTGCCCGGAGCTGGTCGGCAACGGTGAAGAAGAAAAACAGGTAAAGGCAAAATTGTCCGCAACGGACGTCCCTGTATTTGAAGTCACCAAAAGCGTTTTTACCAAGATCGCTTACGGTGACCGGCAGGAAGGCGTATTGGGAGTTTGCGAAACGCCCAGGCGGTCGTTGACGGATTTTAGGGTCGGCGCAAACGCTCTGGTTGTTGTCGTCGAGCAGGTAGAGAAGCCGGGGAACCTCGGCGCGATCCTGCGTACGTGCGACGGCGCCGGGGTCAACGGTGTTCTTGTTTGCGACAGCAAAACGGATCTGTACAACCCCAATGTCATCCGCGCGAGCGTGGGGACGATCTTTACCGTCAATACGGTTCTGTGTTCGGCCGAGGAGGCCTCGTGTTTCTTAAAAAATAAGGGAATCAAAATTTATGCCGCGTCGCCGGGGGCGCACACGATTTATACTCAAATGGACTTGACCGGCCCGGTTGCCTTCGTGTTGGGCGGTGAACAGGAAGGGTTGAGCGATTTCTGGGAGAAAAACGCGGACGCGCGCGTCAAGATCCCGATGCGCGGGGCCGCGGACTCGCTTAACGTTTCGACCTCCGCGGCGATTTTGATCTATGAAGCGCTTAGACAAAGGTTAATCGGTTACGGTAACGATGCCCGTATCGTTAGCGGTTAGGTTGTTCGTCGATTTTAAAACATAACCGTCACCTTAAATGCAAATGCGTCTACAAGTTTTTTTGTCCCGTAACGGCGTCTGTTCCCGGCGCAAGGCTTTTGATCTGGTCATGAGCGGACACGTGAGTGTCAACGGCCGTCCGGTGGTCGAGCCGTCGACGCCGGTTGACCCGGACAAAGACAAGGTCTGCGTGGACGACAAGGTCGTCGCGGCGAAGGCGTACACGTACATTCTTTTTAACAAGCCCCAGGGATGCGTCACGACCCGTGAAGACCGCTTCGCGGAGAAGACGGTCTTTGATCTGCTTCCGTCGGAATTCCGTCACCTGGTGCCCGTAGGGCGTCTGGACAAAGACACTGAGGGTTTATTGCTTTTAACCAATGACGGCGATTTGACCTACCGTCTGACGCACCCCAGTTTTGATATTGACAAGACGTACCGGGTCAGGATGACGGGGACGCTGGAGCCGCAGGACAGACAGGCGCTGGAAAAAGGTGTTGTCATCGAGGGCCGACGCACGGCTCCGGCGAAGATTCAGGACGCGCGCCGCGCCGGGAATAACACGGAATTTTTGATCACGATCCACGAAGGCCGCAAACGCCAGGTCCGGCTGATGGTCGCGCACGTCGGTAAAAAGGTCATTTATTTACAGCGCGTCGCCCAAGGGCCGCTGAAGCTCGGCGACCTGAAACTTGGGCATTGGAGAGAGTTAAAAAATCAAGAGATTCAAATACTCCACAAAATTGCCCCGCTCGTGAAGCGTGAAGCGTGAAGCGAGATATGATTCACGAGATACGAACGACGAAATTATGGTCACTCTCAATAATCTGACAATGGGGTTTTCCCAGCGGACGCTGTTCAAGGACGTCTCGTTGAGCATCTTCAAGAACGAGAAGATCGGGTTGACCGGTCCCAACGGGGCGGGGAAGACGACGCTGTTTTCCATCATCCGCGGGGAGATGGAACCCGTCGCCGGGTCCGTGCAGGTCCAGAAAAATATTCACATCGGGTATCTCCCGCAGGAAGCGCATTTCGCATCCACGAAGACCGTGATGGAAGAGATCATCGAAGGCGATGAGCGCATCGCGGCCTTGATGGAGGAAAAACACAAATTTGAAGACGCCGGCAAGGCGGACGCGCCGCGCTACGGCGATATCCTCGAACAGCTCGAAGGGCTTGGCATTTACGACCTGGAACACAAGGGCGCGAAGATCCTCCTCGGGCTGGGTTTTAAGGAAGCGGATTTTCACCGGCCGGTTGCCGAACTAAGCGGCGGCTGGCAGATGCGCGTGCTTCTGGCAAAATTGCTCACGTGTCCTTTCGACCTGCTGCTCCTCGATGAGCCCACCAACCATCTGGACCTGGAGGCGACGCTTTGGTTGAAAGATTTCCTGAAGAATTACGACGGGGCGCTTGTCCTCATTTCCCACGACCGTGTCTTGCTCAACGAGGTCACCAATTACACGATCATTTTGGAAGGCGCCCTGATGACCAAGCTCCGGGGCAATTACGAGACGTACGAAGAGCAGAAGGGGATCCAGAAAAAGACTTTGGAGAAGCAACAGAAGGTTGTTGAGAAAAAGCGCGACCAGCTCGAACGTTTCGCCCAGCGGTTCCACGCCCAGCCCAACCGCGCCTCGGCGGTGCGCAACAAACGCAAGATGCTCGAACGCCTTGAGCATATCGATGTGCCGCAGGAACACAAAAGTATCGGCGAATTCGAATTCTCCGGCATCCGCCAGGGCGGTTACGTCGTCGCCCATGCCGAAAAAATCAGCAAGGCTTATGGCGAGCGGCGCATTTATCACGACCTGGACCTTGAGATCATCCGCGGGCAGAAAATTTGTCTGGTCGGGCCCAATGGCGCGGGGAAGTCCACCTTGTTAAAAATGCTCGCCGGTGTTCTGCCGCCGGATTCCGGCACCGTCCAGTATGGGCACGAGATCAACGTCGGGTATTTTTCCCAGAAACGACTGGATGTGCTTGACCCCAACCGCCAGGTCCTGGATGAACTGATGCTCTCCGCGCCGTCAGGCACGCCGATGTTAAAGGCGAGGAGCCTTTTGGGGTTGTTTAATTTTCACGGGGATGATGTGTTCAAACAGGTCAAAGTCCTCTCCGGTGGGGAAAAAAGCCGCCTGATCCTGGCGAAACTTTTGATCAATCCACCCAACTTCATGTGTCTGGATGAGCCAACCACCCATCTGGACGTCGACGGCGTCAAGGCTCTGACGACGGCGTTCCAGGAATTCGGCGGGACGCTGTGCTTTATCAGCCACGACCTGTATTTCATCAAGGAGATCGCGACGACGATTGTCGAAACCCAGAATGGGCAACTAAAAACGTATCTCGGCGGGCTGGATTATTATCTGGAAAAAAGACGCGAGCAAGCCGCGCAAGAGCAAAATGCCGGCAAGGATGCTGAAGCCAACCGCAAAAAAAATAAGGAAAAATCGGCGAAATCTCATGATGCCTCGATGCCGCCTCATTTGAAAGAGTTGCACGACCGCCATCAACAGGCGTTGAAAAGGGTCAAAGAGATCAAAGATACCATCAAGGCGCTGGAACAGGAGCACAAAGACCTCGAAACGGAAAGCTACATCAAGGGCCGCAGTCTTTCGGAATCCTTTGGCCGGGACCCGGCAACGCTCAAGGAATACGGCCAGCGCCTGAAATTCATCCAGCAGCGCTTGAGGGAGATCGCGAGTACGCTGACGAAACTAAGGGAAGAGAAGGAAAGAATCGAGAAAGCGTGATAGTATATAACTAAAATTCGAAGCACGAAACTCGAAACAAATTCTAATATCAAAATTCTAATGGTTAAACCGTTTAAGTGTTCAAATTTTGAATTTAAATATTGTTTCGGATTTCGTATTTCGGATTTCGTATTTATACCGCGGTGTATTGTATTAGCAATGAGCTTTCTTGTGTTGGCGGGCTGCGCCAAGCTGCAGCATCTCGATCAGCTTTTGACCCTTAAGGCCGTTTCCGACGAGCAAACGCAGATGGGTAAAGAGATCGAACGCCAGGACGCCCGCTTCGAGCGTCTTGTCGCCGCCGTTGAAGAGGGCTCGATCGGCGGATATAAAGATCAGAAAAGCGTCACCGGGCAATTCGGCCCGCCCATTTTTACGGAAACGGTCCAGGAAGATGGCCGGCCGCTTGAGGTTTGGGTCTACCGCTACGCCGCGCGATTTTTTGATTCCCCGAAAGTTTATCTCTACTGGGACCAGGCCGGACAGCTGGTCCGGTGGGAATATAAATGAAGCCACAACTTAACGAGTCATAGCGAAGTTAAGTTGTATGGCTGAATTTACCCTTGACAATTTGGTCAAATTGTCAAGGGTCCAACTCGCCCCTTGGTTATTAACATAAGCAGGGGGCTCATTGGAGGAGGTGGAGATGGGAAAATCAAGCAAGAAGCCGCGTCAAAAATTTGACCCCAAAAAATTCAGCGCCCCGGAAGGGCCGCCCGTCAAGAAAGAGAAAGACTGGTCGTTTGAAGATATCGCGCGCTCCAAAACGCGCCGGCGTTAATTATCCGCGCATATACCAGATGTTTGTCGGGGTATCATCTTGCCATGAAAAACCACGCAACAAAAACCGCTCTACGGAAGATCTATGCCAAATTATTTAAAGAATTCGGCCCGCAGCGCTGGTGGCCGGCGCGGACGAAATTCGAGGTCATCGTCGGCGCCATCCTGACGCAGAACACCAGCTGGGGCAACGTCGAGAAAGCCATCCAGCGCCTGAAAGCGGCAGGGGTTCTCTCCGAGCGCGCCCTGCGCGATATCCCCGCCGCGAAACTTGCCGCGCTCATCAAGCCCGCCGGTTATTTTAACGTCAAGACCCGCCGTCTGAAGAATTTCATGCGGTTTTTCTTTGATGAATACCATGGAAGCCTGAAAGCGATGGCGCGGGAGGAACTGCCGCAGATGCGGTACAAGCTCCTGAAGGTCAACGGCATCGGCCCGGAGACGGCGGACTCGATCCTGCTCTACGCGCTCGGCAAACCCGTGTTTGTCGTGGACGCCTACACGAAACGGTTCCTTTACAGGCATAATTTGGTTGACCATAAGGTCGGTTATCATCGGGTGCAGGAATTGTTCATGTCGGCCTTCGATCATGACGTCGCGATGTTTAATGAATACCACGCCCTCATTGTGGCCCTGGGCAAAAACTTTTGCCGGCCCAGGCCGTTGTGCGAGGCGTGTGCGCTAAATAATGTTTGTTATTCTTTGTCGTCCAAATGCAACTCCTGCCACCGCGCGCTGTTAGACGGCGAGAAGCGGGTTGCGACAAAATCCGGCTTCCTTTGCCTAGACTGTTAAGCGTTCTTCAGACTAATTCTGCATGGGCTGCATGCCCGTTGACTCATTAAAGAATGTTACCCGGAGAGATTTTTAGCATAAGAGTTATCAAGAAGCAAGTTGTAAGATTTTTTCGATCTTTTTGTTGATAATTTTTTTGAGTTCAAAAGGGTTAAGGGATTCGAATTGTTGAGTGAGTTTGTGTTTGGCATGGTTTGAGACGTCAGCCGGA
>DPIG01000057.1 GCA_003522725.1 Candidatus Omnitrophota bacterium
AACATTTAATGTGAGGCAATGCGCATGCGAATTGCCGCTTTACAGTCCGCGGGTGCGGGAGGTATAATGAACCCCAAACAACCTTTAACGAAAGGAAGAAACCTATGCACCCGATCTGTCCATTGTCCGGTAACGCGATGACCGGAGGCGTCCTTTGTTTTGGCGTCAAGGTTTTTTTGCTCATTTGGGTCGTCTTTGTCCCGATCGCCATCACTTCCCGTCTGGAAAAGATCATCAAACTGCTCGAAGACAAGAAGAAGTGAGCGGGATTATATGCTTTTGACGATCCTTTTGGTCCTCAATACCATCCTTTTGACCGCCCTTCTGGTGCGCGAATTGACGCGGCGTAAAGATGCCGACAGCGTCGAACGGCTCGTGCGCGAGGAGATGGCCGCTAACCGTCGCGAATCCGCTCAAAGTATCCACGCGTTCACCGACCAATTGTTGAAATTGACCGACATGAATGAGCGCAAGCTGGAGAAGGTCCGCGAGGTCGTCGAAACCCGTTTGCAGGCGCTGCAGGAAGACAACAGCAGGAAGCTCGAGAAAATGCGCGAGACGGTCGATGAAAAATTGCATTCCACTCTTGAGAAGCGTCTGGGGGAATCGTTTAAAGTCGTCAGCGAGCGGCTGGAGAAGGTGCACGCCGGGCTGGGCGAGATGCAAAGCCTCGCTTCCGGCGTGGGGGATCTCAAAAAAGTGTTGACCAACGTCAAGACGCGCGGGACATGGGGCGAAATACAACTGGGGAATCTCCTCGAACAGATGCTCACCGTGGATCAATACGAACGCAACGTGGTGACCAAGCAGGGAAGCCGCGATCCCGTAGAGTTCGCCATCAAACTGCCCGGGCGCGACGGCAAAGTCGTTTATATCCCCGTCGACGCCAAATTTCCCAAGGAGGATTACGACCGGTTGCTGGAAGCGCAGGATAAAAACGATATGGCGGCCCTTGAAGAATCGGTGAAGGCCATTGAGAGCAGGATCAAGCTGGAAGCCAGGAAAATAAGAGACAAATATATCGACCCTCCCCATACAACGGATTTTGCCATTATGTACCTTATTACAGAGGGGCTGTACGCGGAAGTATTGCGCAGGCCTGGACTTTGTGAGTTCTTGCAAAGGGAATTCAGGGTAATGGTGGCCGGGCCCACCACGATCGCAGCAGTCTTGAATTCTTTGCAGGTGGGTTTCCGCACGCTGGCCGTCGAGAAACGTGCCAGTGAAATCAGACAGTTACTGGTGGCCGTCAAGAACGAATTTGGCAAGTTTGGCGACATGTTGGAAAACACAAAGAAGAAACTGGATAGCGCCAGCAAAGAGATCGAGTCAGCCGCCACAAAATCACGCACCATTGAAAGAAAATTGAGTAAGGTCCAGGAATTGCCGTCAAGCGTTAAACCAGACCTGATCGTTGATGAGAGCTTTGGCGTTCCTGCCGAAACGTTTGACGAAGATACCATTGCCCAATAAGGTTGTTCAGGAGCGAGAATGCCTTCCGCGGACCGTTTGACGATGACGCGATCCTCCCGTGATTTCTTCCCGCCGCATGTGGTGACCTTTACCAGCGACCGCAGTGCCGATTTTAAACTTTCGGACAGTTCGACGCCGTTGACCCGGGCGCAGAGCGCGTCTTTGGCGCGGCAGATGGGATTCCGGCTGCCTGGGGTCTTGACGGTCCGCCAGGTGCACGGCAACAAGATCATTGTCGCAACCGGAGTCACCAAGCGGCGCGCGAAGGCCATTGAAGATGCCGACGGGATATTGACGGATCGCCGTGATCTGGCCATCGCGGTACGTACGGCGGATTGCCTTTCAGCTTTTTTATATGATCCGCGACACGAAGTCATCGGCCTGGTCCATGCCGGCTGGCGCGGGACACAGCAAGGAATCATCGCGCAGGCCGTCACGCTCATGCGCAAACAGTGGAAGTCGAATCCCGGGGATCTGTTGGCCGCCTTCGGCCCGGCGATCCGCTCTTGCTGTTATCGGGTCGGCGCGCCGTTTCTGGAACATTTCCCGAAGGAAACGGTCAAACGCAAACAAGGATATTTCTTCGATCTGCCGGGGGCGAACAAAAACCAGCTCCTCGGGTCAGGGGTCAGCGCCGCGAACATCCTGGATTGCGCCGTGTGCACCCATTGCGAAACGGAATGTTTTTCTTATCGTCGGGAAGGCGATGCTGCGGGCAGAATGATCTCCATCATGATGCTGAAGAAACACTCGTAAGCGGCGGCTCGTTATTTACCACTGAAACAAGGAGCCATTCAAATGTATATTGTTGTTCTTGTCACGGCCAAAGACGAGGCCCAAGCCAACAAGATCGCTGAAAAACTTGTTACGGAAAAATTGATTGCCTGTGCCAACATCGTGCCGGGGATTCAGTCGATCTTCCGCTGGCAAGGCAAGGTTGACCGGGCGCGGGAGGTCCTGCTTGTTTTGAAATCCCGCCGCCGGCATTTCCCTGCCATCGTCAAGACCGTCCGGGCCCTGCACAGCTACGATGTCCCCGAGGTCATCGCCCTGCCGATTGTCGAAGGGAATAAAGATTATTTGAATTGGTTGACAGAATCGACGTAGGTCGGATCACTGGTTCTTTTGCGGAAGATTACTTGTGATGTTGGCTTTCAGCCGAAGGTCGTTTAAAAAGTCGTTGAAGGTCTGGGTCCGGCGCTCATTGAGCAATTTTTCGGACAAAGATTGTTTTTTCTCTTCAAATTGCTTTTCATCGGCCGGGACGCGTGAGTCGAGGTGAACCACGCTGTATCCCGTTTCGGTCGCGACGACGCCACTAAGGTTGGTCTGCTCCGTTAACGCGAAAGCGGCCTCCTGAAATTCTTTTGAGATCCCCACGAACGGAAGATATTCGCCGCGGCCAAACACCGGCGTCTGGTGGAGTTCCAGTCCCGCATCCTTGACCGTTTGGGCGAAATTCTTCAATTCTGTTCTGGCGAACGCGTCCTGGATGAGCTTGAGATATTCTTCCGTTTTCTCCCGGGCGATTGTTTTGGCTTTGCTTTTCCGCAGGGCCCCGGCGACTTTTTCGGTGACATCCTTGTACCCGGGGATATAGGCGTCCTTTTTTTCCTTGATCTTGACGATCAGCATCCCCTGCGGCGTTTCAAAAGGATCACTGACGGCATTTTTGTCCGTCTGGAAGAGCTTGATGAGCAGTTCGTAGGGCCAGCCCAAACTGAGATCAGGTTGCTCCATGCTGAAAAACCCGCTCGATTTGACCTCGACATCGTGCTTTCCTCCCGTAGCCCGCATATCCGGATTGACGAGCAAATCCTGGAAAATAGCGTTGGTTTTTTCACGCGCGGGTTTTTTCATCTCTTCGGTGACGGTTGGCGTTTCGCCGGCAGCCGTTGCCGGTTCTGTCGCCTCCGGCGCAGTTTCTTCCTTTTTGGGTCCCGGTTTCGCCGCGGGAGGGAAATCCAGATTGATGTACTCAACGCTTATGGTGGAAGGGACAACAAATTCATTTTTATTTTGCGCGTAGTAGTTTTGGGCTTCCTCGTCATTGAAGGAAACGTCTTTCTGGAACTGTTCGGGCGTGACCAGGATGTAGCTGACCTGGATCTTTTCGTTTTCCCGCCTGAAAGCCTCGAGGACTTCCCTGTCGGTCACGGCCACAGGGGCGGTAATTTGTTGAAATAAAGTGATAAATTTAAGATTGTCCCGGATGCCCTCTTCAAAATCCCGGGCCGATACGCGGAAAGCGTACCGCAGGATGTCATTATAGAGAAGGGGGTCGAAGCGGCCGTCGCGTTGAAAGAACGCGTATTGCTCGATCGCCTGGATGACCTCTTCATTGCTCACTTTGATCCTTCTTCTAACGGCCTCGCGCAAGAGTATAAGCCGGTCCCACGTTTCAGTTTCCAGGTTCAGGAACCGGGAAATCTCGTTGAACTTGTCTCCGAAGCGGATGAGCGCCTGGATATAAACCGCCTGGTAAGCTTTGCCAAACTCCTCCGCGGAAACTTTTTTCCCGGATATGGTCCCGGCAGAATCGACCGGTTTCTTATCGGTTATAAGGTAGGCGGTCCCGAAGAACCCAAAAGAAAGGATGATGATGACAGCGATGACCCAGAGGACCTTTTTGGCGAAACCTTTTTTGCGTAGTAGTTTTAACATGGCGATTGCGTTACCATTCAACGGTATCTTTATTCAAAATTAGGGTTGATTATATCTGCACAGCATGGTTTTGACAAGTAATTTTAGGTGATTTAATCGTTTTGTGGCTGGCAAGATGTGAAATTGAATATTATACTTGTAAAGGTCAGGAAAAGGTCAGGAAATTGCTTTACAATGCCGGGGGGCAAAGATATAATAATTTACTTTTTGAACCGCAAAATAAAGACTTAGGGTGCAACAAGATGCGTAAGTTGAAGTTAGGATTGCCAAAAGGGAGTCTTCAGGAAGCGACCATCAAGGTATTTGAACACGCCGGATTCAAGATCTATGTTTCCGGACGCTCCTATTTCCCCTCTATCGATGATCCGGAGATCGAACCGGTCCTGCTGCGGGCGCAGGAGATGTCCCGTTATGTAGAGGAAGAAGCCCTGGATTGCGGCATAACCGGGGCGGACTGGATCATGGAAAACGGATCCAAAGTCGTTTCTTTGGCGGAGCTTGTTTATGCCAAGCAAAGTTCTACTAAAGTGCGTTGGGTTTTGGCCGTACCGGAGAAAACCTCCATGACTTCCGTTAAGGATCTGCAAGGGAAGAGGATCGCCACCGAGCTCGTCAACGTGACCAAACAATATCTTCAGAAGAACAAGGTCAAGGCGGACGTGGAGTTCAGCTGGGGGGCGACTGAAGCCAAGGTCGCCGACGGGTTAGTCGACGCGGTCGTCGAATTGACCGAAACCGGCAGCAGTCTGCGGGCGCACAAGCTGCGGGTCATCGGGGAAGTGTGCGAATCCACGACGCAATTTATCGCCGGTAAAAAGGCCGCGCAGGACCCGTGGAAGAAGAAAAAGATGGACCAGATCACCATGCTCCTGAAGGGAGCGATCGCGGCCAACAACATGGTGGGACTGAAAATGAACGTGCGCAAGATTGATTTGGACAAGATTTTGGGCCTTTTGACGTCGTTGAAGAATCCAACGATCTCCCATTTGAGCGACAAGAATTGGCTGGCCATCGAAACTGTCATTGATGAAGGAACGGTACGCACCTTGATCCCGGGCTTAAAGAAGGCGGGGGCGCAGGGGATCATTGAATATCCTTTGAACAAAGTCATTTATTAAAAACAGGGAGAACCAACGTATGCCGTGCGGCAGGAAAAGAAAAAGACGGAAGATCAGAACGCATAAGCGTAAGAAGTTGCGAAAGTCACTTCGGCAGCTGAAGAAACGTGATTGGAAGTAGCCCTTCTTTCGGCGGGTTAGCCGGAAGGGTTATTTTTTAAACCACGACGAGGCGATTATGCACCGAGCAAAAATTGTTCCAATTTTGGTTTGTGCGGGGATTTGTCTGATGGCGTTCGTGTGCCCGCCTTCGGCCGGCGCGTTTGCCAATGAAGATCGCATCGCCTTGGCCAAAGGGTTGGCGCATTATGCCATGGGATACCGGGACGATCTCTTGGGACAGACCAACCACGCCGTCCTGGAATATGAGAAAGCCGCGCAGTTCGATGGCAGCGGTTACCTCGTCCGTCTGCGCCTGGGCACCGGCTACGCGCGGTTGAATATGCTCCCCGAGGCGATCAGCCAATTGCAGGCCGTCCACCAGTTGAATCCCGGGGACATGCAGTCTCACTATTTGCTGGCGCTCATTTATTCCAACCAGCGGCAATATGACAACGCGGCCAAGGAATATGAAATTATCCTCAAGACATTTTCCAGGGAGGAGCCGCAAAATATCGAGATCTACGGTTATCTGGGGCAGTTGTATTATTCGCAGCGAAAATACGACCAAGCCATCGAACAATTTGAGAAGATCCTGGCCGTTGAATCCAGTAACGCCGACGTGATGTACATGCTGGGGTCTTTATATCTGGAGACCGGCCAGAAAGAACGCGCCGTCGCGATCCTGAAACAATCGATCAGCATCGATCCGGAACACGACGGGAGCCTTAATACCCTCGGCTATCTTTATACGGAAGATGGCAAGAACCTGGATGAGGCAATGACCCTTATCCAGCGCGCGCTCGATATCGTCCCGGAAAATGGCGCGTATCTCGACAGTTTGGGATGGGCCTATTACAAAAAAGGCATGTACGACAAGGCGCTGGAGACTCTCAAAAAAGCCGATGCCCTTTTGAGAGACCCCGTTATCTACGACCATATCGGTGATGTGTGCAGCAAGCTCAATTGGACCGATGAGGCGGTAAAATACTGGAAACTTTCCCTGGAGCTTTTGCCCGGGCAAGACGATGTCCTTGAGAAGATAGAATCCGTCGACAATAGACGTGTGAGTAAATAACTGCTGATTAGCGATCGAGACCCTCCTTCATGCGTCGTATCCGTTTAGCATCACCTGCCAAGTTGAATCTTTTCCTCAAAGTCCTTCATAAAAGACCAGACAGTTTTCATAATATTGCCACCATTTTCGAGCGAATCGATCTAAGTGATGAACTCCGGCTGACGCTCAATCCATCCGGGGCCATCCGTATTGATTGCGTCCATCCCCAGGTACCGCGCGGACCCAAAAATCTTGTCTATCAGGCGGCAAAACTGCTGCGGAAAGATTTTCAGATCAAGGAAGGCGTCGACATTTATATTAAGAAAAATATTCCCGTAGCGGCCGGCCTGGGAGGCGGTTCGGGCAACGCGGCAACGACACTTCGAGGGCTCAATGAGCTTTGGAAACTCGGGTTAAGCCGGTCGCAACTCTTGTCGTATGCCCGCCGGTTAGGGAGCGATGTCGCCTTTTTTCTTTATGATTGTCCGTGGGCCTTGGGGACAGAACGCGGCGATTTTATCCAAAAACTCGACGTCAAGACGAAATTATGGCATGTCCTGGTCGTCCCTTGCGTCAAAATCTACTCTGGACAGGTCTATGGAGGGTTGGGTTTGGCGCCTGGCTTGGGAGCCCCTAGGAAGGTGTTGACAAAGAGAAACGATAATGTTAGTATTTTTATCCATCATTTACGGCGATCTGATATTGCGCAGATAGGGCATAGCCTGGTGAATGATCTGGAAAGGGTTGTCCTGCTCCTTTTTCCGCATTTAAAGAAGCTTGAACAGCGACTAAAATCGTTGGATACAAAAGGGGTTATGGTATCAGGCAGCGGCCCTTGCGTATTCGCGATCACCGGGACCAAACGGCAAGCCGAAGAGGTCCGGGCGGTTTTGGCCAGGCGCTTTAGCCGGACGTTTGTGGCAAGGACGTATTAGAGATGGAAGGTCAAAGATATCTGTCCACGCTGTCATTTCAAAAATGAGGTGGTTGCGCGTGGCTTTGTGTTTATCAGGTCATTTGCCTGGTGGTGTAATTGGTAACACAGCAGCCGTGAACCAGAACAAGCGCTTTGCGTTCGGTTCACGGCTGACCCTGTACCGAAACAAGCGAAGCGAGTTCTGGTGCAGGGCAGAATTTGGCGTGAATGAATATGTATTACGTGTATGTTCTTTGGAGCATTGATGATAAGGAATTTTATATCGGCTACACGTCGGATTCAAAGCGAAGGATCGGAGAACATCAAGCAGGGCAATGTCATTCAACCGTTCGTATGCAAAACCCTTCGTTAATATTTTATGAGGCCTTTGTTTCTCAAGAGGATGCGCAACGGCGTGAAGTTTATTTTAAGACTACCAAGGGTAAAAGAACTTTGAGATTGATGTTGCGCAGTACTTTATTTCGCTAATTTTGCCCGGTGGTGTAATTGGTAACACAGCAGAATTTGGATCTGCTTTTCCAGGTTCGAGTCCTGGCTGGGCAGCCAGTCTTCTTTCCAAAGCTTTGCGTGTTCGCACTTCATCCGGCTTTTAGAAAACGAAGACTGTTGTCCTGCGGAGCTGAACGCGAAAGCCGTTTAGCGTAGCAGGATGGTTGACATATGAAGGACTTGAGGACAGTTATTCTGGCGGCGGGTAAGGGCACGCGGATGAGATCCGATTGTCCCAAAGTGTTGCATGAAGTTTGCGGTAAACCGATCGTGGGATATGTCCTCGATGCCGCGAAAGCGGCCGGTTCTTTGAAAACTTATGTTGTTGTCGGATATAAGGGGGATCTTCTTAAGAAAAGGTTGGATCCGGGGCTGGTCATGGTCAGACAGCCGAAATTATCCGGCACGGCGGACGCTGTCCGGCGCGTGGCAGGGCATTTGAAGAATTATCGCGGGGATGTTCTTATCCTGTGCGGGGATACGCCGCTGTTGACCAATCCGGTCATCAAGGAACTTGTCCGCAAGCATAAAAATTCCAAGGCGATATGCACTTTCCTGACGGCGACGGTGGATGATCCGCAAGGATACGGACGCGTTATTCGTAATGAAAACGCGGAGGTGATCGCGATCCGGGAAGATAAAGACACGCTTGAGCACGAACGGGAGATTGCGGAGATCAACGTCGGCGTGTATTGTGTGCGCAGCCGGGAACTGTTCGGCGCTTTGAGACGCATCAGGCTTAATGAAAAGAAAAAAGAATTTTATCTGACCGACATTATTGATCTGTTCCATCAGGGCGGATTGAGAATCGAAACAGTGACCACGGAGGAGCCGGTGGAAGGGCTGGGTGTCAACACGAAAGAAGATTTGGCTGTGGCCGGGCGCGTGATCCGTGAGCGGATCTTGAAGGATTTTATGCGTGACGGGGTGACGATCGTGGACCCGGCGACGACGTATATCGACGCTGATGTCAAGATCGGGAAAGACACTTGTATACGTCCTTTTACGATCATTGAGAGGGATGTGCGCATTGGTGACCATTGCGTGATCGGACCATTCGCGCGGCTGCGTCCGGGTGTCCGGTTAGGCCATGGCGTTGAGATCGGGAATTTTACGGAAGTTTCCCGCACGAGGATCGGCAATAAAACGCTTATGAAACATTTCAGCTTCTTGGGCGACGCGCTGGTCGGATCGGATGTCAATATCGGCGCGGGCACGATCACGGCGAATTTTGACGGTGTGCGCAAGAGTCAAACAAAGATCGGCAATGGCGCATTTATCGGTTCGGATTCCATTTTGATCGCGCCGGTGAAGATCGGTAACAGGGCCGTCGTCGGCGCGGGCAGTGTTGTGACTAAAGGGAAAGTCGTCCCGGACGGCGGTATGGCCGTCGGGGTACCGGCCAGGATCAAGGCAAGGAGAGAACGGGGATGAACGGTCTGGCGATTTTTTCGGGAAACGCGAACCTGGAGTTGGCAAAAGCGATCTGCGGGCATCTGAACGTTTCCTTGACGAATGTCCTGGTGGCGCGCTTTAGCGAAGGTGAGACCAGGGTCGAGATCAAGGAGAACATCCGCGGCAAGGATGTTTTTATCATCCAGCCGACGTCGCCGCCGCCGAATGAAAATTTGATGGAGCTTTTGGTCTTGATCGACGCGGCCAGACGCGCTTCGGCCGACCGGATTACGGCCGTTTTGCCGTATTACGGCTACGCGCGTCAGGACCGCAAGGATCAGCCGCGGGTGCCCATCACGGCCAAACTGGTTGCCAATTTAATTGTGGCCGCCGGGGCCGGCCGTGTCCTGACAATGGACCTGCATGCCAACCAGATCCAGGGATTTTTTGATATCCCCGTTGACCATTTGTACGCCATCAACGCGCTGTGCGATTATTTCAAGACGAAAAAGCTGACGAATCTGGTCGTCGTTTCGCCGGATGTCGGGGGCATCAAGATGGCGCGGGCGTACGCCAAACGTCTGGACGCCGGGCTCGCGATCGTGGACAAGCGCCGCAGCAGTCCGGATAAAACGGAAGTGATGCACATTTTGGGAAACGTGAAAGGGAAAAACGCGATCCTGGTCGATGACATCATCGCCACGGGCGGTTCTATAGTGGAAGCCGTCGGGGCGCTGACCAGAGAAGGAGTCAAGGACGTTTACGCGGCGGTAAGCCACGGCATTCTTTCCGGTCCGGCGATCGAGCGCATTGCGGGCTGTAAGGCGTTAAAAGAGGTGGTTATTACGGATAGTATTCCGTTGGGCAAATCGAAAAAGATCCCGAAGATCAAGGTGGTGACGATAGCGCATTTGCTCGGAGAGGCTATCCACCGGATCCACGATGAAGAATCCATCAGCTGTTTATTTGATGAAACATGATAAAAAAGAAGGCGGTTGATTAAAATGGAAGAAATAAAATTAGATGTTCAATTGCGCAGTCAGGTAGGAAGCCGGAAAATCAAAAGTATAAGACGGGAAAATGCCGTCCCGGCCGTCGTGTATGGCGGCGAAAACAAGCCCACCGCCATCAAGGTGGACCGCAGCAATTATGAGCGCATCATGCGCCATCACCACGGGCAGAGCGTGGTTTTCCGTTTGAATGTGATGGACGGCGAAAAGAAGTTGAAAGATTATTCCGTCATTGTCAAGGAAGAACAGCATGACCCGGTCTCGGACAGCTTGCTGCACATCGACTTTAACCGCATTTCCCTGACCAAAGAGCTCGAAGTCAAAGTTCCTGTCGAGACCAAAGGCGACCCGGTCGGCGTCAAACGCGACGGTGGTTCGCTTGAACACATTCTCTGGGAATTGCAGGTCGTCTGCTTGCCGACAAAAATTCCGCAAAAGATCGTTGTCGAAGTCGGGCATCTCGAGATCGGCGACGCCATTCATGTCAAGGATATCACATTGCCGGAAGGGGTCAGGACCAAGCAGGACCCCGATACCATCCTGGTTTCCGTTATCCCCCCGATGAAGGAAGAAGCGATGGCCCCGGCAGAAGGAGGCCCGACAGAGCCTGAAGTTCTCAAGGAGAAGAAGCCGGAAGCGGGCGAAGCCAAAGAAGGGGAGAAAGCTGAAGGCAAGAAGGAAGAAAAGGCGGAACCCAAGGGCAAGGAAAAAGAACAAAAGTAAGGAAAGAGCTGAATATTGTCTCAAGCGCGGCTCATTGTTGGGTTGGGGAATCCCGGCAGGGATTATGAATATACGCGGCACAATTTGGGATTCCTTGTCGTGGAGCATTTGGCGCAGAAAAATAACCTGCGTTTTCGCAAGAGTTCTTTCACAAACGGCTTAACGGCGGAAGGCAAAGTGGCGGGCAATGATCTGTGCTGTCTTTTGCCCTCAACGTATATGAACAACAGCGGCGCGGCCGTTAAGCAGGCTGTCCTGAACAAGAATCTGGATCATGCGGACATCTTGATTGTCTGCGATGATTTTCATCTCGATTTCGGGCAGGTCCGCATCCGCAGTAAAGGCGCCGACGGCGGCCATAACGGGTTAACCTCGGTCATTGAGCATTTGGGGACACAGGCATTCGCCCGTTTGCGTCTGGGGATCGGGGGACCGGTCAAAGGGCAGGAATCCGTCGAGTATGTTTTAGGAAAATGGACGGCCGGCGAAGAAAAGCAACTGGATGAGTTTATCGATCGGGCGACCGATTGTTGCGGTGCCTGGCTGCAGGGAGGTATCCACAAGGCAATGGACCAATTTAACGGGAGGTCGTAAACGAGCATGAAAACGGAAACATTAAGAAAATATGAATTGATGATTGTCGTGGACGCGAAACTCGCTAACGAGGATAAAGAGGCCGCCCGCCGCGAGGCAGCGGAAATTGTCACCAAGGCCGGTGGAAAAGTCCTTAACAGCCAGGTTTGGCTTGAGAAACAGAAGTTTTCTTTTTCTATAAAAAAGTGCGCCGAAGGGACGTATTATCTGGTCAATTTTGAAGGGGAGGGCGCGGCTATCGCCCCGATCCGGTCCAATTTGAAACTCAATGAGCGGATTTTGCGGTTTGCCGTCACGAAAGTCGACTAATAAGCGAAGGCCGCTCCGCCAAATTCTTAAGAAATTTGGCGGAGCTCGCCTCGCCATAAAATTATAAAAGGCGGGAGGCGGAAATGGCGAATTTGAACAAAGTTTTCTTGATCGGGAATTTGACACGAGACCCGGAATTGCGTTACACCCCCAATGGAACGGCGGTGGCCAATTTGGGCCTGGCGGTCAACAGAAGATTCAAGGACAGCAGCGGTGAACTGAAAGAAGAGGTTTGTTTTCTGACGGTAACGGTTTGGGATAAACAGGCGGAGGCTTGCTGCCAGCACCTGCAAAAGGGCCGGCCGGTTTTTGTGGAAGGGGTCTTGCAGTCCAGGTTCTGGGAAACCAGCGACGGGCAAAAGCGCAGCGCCATTGACGTGCGCGCTGAACGCGTCCAGTTTTTGGGAAATTACGGGCCTAAAGAGAAAGATGCCGCCGAGAAAGCGGCGGATATGCAGACCGCCGAGACAACACAACAGCAGCCGCAACCCCATGAGGCTATCAAGCCGGAAGATATTACCTGGGATGAACGAGATTAATTTATAAAACGGAGGTAAAAGTTGGCTACTCTACAACGCGAAAATCGCAATAAACGTGAGGATGGCAGGGACAGAGATACGAAAAAAAGATTCAGGACGCCGCTGGTGAGGTACAACCTTCCTGCCGACGCGATCATTGATTACAAGAACGTCGGGTTGCTGCAAAAATACCTCAATGACCGCGGGAAGATCGTCCCCCGGCGCATAACAGGCATTTCGGCGAAAGACCAGAGGAAACTGGTCAACGCCATCAAAAAAGCGAGATTTTTGGCGCTTTTGACGACAGGCCGGGTACGGAATCGGGAAAATCGTTATTAAAGACATAAGGATGGGCCATTATGGAAATTATCTTGTCGCAGGACGTTCCCCAATTGGGGAAAACAGGCGATGTGGTTAAGGTCAAAGAAGGGTATGCCAGGAATTTTTTGATCCCTCGAAAACTGGCCGCGGTCGCCACCCCGGGGAACCTTAAGAGGATCGAACAACTTGAGAAAAAGCGTAAAGTAGAGCACGAACACCAGAAGGCCGGGGCCGAAGCGTTGGCCGAGAAGCTCAACAAGCTTTCCTGCACGGTCAATGTGGAGGTCAACGACCTGGAAAAGCTCTATGGCGCCGTGTCGGAACCTGATATTGTCAGGGCCCTGGAAGCGGAAGGGTTCAACATTGATAAACGGCAGATCACAATCGAAAAACCCATTGAAGAGTTGGGTATTTTTGAAGTCGGTGTCAAACTCCATCCTGAAGTGACGGCGAAAATACGCTTATGGGTCACCAAGAAATAAGGGTCCCCCCGCAGAACATCGACGCTGAAAAATCCGTCCTGGGCTCCTTGTTGATCGACGAAGAAGCCATTGGCTCGGCCATCGAGATCCTGGATGAGACGTGGTTTTACGAGCAGGCCAACCGGCAGATTTTTAAGGCGATCCTTGAACTTTATAATCAGCGTAAAAACGTTGATCTGATCACGCTTTCCGATAAACTCAAAAACGACGGCGCCCTTGAACAGATAGGCGGCGTTTCCTACCTTTCTTTTTTGATCGACCTCGTCCCCAGCGCGGCTAATGTCGAGCATTATGCCAATATCGTCAAAGAAAAAGGTATTTTGCGCCGGCTCATCAAAAATGCCACCAACATTATCGCTGAAAGTTACGGATCCACCGGTAATGTCGAGGAGGTCGTTGACAACGCCGAGAGACTCATCTTTGAAGTGGCCGACCTCAAACAAAGGTCGCAATCCGTCCACATCAAGGACCTCGTCAGACAAAGCATCGAAAAACTGGATTTTCTCTACCAGCGCAAACAGCATGTCACGGGGATCCCGACCGGATTTGAAAAATTTGATCACATGACCTCCGGCTTGCAGAATTCCGACCTGATCATTATCGCCGGACGCCCCTCGATGGGCAAAAGCGCGTTGGCCATCTCGATGGCGGAATACGTGGGGATAGAACAAAAACAGGGCGTTGCCGTTTTTAGCCTGGAAATGTCAAAAGAGCAACTGGTGCAGAGGATGCTGTGTTCCCAGGCGAGAGTCGATGCTCATAAGGTCAGAAGCGGGTTCCTTTCTCCGTCTGATTGGCCCAAGTTGACAGCCGCGGCCGGCCGGTTGTCCGAATCAAAAATCTTTATCGACGATACCCCGGCGATTTCAGTCCTGGAGCTCCGGGCGAAAGCCAGACGGCTGAAGGCCAACCAGGGGATCGAGTTGATCATCCTGGATTATTTGCAGTTGATGCGCAGCACCGTCCAGTCCGAGAGCCGCCAGCAGGAAATCTCGGAGATTTCCCGTTCGCTTAAAGCGCTGGCCAGGGAGTTGAGCATCCCGGTCATTGCCTTGAGCCAGCTTTCCCGGGCGGTGGAATCCCGGCAGGACCACAAACCGCAGCTTTCGGATCTGCGCGAGTCCGGGGCCATCGAACAGGATGCCGACCTGGTGGTCTTGTTGATGCGTGAAGAGTATTATAATCCCACGGAAGAGAACAAAGGCGTCGCCGATGTGCACATTGCCAAACAACGTAACGGCCCCGTGGGCACGGTGAAGCTTGCTTTCATCAAAGAGTACATGCGTTTCGAAAATCTTGCGTATGCGGATTGACACGGCATATGAATAACTTTATAATCAAATAACTTTAACCATTTTTTCTTAGGGAACAGGACACCTCAATCGTGCGATTAAGATATATTCTTTCCATTGCCCTGCTTGCCGTATTCGTTCATGCTCCCAGCCTTCAGGCCCAGCCCGCGACGCAGCCGTTGACCGCTCAGCTTGATGTCAAGGTTGTCGAATCCGCCATTGTCAAGGTTATCGACGTCCAAGGGAATAAGACCATCAGCGTGGCCGCCATCCTTTCCAAGATCAAGACCCGCGCGGGACAGGAGTATCTCCAGTCGGTCATCAGCGATGATTTAAAGCGGCTTTACAATACCGGATATTTCTCGGATGTCCGCGTGGACCGGCAGGATTATGAAGGCGGGTTGAAAGTGACCTTTTATATCGAGGAAAAACCGGTCATCGACAAGGTCACGTTCTCGAAGCTCCGGTATTTCTCCCCCAAAGTCATTTCACGCAAATTAAAAACGCAGGGAGGGAAATTCCTCGATAACAAGTCTCTCAAGGATGACGAGGACATGATCAAAGACCTCTACGCCAAGAAGGGGTTGACCCTCGTTGAAATACAAACCGAGACCGCTCCGGACGAAGTAACGCACAAAGTCAGCGTGCATTTTATCATCCGCGAAGGCTACAGGGTCAGGATCCGCCGGATCGATGTCCTTGGCAACGACAAGTACAAAGACAAGCAGATCATCAAGGTCATCAAGACCCGCGCTAAAACGTTTTTTTCTTCAGGGTATCTGAGCCAGGAAACGCTCGATGAGGATATGGAACGGATCCTTTCGTTTTACGAGCAAAACGGTTTTATCGACGCGGCCGCGGATTATGTCGTTAAAGAATTGCCGAAGGGTTTTATTGATATTAATATCAGTATTCACGAAGGCAGACAATACATGGCCGGGCATATTGTCGTGGGGGGCAATAGCGTGGTCGCCGGGAGCGAGATCCTCGCGGCCATGGAAAATATCAAAAAGGACAAAGTCTTCAGCCGCGACAAATTAAGCGTTGATATCGCCCGCATCCGGACGCTGTATTTCGACCGGGGGTATATTTTCGCGGACATCAAAGAGACGGCATCTCTGGACCCGGCCACGGGTCTGGTTGATATCAAGCTCGACGTTATCGAAGGCGGTCTCGCGTATGTCGATAAAGTCAAGATTCAGGGTAATACCCGCACGCGGGATATCGTTATCCGGAGGGAATTGCGGATAAGTCCCGGTGAACGTTTTGACGGCGAGAAATTAAAACGCAGCAAGGAGCGGCTGAACAACCTGGGGTATTTTGAGGATGTCGGCTTTGATATTGAGGACACCGGCCAGAACGACCGCAAGGACCTGGTTGTGCAGGTCAAAGAGGCGAAGACGGGAAGTTTTAGTTTCGGCGGGGGTTTTAGTACCGTCGATAAGGTGATCGGGTTTATCGAAGTCGAGCAGAGGAATTTTGATTTTGCGAACTGGCCGACGTTTACCGGCGGCGGACAGAACCTGAAGTTGCGCGCCGAAACAGGGTCTACCAGAAATAATCTATTGTTGAGCTTTACGGAACCCTGGGTTTTCGATTACCCTGTGTCCGGCGGCTTTGACGTTTTTCGCACCGAGCGCAACCGCGAAGAAGATATTGGTTACGCCTACAGCGAAAAGCGCGTCGGCGGTAATATCCGTTTCGGAAAAGAATTTTCTGAATACATCACGGGGCGCGTTTCCTACCGGCGTGAATCGGTGGCCATTGAGGACCTTGAAAGTAACGTGTCGGCCGATTTACTGGCGGAAGCGGGCACCAACGCCGTCAGCGTGGTGGGCGGATCGTTAGGCTGGGATTCCACCGACAGCGCATTTAACCCGAGCAAGGGATTGATAGTCCGCGGGGATGTTGATGTGGCAGGCGGTTTTTTAAGCGGCGACAAGGATTTTTACAGAACGCAGTTGATGAGCAGTTATTACGTTCCTTTAAAATTCAAATCTGTTTTAGAATTTCGCGGGCGGGTCGGTTTTGTGGACGCGTACGGGGATTCAGAGAAGGTCCCCATCTTCGAGCGTTTTTTTGCCGGGGGCGCCCGGAGCATTCGTGGTTATGATGAGCGGTCTGTGGGGCCCCTGGATTCAAGCACGGAGGATCCCATCGGCGGGGAGGGGCTTTTTGTGGGCAACATCGAGTACACGGTCCCTTTGATTGATTTTGTCAAATTAGCGGCGTTTTTTGACGTTGGCAACGTGTGGGCCAGGACGGAAGATTTTGCCTCGGGCGATTTAAAATCAGGGACGGGGGTGGGTCTGCGCGTGAAAACCCCCATCGGTCCGATTAATCTGGATTACGGTTATCCGCTTAACGATGAGCCGGGAGAGGACGAACGCTCCGGCAAGTTTTATTTCAGCGTCAGTCGGGGTTTCTAGTTTAAAAATAAATTATTATTAAACGGGAGTTCATATCCACCAAGGAGGATCCGATGAAAGTGCTTAAAGTGGCGGTCATTTTAGCGGCGGTGATATTTTTATTCGGGATAACACCGGCCTTTGCCGAAGATAAGGCCAAGATAGGTTATGTTGACTTGAGCCGTCTGTTTGATGAGTATTACAAGACGAAAGAATATGACAAGGTCCTCGAGACGGAACACAAGGCCTACGAGCAGGAAAGTAAAGCGAAGATCGAGAAAGTCCGCGAGGCGCAGGGGAAGCTCGCATTGCTCAAAGAGGACCAGAAAAAAGCCACTGAGGGCGAGATCGAAAAAATGAAGAACGAACTCCTGGAATATGACCGCCAGAAGAAAACAGATCTGACCAAGGAGCGCAATGAAAAGATCCGTGAAATCCTCCTGGAGATCGAGAAGATCGTCAGCGGTTACGCCGAACAAAATGGTTATTCCGTGATATTAAATGACCGCGTCCTTATCTATGCCGATAAAGGTCTTGATTTGACCGAAAATATCCTTAAGAACCTGAATGCCAAAAAGCCGGAAAAATGATACGTCCGAAAAAGGGATAATGCGCAAGACCTTGGCCGAGATCGCGGCCATCGTCAAAGGTGAGGTTGTCGGCGATCAAAATCTGGTCATTACGGGTCTTAGCGGGATCAAGGAAGCCCGACGAGGCGATCTGACGTTCATCGCCAACCCCAAATATATCCCGCTTTCAAGGACAACGAAAGCCTCCGCGATCCTGACACCGCGCAATGTCGAGGTCCCGGGTAAGTCTGTTATCCGCACGGAGAATCCTTCCCTGGCTTTTAGCCGGATCGCCTCTTTGATTTTCGAGGCAGATACTTTCTCCCCTAAAGGTGTCCACCGGACAGCTGTTATCGCCAAAGACGCAGTTATCGGCAAGAATGTCGCCATCGGCCCCTATGTGAATATTGAAAGCCGGGCTCATGTCGGGGATAACACCACAATTTATAGCGGCTGTTACATCGGACACCGTACGGTTCTGGGAAAAGGTTGCCTGATTTATCCAAATGTTACGATCCGTGAACGCGTTACCGCAGGTGACCGCGTGATCATCCACAGCGGCACGGTTGTCGGGTCGGACGGGTTTGGTTATGTCTGGGCCGACGGAAAACACGAAAAAATCCCGCAGATAGGAACAGTGGTCATCGAGGATGACGTGGAGATCGGGGCGAATGTCACCGTCGACCGGGCGCGTTTTGATAAGACGGTTATTGGCGAGGGGACCAAGATCGATAATCTGGTCCAGATCGCGCATAATGTCATCATGGGAAAGCATTGCATTATCATTTCGCAGGTGGGTATCTCCGGAAGCGTGGTTATCGGCGAAGGTGCTATCCTGGGTGGACAAGTGGGAGTGCATGGCCACCTGACTATCGGGAAAGGCGTTATAGCGGCCTCCCGCGCGGTGGTCACAAAATCGATCGCTCCCGGGCAGAAGATCTCCGGGTTTCCCGCCCGGGCGTTTCTTGCCGAACAAAGGTTTCAAGCCGCGTTACGTCGTGTCCCGGACTATATTAAAATAATCCGCGGTCTGACCAAAAGGGTCGGAGAGCTCGAGAAGAAAGTAAAGAAAAATGGTTGAACAGCAAAAGACGATCAGGCAGGAATTTTCTCTCTCCGGGGTCGGGTTGCACACCGGCTGCAAGGTCAATATCCGGTGTAAACCCGCGCCCGTGAATTCAGGGATCAGCTTTATCCGTACCGACCTTCCCGGCCGGCCGGTCCTTAAGGTAGATCCATCGAATATCCATATCGATACGGGTATCCCGCGCTGCACCTCCATCGGCAAGGGGGATGTGGTGATCCATACGGTCGAACATTTCATGAGCGTTCTTTGCGGGTTTGGTATCAGCAATCTAACGGTTGAGATCGACGCTTTTGAACTCCCCGGGCTCGATGGCAGCGGCCTGGATTTCCTTAAGGCCATCAAAAAAACCGGTATCGTTGAGCAGGGCGCCGGTTCCTCATGCTTTGAGGTCGTTGAGCCGGTGGGGGTTGAATTAAACGGGTGTTCCATTTACGTGGTGCCGGACAAGGAATTCAAGATCTCCTATGTCCTGGATTATGATAATCCGGTCTTGAAGTCACAATTCTTTAGTGCCACGATCACGGCCGAAGTTTTTGAAGAAGCCATTGCCCCCGCGCGGACATTTTGTCTGGAGAGCGAAGCGGAAGAATTGAGAAAACACGGGTTAGGGAAAGGGGCCAATTTTGATAACACGCTTGTCGTCGGCAACAATGGCGTGATCAAGAACACCGTCCGTTTCCCGGATGAATTCGCCCGGCACAAGGTGCTGGACTTTATCGGCGATCTGTATCTTTTGGGGATGCCCATCCGCGGCCATGTCTTCGCGGTCAAAAGCGGGCATACTTTGAACATACAATTGCTCAAGAAAATTCAGGAGCAAAGGCAGAGGCATCAGAAAAAGATCGCCGCGGCCGGCCCCGGCCCGGCCGTCAGGCCCTCCCCTGGCGGGGACCTCTGGCCTTCGGGGGGGGATCGAAAAGAGATCGATATCGACGGGATCATGCGCATCCTGCCGCACCGGTATCCTTTTCTTCTGGTGGACCGCGTGACCGGGATCGAACGCGGGAAACGCGGAGTCGGCGTAAAAAATGTCACGATTAATGACAATTTTTTTCAGGGGCATTTCCCCGCGCGGCCGGTGATGCCGGGGGTGTTGATGGTCGAAGCGATGGCCCAGACGGCCGGCGTTGTCATATTGACGAGTGAAGCGCATCGTGGTAAAGTAGCTTTCTTTTTGGCCATTGACAACGTTAAATTCCGTCGGGTCGTTGTCCCCGGCGATCAATTGGTGATGGAGGTAGAGGTCATCCGGGACAGACCCAAAACGGCCCAGGCACGGGCTGTCGCGAAGGTCGGCGAAGAGGTCGCCGCGGAAGCGGAAATGGTTTTTTCGTTTACGGACGCTTCATATCTGGATTAAATCTTTTTAGCGTCCATTTGACCTGGCTCAAGGCCGGGTGTAGGATATAAAACAATGGAAAATATTAATATTCATAAAACAGCGGTTATTCATCGGGATGCCAAACTGTCTTCCGGAGTGAGCGTGGGGCCGTATTCGGTCATTGAAGGCAGCGTTACGCTTGGGGACAATGTCCGTATTGGAAGCCATTGTGTCGTCACCGGCCAGACGACGATAGGCCGCAATTGCAAGGTCTATACCGGCGCGGTCATTGGCAGCGCCCCCCAGGATAAAAAATTTTCGTACGACGATAATGTTTTTTTGAACATCGGCGAGAATAACGTCATCCGTGAATATGTCACCATCAATCCCGGGACTCTCGACGGCGGCGGCAAGACCGTTATCGGCGGCAACAATTTGATTATGGCTTATTCGCACGTAGCCCACGATTGCATCATCGGTAATAATTGTGTGATGGCCAACGCCGCGACGTTGGGCGGACATGTGACCCTGGAGGACAATGCCGTCATCGGAGGCTTAAGCGCCGTGCACCAGTTCGTCCGTCTGGGAAGACTTTCCATTATCGGCGGATGTTCAAAAGTGGTGCAGGATGTCCTTCCGTTTTCGATGTGCGACGGGCATCCGGCGGCCGCGATCAATATCAACACGGTCGGATTAAAGCGCGCTCAAGTCTCACCCGAGACGATCCTGAATATAAAGAAGGCCTTCAGAATATTGTTTCGTCTGGGATTAAGCCGGGCCCACGCCATGGAAAAAATCGCGAATGAAATCGAGACCTGCCCGGAAATCGAGCACCTGGTATTTTTCGCGAAAACCTCAAAAAGAGGGTTGTGCTCCGCGCCCAATGTGTCATCGCCAAATCCTGACGATGACGTATGATTCTTATCCCCTTCGCGTTTTCCACTTATGGACAAGAAAACTCTTGGCCTGATCGCCGGTAACGGAAAGTTCCCGCTGCTTTTCGCCCAAAAAGCCCGATCCCGGGGACATCACGTCGTTGCCGCCGCCATCCGGGGAGACNNGCGTTTTTCACGCGGGAGGGGGTCCGTGAAGTGATCATGGCAGGCCAGGTCAACCCGGGTAATCTCTTCGAGAAAAACGTCGTCTTTGACAAGGAGTTCCAGAAAGTTTTTGACGCCATCCGCGACCGCAAGGCCGATACCATTTTTTCCGCCATCGCCGACAAGCTTCAGGCCCAGGGGATCCGGCTGGTCGATTCCACGTTCTTGCTCAAGGAATATCTGGCACCGAAGGGGACTTTGACGCGCCGCGCGCCCACGGAGCGGGAATTAGACGACATTGAATTTGGCAGGAACATCGCCAAGGCGATGGGTGGCATGGACGTGGGGCAGACGGTTGTCGTTAAGGAAAAGGCGATTGTCGCCATCGAAGCCTTGGAAGGCACCGACCGGACTATCGCGCGCGGCGGTGGAATCGCCCGCGACGGGGCGGTCGTTGTCAAGATGAGTAAACCTTGCCAGGATCTGCGTTTTGATGTGCCGGTCGTGGGTCCGCATACCATCCAAACGATGATCCGTGCCCGTGCCCGCTGTTTGGGAATCGAGGCGGGCAGAACACTTCTCATTGATCGCGACCGTTGCGTACGCCTTGCCAATAAAGCGGGGATTTGTATTGTAGCCGCGTAAGTCCAAACCCGAATAATTTTTCGGGTCATTGACACCTTCTGACTTTTTCTATATAATCTTAATATTCTTTTATCTATAACTACTAGATATATTGAACTTTATGGAACTTGATGAAATAAAGAGAGTTAGGTTAGAAAAGCTCAATAACCTTAGAGCTGAAGGGTTGGACCCTTATGCCGGAGGGTTTCTTCCATCGCATACAGTTGCCCAGGCGTTAGGAGCTTTTAGTGAGGGGCAAGAGGTTGCTTTGGCAGGCCGGCTTATTGCCAATCGCAGTCATGGCAAAGTTGTCTTTGCCGACATCCAGGATCAAACCGGGAAAATACAGCTTTTCATCAAAGCGGATGCGTTAGGCATCATCAAGGATCTGGATATCGGGGATATCATCGGCGTTAAAGGGGCTTTGTTTAAAACCAAGACGGGACAAGAAAGCGTGCGCGTGGCCGAGATCCAGGTTTTATGCAAGTCGTTGATGAGTTTGCCGGAGAAATGGCATGGGCTCAAGGACGTCGAGACCAGATACCGTCAAAGGTACGTTGATCTCATCGTTAACAAGGAGGTCCGTGATCTGTTTATCAAGCGCAGCCAGATCATCCGGTATATCCGCTCCTTTCTGGACACGCGCGGCTTTTTGGAGGTCGAGACCCCGATGTTGCAACAGATGGCCGGCGGCGCGCGCGGGCGGCCTTTTAAGAGTATGCATAACGCGTATGACATGGAAGTGTTCTTGCGCATCGCTCCGGAATTGTACCTCAAACGTTTGTTGGTCGGCGGCCTCGAGCGCGTTTATGAGATGAACCGCAATTTCCGCAACGAAGGGATCTCCACGCGGCACAACCCGGAATTTACCATGCTCGAGGTCTACCAGGCTTACGGGAATTACGAGGATATGATGAAACTGACGGAAGATTTGATCAGCGACCTGGCCAGGGACATCACCGGTTCGTACAAGATCACCTATCAGGGCAAGACGATCGATTTTACGCCGCCGTGGGAGCGCCGGTCGTTCGCCAGGATCGTTGACGAAAAGTTCGGCATAAAATCCGAAGACGACGCCCGGACCATGCTCGCGAAATTGGGCGAGCATAAAGCGCATTCGATCAAAAAAGGCGACCGGCTGACGCGTTCCGGTGTGATGAAGATCGTCGAGGAGATGCTCGAGGAGGAGGAGATCGTCAACCCGGTATTCTTCACGGAATATTTCACGTTCCTGTGCCCTTTGGCCAAGACGATGCCGAGGGACCCGGGCATTTCCCAGCGCTTCGAAGTTTTTATCGGCGGCCTTGAGGTCGGCAACGCTTATTCCGAGTTAAATGATCCTGTCGAACAGCGCAAAAGGCTCACGGAAGATCTGGAAGATGACGTGGAGACGGGCAACCGGAATGTCGATGAAGATTTCTTGCATGCCCTGGAATACGGGATGCCGCCGGCCGGCGGTCTGGGGATCGGCGTTGACCGGCTGGTCATGCTTTTGACCGACGCGGCGTCCATCCGCGACGTTATTTTGTTTCCGCTTCTTAAACCCGAAGGGCATTAAGACCAGATGAATTACGAGAACTGGATCAGTTGCCGGTACCTGACCGCGAGCAAGGGAAGGTTCCTGACCTTTTTAAACGTGATCTCCGTAGGCGGTGTGGCGATCGGCGTGGCGGCCTTGATCGTGGTGACGGGGGTCATGACCGGCTTCGGGAATAATCTGCGCGAGAAGATCATCGGGACGACCCCGCACATCATGGTCGAGACTGAAGGCGGCGTCGCGGATTTCGCGGCGGTCCAAGAGCAGATCAACGGACTTGCCGGGGTGAAGGCTTCTTCGCCGTATATCCAGGGCAATGTTTTCCTGGAAAGCGGCAGCCAGGTGGTCGGCCTGGTCGCGCGCGGCATCGCTCCGGAAACGGAAAGGAAGATCACCAGCGTCGATAAATATCTGGTCAAAGGCGATTTTGCCGCCCTGGATACCGATGGCGTCATTGTCGGCAGTGAGCTTGCCAGATATTTCGGATATTCGATGGGGGATGCGATCCATATCATCGCGCCGGGATCAGGCATCGCGGGCACGGGCTGGAAACAGAACCTGAAAATAGCCGGGATATTCACAACGGGGATGGTGGACTACGATACCAATCTCATCATCGTGCATCTTAAGAAGGCACAGCAAATATTTCATCTGCCGGAGAATACGGCCAGCGGCATCGGGGTCAGGGTTGAAAATCCCAATAAGGTCGATCTGGTTAAAGACGGTATCCACGGCCTGGTCGGTTATGGGTTTGTCGTCAAGACCTGGATCGACATGAACCGCAACCTTTTTGACGCCCTGGTCCTGGAGAAATGGGGGCTATTCCTCGTCCTGACGCTGATGGTGGTGGTCGCGTCGTTTAATATTATCAGCACGCTGATTGTGACGGTCACCAGTAAAGTGCATGATATCGGGATTTTGCAATCGATCGGCGTGCCTAAAAGTTCCATAAGGAGGATTTTTACCAGGCAGGGGATTTTTATCGGTTTTTTGGGGACCCTTTTGGGGGTTTTAGGCGGCGTGGGATTAAGTTACTTTTTGCGGACATACGTCCAGGTACCCCGGGAGATTTATTCGATCGACCATGTGCCGGTCGAGCTGCAGCTTTCCGATATGCTGGCCATTATTGTCGCCGCGATGGCGATCAGTTTTTTGGCCACCATTTACCCGGCGGCGAAGGCGGCGAATTTGCAGCCGGTGGAAGCGTTGCGATATGAGTAGCAATGGGGTATTACTTGAGGCGGCCGGCATCCATAAATCGTATTGCACGCCCGGCGGCACCCTGCATGTTTTGAAAGGAATTGATGTGCACATCGGCGACGGCGAGATCGTTTCGCTGGTCGGGCCGAGCGGCGCGGGAAAATCGACCTTGCTGCATATCCTCGGAGGGCTGGATGTCCCCGAGAAGGGGACGGTGACGCTTCAGGGCGAGGAGATATACCGGCTTAATGACGCCCAGCGGGCAAGGGTCAGGAACAGCAAGATAGGGTTTATTTTTCAGTTCTATCATTTGCTTCAGGAATTTACGGCGCTGGAAAATGTTTTGTTGCCGGCGTTGATCAAATCCGGCGAACGCGACAGCGCCCGGCTGGAATCAAAGGGCAAGGCTCTTTTAAAACAAGTGGGTTTGGAAAAACGGGTCACGCACAAGCCGTACCAGTTATCGGGCGGCGAACAGCAGCGCGTGGCGATCGCCCGGGCCCTGATCAACCAGCCCGCCATTATTTTTTGCGATGAGCCGACGGGAAATCTGGATTCGCGGACGGGCGGGGAGATCATCGGACTCTTAAAGGATTTGAATGTTCAAAACAAACAGACCTTTGTAATCGTGACCCATGATGAGCAGATCGCCCGCATGAGTCACCGGATCATCCAGATGCAGGATGGGAGGCTGAAATGAAGATTTATATCAATGGTAAATTCCTTTCACGTAAAGACGCGAAGGTGTCCGTCTTCGACCACGGACTCCTTTATGGCGACGGCGTTTTTGAAGGTATCCGGTCGTATAAACGGCGCGTGTTCAAGCTGGAAGAGCATATGGACCGTCTCTATGAAACGGCCCACACGCTGATGATCCGGATCCCGCTCACCCAAAAGCAGATGATGGAAGCTATCGTGGCGACGCTTAAAAAGAACGATATTAGCGACGGCTATATCCGGGTCATCGTCACCCGCGGGGAAGGGGACCTGGGGTTGGACCCGCGCAAATGCTACGGCAAGCCCAACGTGATCATTATTACGGATAAGATTAATCTTTACGCCAGGGAACTGTACAATAAAGGTATGGCGATCATCACGGTGCCTACCGTGCGCAATTATCCCGAAGCGCTGAACCCGCGGCTCAAATCGCTCAATTATCTCAATAATATCCTCGCCAAGATTGAAGCGAACAACTCCGGCTATGCCGAGGCGATCATGTTGGACCATCAGGGGTTCGTGGCCGAGTGCACGGGAGACAACATTTTTATCGTCAAGCACGGTGTGCTGGCAACGCCCAGCCAGGGACGGTTACAGGGGATCACGCGCGACGCGGTGATCTCTTTGGCGAAGGACAGCAAGATTGCCGCCCAGGAGCGGTACATCACCCGCCATGAAGTGTATACGGCGGACGAATGTTTCCTGACCGGAACGGCCGCCGAGATCATCCCGGTTGTTAAAGTCGACGGCCGGGCCATTGGTGCCGGGAAACCCGGCGTGGTGACGCTCAGGATGATGAAGATGTTCCATTCCCTGACGGGTCAAAGCGGTGTGAAATACTAGTTGAGAGGAATTTGTCGATCATGATGTGCGATATTTGCGGCAAGAAAAAGGCGACGGTCCACCTGACGGAGATCGTTGACGAACAGATGTCGGAAATGCACCTGTGCGAGGAATGCGCGCGCCAGAAAAGCGTCCAGATGGAGCAGCAGTTCGGTCTGGCGGATCTTCTGGCGGGGTTGGCCGATTTCGGCAAGACCGCCGGCGGCGAGGCCGAGAAGGTCGATCTGCAGTGTCCCAACTGCGGCATGGCGTACGAGGAATTCCGGAAATTCGGCCGTCTGGGCTGCAGCGAATGTTATGAGGCGTTCAAGATGTATCTGACGACACTTTTAAAGAAGATCCATGGTTCCAACCAGCATTTGGGGAAAACACCGGTGCGGATGCCGCAGGCGGAGAAAAAACGCATCGAAAGTCTGCAGGACCTGCGGAACCAGTTGATGCAGGCCATCCAGATGGAAGATTTTGAAAAGGCCGCGCAGCTGCGCGACAGGATACGAGAAGTGGAAAAGCTCGAGAAGAAAGAACCCGACAAGAAAGAAAAAAAGAAATAAACTTCCATGGAACTTAACGACTTTATACATAGCACCGGACAGTGGTTGATGGGTACGGGCGCCAACGCCAATATCGTGATGTCTTCACGTATCCGTTTGGCGCGCAATCTGGCGAAAAAGCCTTTCCCCAACAAAGCCCGGAAAAAAGACCTGGTAGATATCATGGGGATGATCCAGGATACAATCGCGCAGAATGATTATTTCAAGAATTCATTGTTTGTCAAGATCAGCGAACTGGATAACGTCGACAAGCAATTCCTGATCGAACGGCATTTGATGAGCCATGAGCACGCCGCTAACCCCGACGGAAAAGGTCTGGTTGTTTCCAAGGAAGAGATCCTGTCGGTGATGATCAACGAGGAAGATCACATGCGCATCCAGGTCCTGAAATCCGGTTTTGACCTGGATGAGACCTGGAAGATCGCCGACACCATCGATGATTCCCTCGCCCAGAAACTGGATTTCGCGTATTCCAGCGGCTGGGGGTATTTGACCGCCTGCCCGACGAACACGGGGACGGCGATGCGCGGCTCCGTGATGCTGCATCTGCCGGCGCTCGTGATGACCAAACAGATCAGCAAGGTCTTGAACGCCATCTCGAAACTTAATTTCGCCTCGCGCGGTTTTTACGGCGAGGGCACGCAGGCGAGCGGCAACTTTTACCAGATATCCAACCAGGTCTCGATGGGCCACAGCGAGCAGGACGTTATTCAAAACATCCATGGTCTTATCTGCCAGGTCATTGAGCAGGAGGAACAGGCCCGGCAGGCGTTGATCTTGCAGAACCGTCCTGTCTTGGAAGATAAAATTTTCCGTTCGTACGGGGTTTTAAAAAACGCGCATATCATCTCCAGCCAGGAGACGGTAGAGTTGCTTTCGATGGTGCGCGTGGGGATCGATCTTAATATTATCAAAAATGTCGACCGTCATGCCATCAATGAGCTGTTTTTGATGATCCAGCCGGCCCATCTGCAGAAGCTTGATGGGAAGAAATTGTCGTCGGCTGAACGGGACACCAAAAGAGCTAGTCTTATCCGCGAGAAATTAGGAGGGTAGTATCATGTTCAACAGATTCACCGAAAGAGCGCGCAAAGTGATCGTTTACGCCAAGGAAGAGGCGCGGCGTTTTAATCATGATTATATCGGCACGGAACATCTTTTGCTGGGACTTGTCCGCGAAGGCGAAGGTGTGGCCGCCGCTGTGCTGCAGAAATTGGGCATTGACTTGGAGACTATACGTATCGAAGTCGAGAAGATGGTCCAGCCCGGTCCGCAGACGCAGGTGCTGGGGGACATCCCTTTTACGCCGCGTTCCAAGAAAGCGCTGGAACTTTCCGCCGAGGAAGCGCGGGCGCTGGGGCACAATTATATCGGTACCGAACACCTTCTTCTGGGGTTGGTCAAGGAAGGCGAAGGCATGGCGTACCGCGTTTTGTTGAATCTGGGACTGGACCTGGCCAAGCTGCGTAATGAAGTGATGGAATTATTGGGCTCCGGCATCCCCGGATACGGCGCGCAGGAACCAACTAAGTCCGATAAAACGCCCGCCATCGACGCGTACGGCCGCAATCTTAACAAACTCGCGAAGGAAGGCAAGCTTGACCCTGTGATCGGACGCAAGGAAGAGATCGAACGTATCTTGCAGATATTGAGCCGGCGCACCAAAAATAATCCCGTGCTTTTGGGCGAAGCCGGGGTCGGGAAAACGGCTATCGTCGAAGGGCTCGCTCAAATGATCGTCAAAGGCGAGGTCCCGGAAGTTTTGCGGGACAAGACGATCGTCGTCCTGGACCTGGCGCTGATGATCGCGGGGACCAAATACCGTGGGCAGTTCGAAGAGCGCATCAAGGCGGTCATGGATGAGATCAAGCGCTCCGGAAAACTTATTTTGTTTATCGATGAGCTGCATACCTTAGTCGGCGCCGGCGCCGCCGAGGGCGCCATCGACGCGGCCAATATCCTCAAGCCCGCCCTGGCCCGCGGAGAGATCCAGTGCATCGGCGCGACGACCCTGGATGAATACCGTAAATATATCGAGAAGGATGCCGCGCTCGAGCGCCGCTTCCAGACGATTATCGTCGAGCCGCCGTCGGTGGAAGAAGCTATCCAGATCCTCAACGGTTTGCGCGATAAATACGAGGCGCATCACCGCGTAAAATTTTCCGATGAATCGCTCGACGCGGCCGTGCGTCTTTCGGACCGCTATATTTCCGGCCGCGCGCTGCCCGACAAGGCGGTGGATGTCCTGGATGAGGCCGGGGCCCGGGCGCGCTTAAACGCGATGGTCGTCCCTGACGGGATGAAGGAGCTGGAAGAAAAGATCGAATCGTTGAAAAAAGAAAAAGAATCGCATATCAAAAGTCAGGATTTCGAAAAGGCCGCGCACATGCGCGATGTGGAGCGCGAAACGCGTACCGAGCTTGAAGAGATCAAAAAGAAATGGTCGGAGGAGCGCGACAAGGCGACACTCGTTATAGGCTATGAAGACGTGGCCAAGATCGTTTCCCAGTGGACGAAAATACCGCTGGTCCAGCTCGAAGAGGAAGAAACCAAGAAGCTGCTGAAGATGGAGGATTCCCTGCACAAAGTCGTCATCGGGCAGGAAGAACCCATCAACGCCATCGCCCGCGCGGTACGGCGTTCCCGGGCGGGGATCAAGAATCCGCGCCGGCCGATCGGTTCGTTCATCTTTCTGGGACCGACGGGTGTCGGGAAGACGTTGCTGGCGCAGGCGCTGGCTGAATTCATGTTCGGCAGCAAGGATTCCCTGGTGCAGATCGATATGTCCGAGTATATGGACAAATTCAACGTGTCACGGCTTATCGGCGCTCCGCCGGGGTACGTGGGCTATGAAGAGGGCGGGCAACTGACCGAGAAAGTGCGGCGCAAGCCTTATTCCGTTATTCTTCTGGATGAAATCGAAAAAGCGCATCCGGACGTTTTTAATATCCTCTTGCAGGTTTTTGAAGAGGGGCGTTTGACGGACAGCCTTGGGAGGAAGGTGGATTTCCGCAATACCATCATCCTGATGACCTCCAACGTCGGGGCGGATATGCTGCGTAAACAGGGATCATTGGGATTTGTCGCCCCCAAAGAAGAAGTCACTTATGAGCATATGAAAGACCGTCTTCTGGAGGAGGTCAAGAAAACGTTTAAACCCGAGTTCCTGAACCGGGTCGATGACATTATTGTCTTTAAGTCGCTCACCAGGGAGAATCTTCATGATATCGTTGAGCTGGAGATCGCCGATGTGGTCAAGCGCCTGAAGGACCGACACATCGCTGTACAACTTACGAAAGACGCCATGGAGCTTCTGATCGAAAAAGGTTTTGATCCCGTTTACGGGGCCAGACCGCTTAAAAGGACGATCCAGCGGCTCCTGGAAGACCCCATGGCGGAAGAGCTTCTTCTGGGGCATGTCAAGGAAGGCAGCAAGGTCAAGGTCAGCCGTAAAGATGAACAGCTCGTTTTTGTATGATGGATCCATGAGAGAGGCGGGGCGCTTGATGACCGTGAAAGTTTTGGCAGGCGTGTGTTCGTTCGCTTTGCTTTCTGCCCCTTGCGCTTTTGCCAATGTCGTGATCAACTTCCATGGCCGGATCGATCTTGTCCAAAAACAGTTTGATGTTACGCTGGACTTCCCCGGGAATTTCGCGGATGCCGCTCCGGGAAAACTGGAGGACAAGCGACCCTCTGTTGCCATCAGCGGCGTGAAACTCTCCGATAAGGATTACCGTTTTTCCCTCACCATCGATCATCTGCGCACGCCCGTTTTTGACCTTTTGAGCAGGGTCGAAAGTTCCGTCGAGGTCGACCCCCGTCCCCCGGATGAAAGCGCGCCCGCGGTGCGCGGCGAGATATGGAGCCGGAATTCCCTCGTCGATTATAAGCCCATCCATGAATTGACCGGCCAATTTGAGATCAAAGACAGTCAATTAGTGTTGAAATCCGTGTCTTTGGGCAATTTGAGCTGTGATGGATCGCTGGATCTGGTTTATCCTTACAAGATGGACATGAAGGTCCTTCTGCATGATGTCGCGATGGAGGATTTTCTGAATTTCTGGGTCAGGGGCAAAGATTACAAATCTTTTGGTGCCGTCTCCGGCGAGATCGGTGTTTCGGGCACGTGGGACCGGATCGGCCTGCGGGGCAGTCTGGAAAGTCATGACGGATATGTCGAGGAACTGGAGTATAACAGCATCCATCTTAACGCCAAGGGCGTTTATCCGCGGTTGAACATCGGGCAATCGACGATCTCGAAGGCGGACGGGTTGAGTTTTACGTTCTCCGGCCCCGTTGACCTTAGCGACCAGGAGAATTTCAGGAAGCAGATCGGCGCGCTTGTCCTGGCGCCGCTCGTCAGCGGTTCGGCCTCCGAGAGGGAATGGACGATCAAGCGTTTGGACCAGCCCAACTCGGGATCAACGAAGATCAAATATCTTTTGCGCAAAGACGACAAACTCAATGAATCCTCCGGCATGATCGGCGTTGAACAAACGATGAATTTTTAGCTCGGTCCGCGGCTATGTGGAATTATTTTAAATCATTTTCAGGCGGTGTGGTTTCCCGGCTTGTCCTTTATACCGGGGAACTCGCGGTCCTTTTCGGACAAACCACTTATTTGTGCTTCGTCCCGCCGTTTAAGGGCGGACGGATCCTCATCCAGGCCAAACAGATCGGTCCGGGCAGCTTTTTTATTTCAGCGCTGGTCGCGTTTTTTATCGGGATGATCATGGCCTTGCAGATGGCTTACCAAATGACCAAGCTGTCCGCGGAAATTTATATCCCCAACGTCATCGCGGTTTCATTGACCCGGGAACTCGCGCCCGTTCTGACGGCACTGATCGTCGCTGGCCGCGTCGGGGCCGGCATCACGGCGGAACTGGGCTCCATGACGGTCACCGAACAGGTTGAGGCCCTCAAGGCGTTTGCCGTCAACCCGGTCAAATATCTCGTCGTCCCCCGGTTTTTGGGGCTTATCCTGATGTTGCCGGTGTTGAGCGTTTTCGCGGACCTCATCGGCATCATGGGCGGGTTCGTCATCTGCGTGACCAAGCTTTATATCAGCCCGGCGCTGTATTTTACGATGATCGCCGAATCATTGGCGATCAAGGATGTCCTGACGGGGTTGTTCAAGACGATCTTTTTCGGCGCCATCATCGCGCTGGTGGGGTGCCACCAGGGGTTAAACGTCCGCAGCGGCGCGGAAGGCGTTGGAAGGGCGACCACGGTCTCGGTTGTGGCATCGTTCATCCTGATCATCATGGTCGATTGTTTGTTCACAACGCTTTTTTACTTCGTATTGCACGTATAATGATCGAGATAGCGCATTTACACAAATCGTTCGGCAACCACGTGATCCTCAATGATTTGAACCTGACGATCAAAGAAGGGGAGACGAAGGTCGTCATCGGCCGTTCGGGGACGGGCAAAAGCGTCCTTCTGAAAAACATCATCGGGATCATGCGCCCCGACTCCGGGTCGATCAAAATCAACGGCGTGGAAGTCACGGATCTCAACGAGCGGGAGTACAACAAGATCCGCATGCAGATGGGGATGGTCTTTCAGGGCGGGGCCCTGTTCGATTCGATGAACGTCGCCGAGAACGTGGCGTTCGTCCTGGATGAATTCATGAGCGTGGACAAAAAAACGGTCCGGGCGAAGGTCGAGCGGTCTTTGGGGATGGTGGGTTTGTCCGGCATCGAGGGGATGATGCCGTCGGAATTAAGCGGCGGGATGAGAAAGCGCGTGAGCCTGGCGAGGGTCCTGTGCATGGAGCCGAGGATTATTTTCTACGACGAACCGACGACCGGGGTCGACCCGATCACGTCGGATGTTATCAACAACCTGATCGTTGACCTGCGCCATAAGCTCAAGGTGACCTCTATTGTGGTCACGCATGACATGAATTCGGCGTATAAAGTGGCGGATAACATCGTGATGCTCTATCACGGCCAGGTGGTCGCCGAGGGGACACCGAAAGAGATCCAGGGCACGAAGCACCCCGTTGTCAAGCAGTTCATTAACGGTGAGGCCAAAGGTCCTATCACGGAGAACGAAAACCTGATTTTTGGATACACGGACTAACAAACGTAACAAACGGAGATTTATATGCCCAAAGAAAAGAGTCTCGAATTCAAAGTCGGTTCTTTTGTCCTGCTCGCGTTGATTGGTTTGGCCGTTTTTATATTTTCCATCACAGACTCCCCGATTTTTGAGGGCGGCAAGACGTTCAAGGCGGTCTTTAACTTCGCCAACGGCTTGAAAAAGAGCGCGCCGGTCCGCATCGCCGGCGTGGACCAGGGGATCGTCCAGGAGATCAACTTGTTCTTTGACCCGAATGTCCGCAAGACCAAGGCCGAGATCGTCCTTTGGGTTAAAAAAGACGTCCGGATCCCGAAAGATTCTACGATCATGATCAACCAGCTGGGGCTGATGGGAGAGAAATATATCGAGATTACGCCGGGAAACGACATCGATGAATTTCTCCAGGATGGGCAAGTGATCGTCGGGATCGACCCCATCGCCCAGGAAGCGATCGCCCAGAAGGTCATGGAAGTGGCCTCCGGCCTTGACAAGATGATCAGTGACGGGAAAACCAAAAACTCGATCAGCGCCACGCTGGAGAATTTAAGCCTGGTGACCGGAAACTTGAGAGATATCACCTCGAGCGTCAAGGATGGCAAGGGAACTTTGGGCAGGATCCTCTATGACGAGCGGTTGTACGACGACCTGCAGGGGCTCACCGCGGACCTGAAGGCGAACCCCTGGAAACTTTTGTACCGGCCTAAAAAATAGAATTTTCTAAAATGAAGACTAAAACACTTTTTGTCTGCCAAACTTGCGGTACGCAATCTCCGAAATGGACGGGGCGGTGCCCTGGCTGTCAGAACTGGAACACGTTTGTCGAGGAAACCGCGCCTTCCGCCATCGAAAAAAGGACAGGGGTCGTGTTCAAAGACGATCCGGTCCTGATCAATGAAGTTCCCGCGGAACAAAAGGAGCGCTGGACGACGGGCATCAGTGAGTTCGACCGCGTCGTCGGCGGCGGTATCGTGCAGGGTTCGGTGACGCTCATCGGCGGCGATCCGGGGATCGGCAAATCCACGCTTTCTTTGCAAGTCGCCTCGGCCTTGAGTCAAAAAGGCCGCAAGATCCTTTACGTCAGCGGCGAAGAATCCGTCCAGCAAACCCGGCTGCGCGCCGAACGTCTGGGCGCGGGTAAAAATAAATCTCTTTATATCGTCAACCAGGTCGACCTCGATGTTATTGTTGGATACATCGAGAAGATGACGCCGGAGGTCGTGGTCGTTGATTCCATCCAGGTTTTATACAGCGGGGAGATCGCCTCTTCGCCGGGGAGTGTCAGCCAGGTGCGGGATTGCGCGGCGATCCTGACCCATCTGGTCAAGACCAAAGGCATTTCCCTGTTTCTCATCGGCCACGTCACCAAAGACGGGATGCTGGCCGGCCCGCGGGTGCTGGAACATATCGTCGATACGGTCCTGTATTTTGAGGGGGAACGCTATTCGATGTACCGGATCCTCCGTGCGACCAAAAACAGATTTGGCTCCACCAACGAAATCGGTGTTTTCGAGATGGCCTCGGCGGGTTTGCTCGAGGTTACCAACCCGTCGGAAATATTTTTATCCGAACGCCCGCACAACAGCTCCGGGTCGGTGGTGGTGCCCATTATCGAAGGGACGCGGCCTTTCCTGGTGGAGGTCCAGGGGCTGATCAGCCGTTCGAGCTTCGGGGTGGTCCGTCAAAAGGCGCAGGGTTTCGACGCCAACCGTCTGGCCATGCTCGTTGCCGTTTTAGAAAAGCGTCTGGGGTTAAATTTGCAGGATAAAGATATTTTTTTAAACGTCGTCGGCGGCGTCAGGCTGATGGACCCGGCGGCGGACCTGGGCGTTGTGGTCGCGTTGGCCTCCGCTTTACTCGATAAACCCGTCGCCTTTGATACGGCCATTCTGGGGGAGGTCGGGCTTTCGGCGGAGGTGCGCAGCGTCCCGCAACTGGCCATCCGCGTCCAGGAGGCCCGGAAGCTGGGGTTCAAACGCTGCGTCGTTCCTCAAAACAATTTGAAAATGAACAAGGATCTGGATGTCCGCGCGATCAAGATCATCGGCGTGGAAACGGTCAAGCAGGCCCTGGAGGAGTTGACATGACGCTACTTTTCATCCGCAGCTTATTCGTCATCATGAGCGGTGTCGTCGGATATTACATCGGCATCCTTGTCCAGTATCCACTCCTGGGGGCGGAATTCGGTTCTTTAGGCGGCCTGGTGATCATTTTTATTGAAAACCGGCTCCAGCGCGTTTCCGTCAAAGGTTTATCCAGCATGGTCTTCGGCCTCCTTTTGGGCATCTTCATGGCCAAATTGCTTTCCGACATCATTTCTTTGTTGCCGCTGGGAGAATTCATCCATTCCATTTCGCGGGTCGTGCTGACGCTTGTTTTTTCCTATTTCGGGGCGGTGATGGCGTTGCGCGGCAAGGACGAATTTAGCGTGATCATCCCTTACGTGCGTTTCAAGCGCCAGGATGTGCGCGGTGAGGATATTTTGCTTGATACCAGCGCCGTTATCGACGGCAGGGTTGCGGACATTTACAAGGCGAATTTTTTGTCGGGGCGCCTCGTTGTGCCCCGCTGCGTCCTTCAGGAACTGCAAAAGATCGCGGACTCCCCGGATGACATCAAGCGGGAACGCGGCCGCCGCGGCATGGAATTGCTTCGTCATATGCAAAAAGATCCGGATGTCGAAATCCATATCCATGAGGATGACTTGCCGGATATGGCCGGCGTGGATGAGCGGTTGATCAAACTCGCCCGGATGATGGACGCGCGCGTATGCACGACGGATTTTAACCTGGGCCGCGTCGCCGCGTTGCAGGGGGTCGAGGTTTTGAACATCCACGAGCTGGTCAACGCGGTGAAATCCGTCGTTTTGACCGGTGAAAGGCTTGAGGTGAGGCTGGTCAGAGAGGGCAAGGAACCTGACCAGGCCGTCGCTTTCCTTGAAGACGGCACGATGATCGTCGTGGGCGGCGCCCGGGAACTGATCGGCAAGAAAGCCGCCGTCGTTGTGACGTCCGTCTTGCAGACGCAGACCGGTAAAATGATCTTCGCCAGGGTTGAGAAATGACGATAAAAGCCATCATCGCCGCGGGCGGTTTGGGGACGCGTTTAAAGACGGTCCACCCCAAGCCCCTGGCCATGCTCAACGGCAAGCCGCTCCTTGCCTATAGCGCGGAGGTCTTCGACAAGTCCCCTTTGATCGACGCCGTTATCATCGTCACGCATGAATATCACGTTTTGGACGTGGAGGACGTGGTCAGGCATTACAACTTTCAGAAGGTGCAGCGTGTCGTCATCGGCGGCGAAACGCGTTCCGCCTCCGTTTATAAAGGACTGGAGGAAGCGGGGGAGAAGGCGGATATCCTGGTCATCCACGACGGGGCCAGGCCGCTCATCAAGCCCCAGACGGTCCAGCGGGCCGTTGAGCAGTGTAAACTCCACGGCGCGGCCGTCGTCGGCGTCAGGGTCAAAGCGACGATCAAAAAAGTCGATCCCTCGGACCTGTTCGTGCGCGAGACGTTAAACCGCGCTGAATTGTGGGAGGTCCAGACCCCCCAGGTATTCAAACGGGAAATTCTCTGGAAGGCCTACGCGCAAAAAGGGACGGAAGACGCCACCGATGACGCGGGCCTGGTTGAACGTCTGGGCGTCCCCGTCAAGGTCGTTGAGGGTGATTACGATAATATCAAGATCACGACCAGCGAAGACCTGATTTTAGCCGAAGCATTCTTCAACGCCCGCGCGAGTATCCCCGTATAGCCATGCCTGACAGAATAGGAATAGGTTACGACATCCATCGCTTCGTGAAAGGGCGCAAGCTCATCCTTGGCGGCGTGGCGATCCCGCATCCGGAGGGGTTAGACGGGCACTCGGACGCCGATGTGGTGCTGCATGCCGTCGGTGACGCGCTTTTAGGGGCGGCCGGCAAGGGGGACATCGGGGAACATTTCCCTGATACGGACAAAAAATACAAGGATATCTCGAGCCTGATCTTGCTGGGCCGGGTGTATGAGCTGATTGCCGGGGAAGGTTACCGGGTGGGCAACGTGGATGTGGTCATCCAGGCCGAGGCGCCGAACCTTAAAAGCCATAAGCCGCGCATGAAAGCCGCTATCGCGAAAGCGTTGCATATTGACGGGGGCTTTGTTAATATTAAGGCCACCACCAATGAAGGGCTTGGAGCGGTGGGCCGCGCCGAAGGAATCGCCGCCTTCGCGGCGGTGATGTTAACTCGTCAGAGTTAACCCTGAGCGCAGTCGAAGGGTTGACCAGGGAGAAGTAACCATGACGTTTCTTTTTACGCTTGTTTTGATCTTTGCCGCGTGGGCGCTGATCATCCTCGTGTTTTTCAGGGCGGAGATCCAGTCCACCAAAGAGAGGGATCCGGCCGCCCGCGGGATCGCGGAGATCGTGCTTTTATACCCGGGGCTGCACGCGGTCGTGGCCCATCGCATCAACCATTTCCTGTGGAAAATGAAGGTACCGCTTCTGCCCAGGGCCTTATCCCAGCTGACGCGTTTTTTGACCGGCATCGAGATCCATCCTGGAGCGCAGATTGGCCGGGGGCTTTTCATCGACCACGGTATGGGCGTTGTCATTGGCGAAACATCCATTGTCGGGGATAATGTCACGCTTTTCCAGGGGGCCACCCTGGGAGGGACCGGCAAGGAAACCGGCAAACGGCATCCGACGATCGGCAACAATGTCGTCATCGGTGCCGGCGCCAAAGTCCTGGGCAATATTACCGTCGGCGCCAACAGTTACGTCGGCGCCAACGCGGTCATTATCCGGGACGTCCCCTCCAACGCCACGGTGGTGGGTGTCCCGGGCCATGTCACCAAACAAGAAGGCAAAAAGATGGACCTGATGATGGACCACGTCCATACCTCAGACCCTGTGATGCAGCATATGAAAGACCTGATCCGGCGGGTCAAAACACTCGAGGACAAGACCTCGGCGCGATAGATCTGTTCTTCATTGATCCCTCATGACGATCCGTATTGTTAATTCTCTGACCAGGAAAAAAGAAGAGCTTGTGCCTGCCTCGCCGCCGGGCGGGCCATGCGGCGGCAAGACCATCCGCATGTATTCCTGCGGGGTGACGGTCTACGACCGCTGTCATATCGGGCACGCCCGAAGCTTGTATATTTTCGAGGTCATCCGCCGTTACTTGAAGTATCGCGGCTACGATGTGCGCTTCGCGCGCAACATCACCGATGTTGACGACAAGATCATCAATAAGGCGCGGGAAACCGGCAAGCGGTTCGAAGAGGTCGTCGCGGAGAACATCGCCGCCTACCAGGCGGACCTGAAAAGCCTCGGCATCCCGCCGGCGGATGTCGAACCGCGCGCCACCGAGAATATCCCGGAGATGATCAAGGACATCCAGGGCTTGATCCAGAAGGGATTTGCGTATCCGGCCGACGGCGAGGTGTATTACGACGTGCGCAAGTTCAGGGAATACGGAAGGCTTTCCGGCCAGAGCGTCGATAAAATGATGGAAGCGGTGCGCATTGAGCAGGACGAAAAGAAAAAGGACCCGCTGGATTTCGCCCTTTGGAAGAAGTCCAAAGAGGATGAGCCGTTCTGGGAAAGCCCCTGGGGCCGCGGACGGCCGGGCTGGCACATCGAATGTTCCTGCATGAGCTTAAAACATCTCCAATGCGAGACCCTCGACATTCACGCCGGCGGGCGCGATCTGATCTTTCCCCATCACGAGAACGAGATCGCCCAGGCTGAACCTTTAACGGGCAAACCTTTCGCCAAATACTGGATCCACCACGGACTCCTTACGATCCAGGGACAGAAAATGGCCAAGTCGCTGGGGAATTTTATCACTGTCCAGGACGCGTTAAAGAAATACAGCGTCGACCAGCTCAAGATGTTCTTCCTTTCCTCGCATTACGCGAGCCCGATCGATTTTACGCCGGACAAAATGGAAGAAGCGCGCCGGGCCCTCCAGCGTTTTGAGGTCCTGTTCACGCGTGTTTCCCGGATGAACATCCCGCCCACGCAGGAAGCGCAAGAGATGGATTTTATCGGGGAACACCTGGAAAAGTTCCTCGAGGCCATGGACGATGATTTCAACACCCCCAGGGCCATGGGGCATTTGTTCGATCTGGTCACGGCGACGAATAAATTCATCGACGCCGGTCAGGACAAGAGGGATTATGCCGGCATCGTTGAAGAGGCGGCCGCGACGGTCACCCGGTTGTGCACGGACATATTCGGGTTGTCGTTGTCCCGCGCCGCGGCCGCGGCGGGTCCGAAGGAGGAGGAGATGGAAGGCCTTTTAAAACAGCGCGAACAGGCCCGGGCGAAAAAAGATTTCAAACGCTCCGACAAGATCCGCGACGCGCTCAAGGAAAAAGGGATCATTGTCGAAGATACCAAAGACGGGCAAGTGTGGAGGCGCGCTTGAAGGGCAGGTTCATCACGTTCGAAGGTTCGGAGGGTTCCGGAAAAAGCACCCAGATCGGGCTGGTCGACCGCTATTTGAAACGCAAGGGACGGAAAGTTTTGTTCCTGCGCGAGCCGGGCGCGACCAGGATCAGCGAACAGGTCCGCCGCATCCTTCTTGACGTCGGCAGCGCCGGGATGAGCGACGAATGCGAAACGCTGTTGTACATGGCGGCCCGGGCGCAGTTGGTGCGCGAGAAGATCATCCCGGCATTGCGCGAAGGGGTGGTCGTTCTTTGCGACCGCTTTCTGGACTCGACGGTCGCTTATCAGGGTTACGGCAATGGTGTCGATATCGGGTGGATCAAAGAGCTCGGGCGGTTCACGACCGGCGGCGTCACCCCGGATCTGACGTTTTTTTTCGACATCGACGCGAAGAAAGGCCTGGGCCGGATCCGCCGTCCCAAAGACCGCATCGAGCGGCGCAGCATTTTGTATCATGACCGGGTGCGGACGGGATACCGGACGCTGGCCCGTCAGGAACCCGGGCGGATCAAGTTGATCAAGGTGGACGGCAACAAGGAAGAGATCCATTTGGTCGTGCGTAAACACATTGATAGTTTATTGGGTTTATAGAGTTGATTGGGTTTATTGGGTTGACAACCCAACGAACTCAATGGACTCAAACAACTCACATGAATATTGAATTCAATGAAAACATTTTAAAACGTTTCGCCGCCCTCGAGAAGAGGGGGCTTCTGGCGCACGCGTATCTTTTCACGGGCCCGGCGCATATCGGCAAGGCCGCGACCGCCTTGGCCGTGGCCGGGTCCTTGAACTGCGAGAACAAAAAAGAGAGTGATGATGCGTATTTTTGCGGCCGTTGCCTGCCGTGCCTGAAGATCAATTCAGGCAACCACCCGGATGTCCACATCCTTCAAGTGGCGCCCGGGGAGTCGATCAAGATCGACGCGGTCCGTGAACTTTTGGCCCAGGTCAGGCTGCGGCCCTTTATGGCCGAAAAAAAGATCTTCATCATTCACAATATCGAAAATCTCACGACCGAAGGGGCCAACGCGTTGTTGAAGACTCTTGAGGAGCCGTCCGCGAACAGCCTGCTGATCTTGACCACGGCGGTCCCGGAGCGGGTTTTGGAAACGGTCAAGTCCCGCTGCCATGTGGTGCCCTTTGTCCCGGCGTCCCAAAGAGCGCTTGCGGCCCGGCTGGTCCAGGACTATGATGAGGACAAAGACCAGGCCCACTTTCTGGCCTATTTTGCCGAGGGGTGTCTGGGCAAGGCGCGGCGGCTTAAAGAAGACCGTCTGTGCGCGGCCAAAGATGAGATCATCGACCGGTATATCCTCGGGCGCGAGCGTGAGGCGCTTATTAAAACAATCGGAGCCGACAAAGTGAAAACCAGGGAATTCCTGGATATTCTTTTAAGCTGGATCAGGGATTGCATGCTGGTCCGGACCGGGGTCAAGGACGCCCGGCTGGTGCACGCCGGCCGGATCCGGGAACTACAGAACTTTCAACGGCGGTTTTCTTTCGAGGAATTGACCGGCATCCACCGGGAAACGGTCAACGCGTGCCGGCTGCTCGTCGAAAACCTTAACGTGAAGATACTGCTGTCGATCATAGGAGAAATGTTATGGGCAAAATAGTGCAAGTCCAGCTTGGCGAATACCGCGACGTGGATTATTTCGAGCTTAACGACGTCGCCTGCGAGCGCGGGGATTACGTGATCGTGGAAGTCGACCGCGGGTCGGAGTTCGGCCTGGTCGTCTCCCATGTGGGCGCCATGTGCCCGGCGAAAACGGAACACAAACCCCAGGGCCGGATCTTGCGCAAAGCCACCGAAGGCGACCTTAAACAGATCGCCAACAACCGCACGAAGGTGCAGGACGCCGTCGATAACTGCGTGCGCAAGATCAACGAGCGCAATCTCCATATGAACATTGTCAAGGCCGAATACACCTTTGACGCGAGCAAGATCATCTTTTCCTTCCTGGCCGACGGCCGCGTGGATTTCCGCAACCTTGTCAAGGACCTGGCGAAGGTGTTCCGCGTGCGCATCGAACTCAAGCAGATCGGCGTGCGCGACAAGGCGAAGATCGTCGGCGGCTACGGGATCTGCGGGCGGGAATTTTGCTGCTCTTCCTACATGAAGGGATTCCACACGCTCTCCATCAAGATGGCCAAAGAGCAGGGACTGCCTTTGAACCCCTCGCGCATCTCGGGGGTGTGCGGGCGCATCAAATGCTGCATGGCCTACGAATTCCAGGTGTATAAAGAACTTTCCAGAGACCTGCCCTCGGTCGGGGACAAGGTCGCTGTGGGGGAAGGCAAGGGCAAGGTCATCGACGTCAACATCCTCAAGCGTCTGGTGACCGTCGACGCCGGCGAAGGCAAGATCATCAGGACCATCTTCGAAAAAGCCGTGGCCGGTTGATCTTGTTTGCCAAGCGATTTTTCTGAAGCCACGGGGCCCGCTCCGTGGTTTTTAATTGTTTCAATCCTGTTACGTTTGCAGCAAATTTGTTACATCAGGAACCCTGATGAAAACTCAAAAGTCCAGAAATAATAGACGCTGGTTATCGCGAAAGCAATTGAAAATGGAATCTGAAGCGGCCCGGGTAGTTTCGCTTAAGGTCCTTCGAGAAATGGAGAAATTGGACGATGAGTGCAACGGGCCAATTTCGTCACATGTGACGAAATTGTAGTGTAAACTTGAATTCCGCAGACGTCTGCGGAATTGCCCGCGGCAGGGGCGGGGGGGAATCGGCCTGGAAAAAGGTACGCGTCCCCGGAATTGCCCCGGAATTGCCCCGGGAATTCCTCAGGGTAAACGAAGTAAACATGCCACCTGGCACGTTTAACCTAACGGAGGGTATCCATGAAAAAGCCGTCTCTTGGATTGATAATATTCAGCAGCGTTGGAATTTTATTAGGCCTTGGTCTTGCATATTTATGTAGGTCATCTTTTAATGCTATCCGTATCAGTTATTGGCGACATAGCAGTACCACCCATATCAGCGATTGGTGGTGGTGGCTACCTTTTTTAGGAGTGATTTATATTACGGTTAATATTGCAATATTATTTTTATATAATTGGGCGCGAAAAACTATTCTTGTAATTTCATGGTTATACATTGGCTTAAATATAACAAGTTTTCTGATAGGTTTCCCGTATCGCGGTCAAGCTTGCATAGGGTTATTTATATTATCCCCCCTGCTTTTATATAGTATCATTGCGGTCATTTATCTTACTATGAGGGAAGTTAAGGAACGGTTTATTCAGAAAGCGTATTGAAAAAAGGTTCTAGGATGCGCGGGTGGGAAAACAAAACGAAAACAAAACGAAACAAAACGTGCTATGCACAATTAAAGGGGACAGGGGGACAGCAGTTCCGAGCAGTCCCGGGGACCGTACCGATCTGTCCGGAATGATTCATTAGGTATATGCCTCCAGAACGGCATGTTCTTTAGACGGGCTGGAGGGAATTTAACAGATATCTGTTGAATTCGCCAGCTAACTGGCGAATTAACACGAAATACGAGCGGCGAAAATGTGTTCTAGATTTTATGTGACAACCCCGATCTATTACGTCAACGATAACCCGCACATCGGGCACGCGTACACGACGATCCTCGCTGATGTCTTGGCGCGGTATCATCGTAACGAGGGCGACGAAGTCTTTTTTCTCACCGGGTTGGACGAACACGGCCAGAAGGTCCAGCAGGCGGCGCAGAAGCGCGGCGTGCCGGAACAGCAGCATTGCGACGAGCTCGCCCCGAGGTTTTCCAATCTTTGGAAGAAGCTGGAGATCCGCAACGACGATTTTATCCGCACCACCGAGCCCCGCCACGTCAAGGCTGTCCAGGCCGCGCTTCAGAAAGTGTATGATAATGGTGATGTTTATTCAGATGAATACGAAGGCTGGTATTCGGTCGCCGATGAGCGGTTCATCACGGAGACGGAGAAAGAGTCCGGCCACTTCCGTGATGTCAAAAGATTAAAAGAGCGCAACTATTTTTTCAAGATGAGCAAATACCAGCAAAGGCTCATCGAGCACATCAGCACCCATCCGGAATTTATCCAGCCCGAGCACCGCAAGAATGAGATATTAGGTTTTTTGCGTCAGCCCTTGGGAGACTTGTGCATCTCGCGGCCCAAATCGCGCATGGGCTGGGGCATCGAGATCCCCTTCGACAAGGATTACGTCACCTACGTCTGGTTCGACGCGCTCATCAACTACATCACCGCCGCAGGGTATTTGACGGATGAGGAAAAATTCAAGAAATGGTGGCCGGCCTCGGTCCACCTGATTGGCAAAGATATCCTGACCACCCACGCGGTCTATTGGCCGACGATGCTGTTTTCCTTAGGGCTGCCTCTGCCAAAAACCATTTTCGCTCACGGCTGGTGGCTGATCGGTGAGACAAAGATGAGCAAGTCGCTGGGCAATGTCGTTGACCCCTTGAGCCTCGTTGATCAATACGGCGTTGACCCGGTGCGTTATTATCTGATGCGCGAGATGGTCATGGGGCAGGATGCCAATTTTACCCTGGAATCTTTTATTAAACGCTACAACAGCGACCTGGCCAATGACTTTGGGAATCTTTTAAATCGTGTGAGCGGTCTCATCGGAAAATATTTTGACGGTTGTGTCCCTAATGAAGGTCAGGCGTGGGCGCCAGATAAGGAAATCAGGAAGGTAGCCGACGGGCTGGCCAAAAGAATCGAAGAGTTGATCGATGCTATGCGTGTCCATGAAGCCCTTGAGCAAGTTTTGGTGTTGATCCGTAACACGAACGTTTATATGGAGCACCAGGCTCCCTGGAAAGAAGCGAAAGAGAATTTAGAGAGAGCGGGTACGATCCTTTATACGGCCACGGAAGCGCTACGCATCAGCGCGGTCCTTCTTTCGCCCGTTATACCGTCCAAGGCGCAAACGGTTTTGGAAACTTTGGGCGCGGTGGGCACAGAGCCGCGCTGGGGACAACTTAAGGCAGGGACAAAATTACAAAGTCATGACGCGCTTTTTCCCCGCCTGGACGCGCAGGGCAAGATCATAACGAAAGAAAATAAGTAAATGTCTATTCAAACGATCAGTTGGGTCAACGGTCACGTCAAGCTCATCGACCAGACCAAACTTCCCCACAAGCTGGAGTATATCCATTGCCGCGACGTTAAACGGCTGTGGCAGGCGATCCGGCGTTTGAGCGTGCGCGGCGCGCCGGCGCTTGGTGTGGCGGCGGCTTTCGGAGTCCTGCTGGGGATCAAATCTTTTTCCGGCAACGACCGCAAGCGTTTCCTCAAGCACGTTGAACGGGTCAGCGGTTACATCGCCACCTCGCGCCCGACGGCGGTGAATCTCTTTAACGCCCTGGCGCGGATGAAACAGGTTATTCAACGTCATCCCGGGGTAAGCGTTGCGCAGCTGAAGAACATTTTGAAAAAAGAGGCGCTGGCGATTTATGAGGAGGACCGTAAACTTTGCCGCAAAATGGGGGATTTCGGCGCCGCGCTGATCAAAAACGGCGCCTCGATTCTGACGGTGTGCAACGCCGGGGCCTTGGCGACCGTCGATTACGGGACGGCCTTGGGAGTCATGTACACGGCAAGGAAACAGGGTAAGAAATTTCAAGTGTACGCCTGCGAGACGCGCCCGCTGTTGCAGGGCGCGCGCCTGACGGTATGGGAACTTTTGCGTTCCGGCATTGATACGACTTTGATTTGCGACAACATGGCCGCGACGTTGATGAAGCAGGGCAAGATCGACGCGGTTTTCACCGGCGCGGACCGCATCGCGGCCAACGGCGACACGGCCAACAAGATCGGCACGTATATGCTGGCGGTCTTGGCCAAACATCACGGGGTCCCTTTTTACGTGGTCGCCCCGCAATCTACTTTTGATCTCGCGATCGCCGACGGCAAACAGATCCCCATTGAAGAAAGAAGCAGGGAAGAGGTCCTGGGTTTTGGCGGCTGCCCGACGGCGCCGCGCGGTGTCAACGTCTACAACCCCGCCTTCGACGTGACGGACCACAAGCTGATCACGGCGATCGTGACGGAGAAGGGGATTATCCGGCGGCCGTTTTACACGAACATTAAGAAAATATTCAAGGTCAGTCGTAAGGGGTAAGTCGTAAGTAGTAAGCAATAAAGAAAAGATTTGAAGAAGTTATGATTTTGTTTTTTTACTTACGACTTATAACTTACGACTTACGACTAAAATATGTTTACAAAGTTATCCCAACTTGGCGAATTCGGGTTGATTGAGCTTCTTAAGAATTGTCGAGGAAGCGGCGCGGCCGTTGTTGAGGGCCGTAAACCACGTGGGGTTTACGGCCATGAACCCTATGTGGTTCATGGCATCGGCGATGACACGGCGGTTGTGCCGCTGGATGCCCGGAGGTATCTTCTCTTAACGACGGACATGCTCTTGGAGGGCGTGCACTTTGAGCGCAAGGCGCCGCCGCGTTTGATCGGGCGCAAGGCGCTGGCGTGCAGTATCAGCGACATCGCGGCCATGGGCGGGGTGCCGCGTTACGCGCTTGTGTCGCTGGGTGTCCCTGGGAATTTGTCCTGGACGTTTGTCCGGGACGTGTATCAAGGGATGGACGCGTTGGCGCGTCCATTCGGCGTTGCCATCGTCGGCGGGGATACGATCAAAAGCACGAAGGTCGTGATCAATATTGCCTTGACCGGCGAGGCCGGCAAAAGTGATGTCGTGTACCGAAGCGGCGCCAGGGCAGGCGATCAGATTTTTGTGACCGGCCCTTTGGGGAAATCTTTATCCACGGGCTGGCACTTGAAATTTACTCCGCGGCTTAAAGAGTCGCGGTATCTGGTCCGCCACGTCAAGCCAACAGCCATGATTGATATCTCCGACGGCTTGGCGGCGGACCTGGGGCACATCCTGGAAGAGAGCAAGGTCGGCGCTGTTCTAGAGGAAAACGAAATTCCGCGCCGCGCCGGCGCCAATGTACGCCAGGCGCTTTACGACGGTGAGGATTTCGAGCTTTTGTTTACGGTTCCCCGCCGGAAGGCCGCCTTTTGGGGGCGGCAAAAACAATTCCGGTTTTATCCGATTGGAGAGATCGTCCCCCATGCCAAAGGATTATTGTTAAAGAATAAAACCGGCGCGCTGGCAAAGATTGAGCCCCGCGGTTATACCCATTTCTGATGAAAGCCATCAACGTGTTATCGAAGAGCACGGACCAGACCTTGCGCCTTGGCGAGCGGCTGGCAAAGCATTTGCGCAAAGGTGACATCGTGTGCTTGGAGGGCGATCTGGGCAGCGGCAAGACCACACTGATCAAAGGTATCGCCCAAGGATTGAAGATCGCCCCGGAAAAAGTCAACAGCCCGACGTTCGTTTTGATGAACGCGTATCACGGCCGCTTGCCGCTGTACCATTTTGATCTGTACCGCCTGGAAGCGGTCCATGAGATCAGCTCCATCGGCTACGAGGAATTCCTTTACGGCGACGGGGTCGCCGTCATCGAATGGGCCGAGCGGCTTGGACAATTGATGCCGAAAGAATATCTACGCGTTGAACTAAAGCATAAAGGCGAGAATGAACGTTCGATCAAGCTTTCCGCGGTCGGAAAGCGGTATTTGCATGTTATTCGCCATTCACCATCAACCATCAAC
>DPIG01000013.1 GCA_003522725.1 Candidatus Omnitrophota bacterium
ATTAACAGACACGCGCCTCACGTTTTTTAAGCGTCTCGACCAGCTTTTTAACGTCCTGCGAGCGGTGTTTGTGGCACACCAAAAGGGCGTCGGGGGTGTCGATGACAACCAGATCTTGGACTCCAATGGCGGCAACGAGGCGCTTATCGGCCCAGACAAGTATGTCGCGGCAATCCAGCGCAGTGACGTTACCTTTGAGGCTGTTGCCGTGCCTGTCTTTGGGCAGGATCCCGGACAGGGATTCCCAGCTTCCCAGATCCGACCATCCGATGTCAGCGGCAACGGCGGCGACATTCCTGGCCTTCTCTAAAATACCATAGTCGATGGAAATGGCGGGCAGTTTGGGCCACGCCTTTAACATATCTCCTCGCGCGGCATAGATCAACGGTAAATATTTCCGGAACGCCTCAAGGATCGTTTCTGTCTTCCAGACGAACATGCCGCTGTTCCAGAAATAATTCTTGTCCGCGGCAAAGCGTTTGGCCCTGGCCAGATCGGGCTTTTCGATAAATCGCTCAACGCGTAAAATGCCGCCGGCCTTTTTGGTTTTCAAATACCCATAACCGGTTTCGGCACGCGTGGGGACAATGCCAAAGGTGACCAGATGATTGGCCCGTGCCAACTTGACCGCTTTTTCCAGCGCGTTTAAAAACGCGCGCTCATTCTGGATCAAATGGTCAGAGGGTAAGATTACCATGACCGCCCGCGGATCGCGCGCGTGAATGCGTGACGCGGCCCAGCCGATGGCGGGCGCGGTATTTTTCCCTTGAGGTTCCCATAAAATCTGTGATGATCGAACGCCCCCTTTCGGGGGCCTGCCGGCAAAGCCGGTTACCTGGCGCTTGATCTCTTTTTGATAGCGGCGGTTGGTGACGATCCAAATATTTCCGGCAGGCACCTTCGATGCGATCCGGCGGATCGTCTGACGGAACAGGCTTTCTTTGCCAACAAGGTTCAGGAATTGTTTTGGCCGGTTCGACCGGCTCGCCGGCCAAAACCGCGTGCCGGAACCACCGGCGAGGATGACGGCGTGTAAATTGTTAATCTTCATAGATTGTGGGGGCAAGTAGCAAGGGTCATGGGTCAAGGCTTTTTCCTCCTTGCCCCTTGTCCCTTGCCCCTTGACCCTAAGTTATTTTCTCTTTCACCCTTCTCCCCGTTTTATATCTCGCCCGAAACCATTTCGCCGGAAACCACCAATATTTGCGGTCGATGCTTCTTTTGTCTTCCACGCTCAAGGGATGCGCCGCAATCCTTTCTTCCATCACCTGCGGATGCGTACCGAAATAGACCGGGAACCGGCTGAGGTCACCATACGAATATTTTGCGTCGCGTTCATTCTCCGCCAGAGACACAAATCCGATCACCTCGGCGTTGGCCCGCCGCCGGGCCATCACCTCCTGCGGCTGTACCCAGCCGTAATGGTAGACAAAACAGCCCGTATTTTGACGGCGCAATCCCTGACCGTCTTTACGCGCGAACGCGTAGGCATCGCCGACGGACTCGATCATGCCGTTATTACGGATGATCCGGTCCTGTTTTTGATACCAGCCCTGGTCAATGCGGTACCGGTAATAGCTCCCGTAAAAATGCAGCCACTGAAAGCGCAGCGCGTCAACGGCGGGATCATCCTGGTAACGCACCATGGCCTCTTTTATTTTTCCCAGATCGTCTTCGTGAATAACCTCATCGGACTGAAGATAAAACGCCCAGTCCCCGCGGCAGGCATCGAGCGCCAGGTTCGTCTGGTACGAAAGGACCCTGGATTTCTGCGACATGTCCCATTCATTCTCGACGATGCGGATCTTTTCGCTGCCGATGGACTGGATCACATCGAGCGTCTCATCTTCGGATTCCCCGACGTTGACGATGAATTCATCGCAGATCGGAAGAATCGAACGGATCGATTCAACCGCCGGGTAATTGAATTTGACCGCGTTGCGGACTATCGTAAAACCGCTAACTTTCATACACCTCCTCATAAACCCGCAATGTCTTTCTCGCCGTTTCCTGGTTATTAAACCCTTGCGAGCGCGCCAGAGCTTTTTGGCGCAACGCATTTCTCAAACCGGTGTCCTGGATCACCCTGGCAATGGCTTGGGCAACCGCTTCGGGATCAGCGGGATCGACGGTGAGCGCGGCATCGGCGGCCAATTCCGGACACGACGACACATCGGAGGTCACAACCGCCGCGCCGCAGCTGAAGGCCTCCACGATCGGGTATCCGAATCCTTCGTAAAACGACGGGAACACGAACACTTCCGCCAAATTGTAAAAGACGCGCAACGCGTCGTTACTTACGAACCCCTCAAAAACGACGTCGGCCTTGATCCCCAAATGCTCGATCAACCCGGTCAATCCCTCACCCTTCCACCCGGCCATACCGGCCACAACAAGCTTGCCCTTAAAAATTTTCTTTTGCTTCAACCGCGCGAAAGCCTCCAGCAGTCCTTTAAGATTCTTGCGCGGTTCGATGGTGCCGACAAAAAGAATGAACGGTGCCACAACGCCTTTATCCCGCATCATTTCCCGGGCGGACGAAATTTCCCACTGGGGCAAAGGGTAAAAAAGATTCGTATCAACACCCTGGTAAATGCAGCAAGTTTTGTTCTTGACCGCGGGGAAATAGCGGTGGACATCGTTTTGCGTGCTTCTGGAACTGCAAATGATCCGCGCGGAGCGCGGAATAAAAGACTGGAACTGCGCCTCGGAGAGCGCGAGAGTTTCTTGCGTGTGTCCCTGCGGATACGTTTTATAGATCAGATCGTGGACGGTCACAACGGTCCTGGCGTTTAAGTCCGGCAAGACTTCAGGCGACGGCGCGTGGTAAATATCAACAGACCTTACCGTCTTCGCCACTCCCCTTCTTAACCAATCGAACTTGACCGCAAAATTCGACGCGTCACGACGGGCGATCCTGGATTTCACTTCGCCCCATCCTCGAGTCGTGTAAAGCGAATACCGGTTAGCCGCGTCGATCTGCGAAAGCGAGGCCACCAGGCTCGACGCGTAGCGCCCGATCCCCGTGAATTGCTTCCTTGAGAATGAGCGGCAGTTAATAGCGATATGCATCGTCTAAAGCTTGATTCCCCTTGAACGAAGGAATTCTTCCGTTACCTGCGCCACATAATCCAGCTCTTTGAGCTCGATGTCCTGATGGATGCCGATATGCGTGCCGTTGCTGGAACAATATTCGGCCTCAGGGAAATCGCCGGGTTTCTTGCCCAGGAACGCGTAGCTGGGGCACTGCGTGGGGATCGAATAAAAAAGGTTGCGCGAATCGATACCGGCATTATCGAGATGCGCGACAAATTCATCTTTGGTAAATCCCGCCTTTTCTCTGACGATGATAGAAAACGCGTGCGGGCCGATCTTTTCGTGCGGCTCTTCTTTGATCGTGACGAAATGTTTCTCAAATCTTTTGAATTTGTCGATAAGATACAGGAGATTCCGGCGGCGTTTCTCCAGAATCCGGTCGAATATTTTGATATTACCCAAACCGACGGCCGCTTCCAACTCGTGCATCTTGGCGGAGAAGCCGACGCGCCGGAACTCGAATTTACCGACGATGCCGTGGTTGCGCAACGACCGCAGCGCCTCAGCCATTTCAGGATTGTTCGTGATGACGATCCCGCCTTCAATGGTGGTGACAATGTGCGCCGCGTACAAACTAAAGGCCGCCATATCGCCGATCGCGCCGATTCTTTTTCCCTTATATTCCGCGCCGTGCGCCTCCGCCGCGTCCTCAATGACATGCAGTTTATGTTTTCCGGCAATGCGCAGGATCGCGTCCATATCCGCGGGTTTGCCCATCAAATGAACCGGCATGATCGCGCGGGTCCTGGAAGTGACCGCCGCCTCGATTTTCTCGGGATTGATATTCAACGTTTCACGTTGAATATCAATAAAAACAGGCGTAAATCCCGCCTGCAAAACGGCGTTGCCCGTGGCGACAAAGGTCAACGCCGGAACGATGATCTCATCCCCGCGCCTGGCGCCGTAGTCATATAAAACCGCGCAGGCGAGCGCGTCGGCGTCGGTGCCGCTGCTGACCGCCACGGCGTATTTGACGCCGAAAAGCGCCGCGAATTGCTCCTCAAATTCCTGGACGAATTTACCGCGGGTCAACCAGTTAGAATCGAGCGCCTGGCTGATCAGTTCGCGCGCTTCTTTCGTGACCGAAACCGTGCCGAAGGGAACTTTATACTTCGCTTTCTCCGAGAACGTCGCGCTTTTAGCCGTATCGATCTTCACCGCTTAAGCCTTTCCAGCGCTTGCCGGGCCGCTTCATAGCGTTCGGGCGTGCCGATGTCGTAAAATTGCTGGCCCACACAAAATCCGTAGAATCCCTTGCCCACCAGCGCCGGAAAAACGTCATGTTCCAGCGAAAATCTTTTAGTGTCAGGCATCGATAACAAGATGTCCTCATTGAAGCAATACACCCCCGCGTTGACGCCACACCCGCCTTGACCGGGGTCCTTTTCCCGGAACTTCACGACCTTCATGTCGTCATCCAAAAAAATATTTCCAAATGCGCTCACATCCTGCGCTTGTCCGACAGGCTCCCTTCGGGAGGAGGAGACCACCACCGACGCGCGGGCGAACTTGGACTGATGAAAATCCAAAAGCGCGTCGAGATCGACCGCGCAAAAAGAATCGCCGTTAAAGACCAGAAAAGGATCGCTTTCGATGAAATACCACGCGTTTTTAAGCGCGCCGCCGGTTCCCAGGGGATCGGATTCCCTTGAAAATTCGAGCGTCAGGCCCTGAGAATTTTTCCGATAATAATCCTCGATCTGGTCGGCCTTGTATCCGGTGCACAAAATGACGCGCCGGATGCCCTGTTTTTTAAGATGCGCGATCACAATGTCCAGGAATGGACGGCCGCTGACATCCGCCATGACTTTCGACGTCGCGGACACGATCGGTTGCAGGCGCTTGCCCTGGCCGCCGCAAAGGATAACAGCATCGGTCTTGCTTAACATGGACTATTTCCCGCTGGGTTGATAGAAAATGATCTGGCTTCCCAGGTTCTCAAATTCAAAAGGCACCAAAAGGAGTTTTTTAAGTTTTTCCTTAACCGCTTTCTGTTTCGCGAGCGGGACGAAGAACAGGACGAATCCACCGCCGCCGGCGCCCAGAAGCTTGCCGCCGATCGCCCCCGCGCGCATGGCTGTGTCATAAATATCGTCGATATGGGACGTGGATATCTTGGCGGACAATTCCCGTTTTATCTTCCAGCTTTCGTACATCAGCTTGCCAAATTTCTCGAGATTACCCTTCTTTAAAATATCCAGCGCCTGAAAGGCCATGTCGTACATCGTCGTCAGCTCGAATTGTTTCTGGGGGATATTGTCGATCTGGTGCCTGGCGATCTCCGAAGCATTACGGGAAAATCCGGTGAAATACAACATCAGATGGCTCTGCAAGCCTTTGAGCGTATTCGCGGGGATGGTGATGCTGCGCACCTGCAAATGATTATTCCCGCCGAATTCGATGAAGTTAAACCCGCCGTAGGCGGCCAGCGTCTGGTCCTGGCAACCGACGCTTTCCTGGCACATCTGCTGTTCCACGTGAATGGCTTCCCTGGCCAGGCGGTCCTTGGTGGGCATGACGCCTTTAAGGGCGTAGAGCACGTTCAAGAGCCCGACGGTAAACGCGGAACTTGAGCCCAGCCCCGTGCGCGCCGGAAGGTCGCCGTCGTGGTGGATCTCCACGCCGTCACGGATCTTGAGGAATTTCAAGACCTCGCGCACCGACGGGTGTTTGATGTCCCCAGCGCCCTTGACGGTCTCGATGATCGAATAAATGATCCGGGATTTGTGCTCAAAAAATGGCGGCAAATAACGGCAGCTGATATAACAATACTTGTTGATGGTCGTCGCCAGGACGGCGCCCTTGTGGTCTTTGAACCAGGCGGGGTAATCCGTGCCGCCTCCGAAAAATGAAATGCGAAAAGGTGTCCGGCTGATGATCATGGGGCGGTCACTTTCTGTTCAAGGATCTTTCGTTTGAGTTTGATCTGCGTCGAGCGTAGCGTTTCATCGACGGCGGTCTGCCCAAACCGTTTTTTCAGTAAAGCCAGAAACGCCGGGCTGGTGTGATATTTCATCCAGGCCTTGTCCCGGAATTCCAGCACCTGTTCGGCGGTCAAATATTTCGTGGGCAACGGCTGCGCGTACCAGGAATGCTGCGAAAACCCGGCGTAACGGCCGGGGAGCTTCCACCCTTTTTTCTTCGCCTCACCGTAGAGCGGACTGCCCGGGTAAGCCATGGCCGAATAAAAATTCGCCTCTTCCGTATTCATCTCCAGGGCCAGATCGAGCGTTGTCTGCATGGTGGTCAAATCGTCCTCGGGCAAACCGAAGATATAATTGGCAATCACGTTGATATCGTGGGCGCGGATCTTCTTGACGACGGAGCGGATGTCCACGTCTTCAAACCGTCCTTTGGTCACGTCTTTACGCACCTTGGTATTACCGCTTTCAATACCCAGCGCCAGCCAGTTGACGCCCGCTTTCTTGAGCGTCTCCAAGTACTGTTCCTTGACCGTGTCGACGCGCGAATAGCACCAGATATTGAATTTGTAACCGCGCGCGATGATCAGTTCACAGAGTTTCATGAAATGGGCGGGGTTGAGCACAAAGAGTTCATCGGCGATCTTGACGTTCTTGATGCCCATCTTCGCGAAATAGTCAAAATCCCGGATGATGAAATCCGGGTCCCAATAACGGAATACCGCGCTGCCGTCGGAATATTCGTTCTCCCGGCGGTTGATGATATTGATCATGCAAAACGAACACTTCATCGGGCAGCCCAGGCTCGTGTAAAGCGCGGCAAATGGCTGACGCTCGCAATTATTTGAATACGAATGCCACAACGAAGTGCGGTAACGCTCCATCGGCAATTTGTCCCAGGCGATCCCCGGCATCTCCTCCGGCAGATCCTGCTTGGGCACAATGGGCGAAGGGCGGTTAAGGACGACCCTGCCGTTGTCGCGGTAACCGAGGCCATCGACCTGGTCTAACTTGTCGCGCAAATTCGTCTTCAGCAGATTGGAGATCGTATACACCCCTTCATTCTGGCAGACCATATCGATGCAAGGGTGTTTTTCCAGGACTTCCCGTGAAAGGGCCGCGATGTGGCCGCCGACAAAAAGGATCCTGGTTTGCGGGAATTCCACTTTGAGCGCTTCGGCCAAAGCAACCGCACCTTCCATGTTCTGCGAGCTCGCCGAGGGCTGCTGGCCATAGACGACAAAACAACTCACCTTGGGGTTTGCTTCCTTGATCCTGGCCACAGATTGCGCCTCATCCATATGCCAGGCTTCACAATCCAGAATGTCGGCGTGAAAACCTTTTTTCTGGCAATGCGCGGCGAGCATCCCCGCCCAGATCGGCGGTTCGATGGCGGAGAAATCCTTGCTGAGATCCTGGTAGATCTTTTGGGAGGCGTTGGGATGGACAAAAAGAATGTCTAGCTGGCTCATAGTAAGAGTAGAAAGCAGACTCTCTACTTTAAAGTTTATACATTTGTCAGATGGCTGGTCATGGACCGGTTCGCGCTAATGACGGTAAACCCTTTGATCAATTCCTGGATACCCGCGGAAAGGGATACTTGCGGACGGAACCCCGTTTTTTCGATTTTTTCATTGCTGACAATATAATCCCTTTTGTCGGGATCTTTTCCCGTTTTGGATTCCGTAAACTTGAAATCGGGGACGTGCTTTTTGATCGCCTCGCACAGTTCCAGTTTGCTCAAATTGGCGTCACTTAGGCCGACGTTGTACGCCTGGCCCTTGGCCTTGTCGAAATTCTTGAGCATATGCAGGAAGGCGTGCGCGACATCCCTGACATGGATAAAGTTACGCTTAAAATGGGGCTCAAAAAGTTCGACGTAACCTTCCTTCACGGCCCGGAAGGTAAAGTCATTCACCAGAAGATCGAGGCGCATCCGCGGGGATATGCCAAAGGCCGTGGCGAGGCGCAGCGTCACGCCGTTTCCAGCGCCAAGCACGGCCTCTTCAGCCCGGACTTTCAGCCGGCCGTATAAAGAAATCGGCCTCAAAGGCGTTTCCTCCGTGCAGAATTTTCCCTTTTCCCCTACACCATAACCGCTATTCGTCGTCGGGTAAATGATCATCTGGCTTTTGCCGCGCAATTTTAAGATCAGTTTTAACGCGTCCAAAATGATTTCCTGTGCCTCTTGCGGCTTCTTGTCGCACAAAGGCGCCCCGGTCAAACACGCCAATGGAAAAATGGCGTCAGATTTTTTGATGAGCTCACCCATCAATTTTTCATCGCGCGCGTCGCCGCGGATGATGGTCAGCCCCGGATAATGACAGCAATCCAGAAGCGAGGTCTGGTCGTACATAAAGTTGTCTACGACTGTGACCTGATGGCCTTCCTGAAGGAACAGGGGAACGAGCACTGAACCTATGTATCCCGCCCCCCCGGTCACTAAAATATGCATGTTAACAACTCCATTCTGTGTTGGTAGTAAGTCGTAAGCGATAAGTCGAAAGCAAAAACCCTGATGTTTTTTAGCTTACCACTTACGACTTACAACATACGACTCTAACAATGTTCATACATCCTTCGAATTCCTTCTTCCAGCAAAACTTTGGGCCGCCAGCCCATCTGTGTCAGGCGGCTGCTATCGAGAAGTTTACGCATGGCACCGTCGGGTTTCGCCGCGTCAAAAACGATCCTTCCCTCATACCCACAGACCCGCTGGATCATTTCGGCCAATTCTTTGATGGTCACATCGCTTCCGGAGCCGATATGCATTACTCCATCGCCCTCGTAGCGTTCCATCAGGAAAAGACATGCCGCCACGAAATCATCCGCGAACAAGAATTCCCGCCGCGGGACGCCCGTTCCCCAGATAGTGACTTGCGGACTGTTATTCTTGGCGGCATCGATGAATTTGCCCAACAAGGCGCCCAGCACGTGGGCCGTTGCCGGATCGGTGTCACTGCCGGGGCCGTAGACCGTGGCGGGAATCGCGACGATCGCGTTTAAACCGTATTGTCGACGGTAAGCCTGACATAATTTGATGCCGGCGATCTTCGCGACCGCGTAAGGTTCACTCGTCTGTTCCAGTTCTCCGGTTAAAAGACACTCCGGTTTTATCGGCTGGGGGCATCCTTTCGGATACACGCAAGAGCTGGCGAGATAGAGTAGTTTCTTTACTCCAAATTTCCAGGCCGCGTAAACAATATTGTTCTGGCTTCCCAGATTATGATAAATAAATTCCGCCGCCTGTTTCTGGTTGGCCTCGATCCCGCCGGATCGCGTCGAGGTCAGGAAAACATATTCCGGTCTGTGTTCGGCGAAGAAATCATACACCGCCGGCTGGATCGCCGCATTCAAGGCGATCGCCGAAGATGAAAAAACATGGGTGAAATGACCGGCTGTAAAATGACCCGTTAACGATTTTTCAATGATATCGTTATGACCGACGACTAGAATCCTTGAATCTTTATTCATGGCAGTGGTCAGTGGTCAGTGGTCAGTGGTCAGCGGTCAGTGAACACTGACCACCGGCTACTGATCACCTATTCATCTCACTTCTGATTATAAAAATTCCCGTGCTCAATAAGCAATGTCGCCCTGGCGTCCTTGCGCTCGAAGGCACGCTGGTACGCCGGGAAAATGTCCTCCGGCTCGTTGAGCTCAACGACCTCGATCCATGCGAACATTTTACGGAAGGCCTCGGCGAAATTCCCCACGTGCTGGTGCCCGGGGTGGACCGGTTCATCAGGCCCAGTCGCCACCCGGATCAGGATCCTGGGCAGGACCGTATTGCCGCTGATCGCCGGCATTTTATCGATCATGTTTGACATATCGCCCGTTGCCAGCAAAAGGAAATTCTGACGCGGGTAAACGGAAACAGGCACATAACCCGCCAGCGCCAACCCCAACGTAAACTGCATCTGGAAACTTTCATTGATGGGCATCTCGAGCGCCTTTTCCGGCGGGACGTCTTTTAACGTGGAGAACATAAACGTGCCGGGCCCGGCGACCGTCTGGCCGACAAACAAGGTTTTCGGCTGCTGCGCCACCCATTCCATGGTTCGTTTTAGCTCATCAAAATACTTCATCGCTCAGACCATTGACTACAGACCATCGACAATAGACCAATCTTTTGTCTATGGTCTATGGTCGATTGTCTATCGTCTCTTTTCATTAGAATTTGATCTTCCATCCCAACCCCGAATGGGGATAGGTGTTGGTGTAGTTGAAATAAATGATCTTCTTTTCGTACTTGGTTCCCTTAAACCACGGCTCCGGGGCGCCCCACACCGCGCGGGTGTCGGTCATGACGCTTAACCCGTTGTCAGAGACCACAAACGTCGCCGGCAGATCGAAATTAAAAGCATACTTGACCGCTTCATGGAATATCCCTGTTTCAGCCGACATGTCACCGCAGAAAATGAATGCCCGTCCCTTTTTGCCCTGGTTTTTAAGCGCCCAGGCAACACCCGTGGCGGTTCCCATCAAGCTTCCCACAATCCCCGTGCAAAAAACGTTGTATTTCGGGAAGCATAAAGAAATACTCTTGCCGTCGATAATGGCCTGCTTGACCTCATCGCTGGGCACGCCTTTTAAAAGCGCCAGTTCGTGAGAATCCCAATGGCCGAAAACAAAATCTTCCGGACCGATCGCGTTCTCCTGGAATATCTTGATGAGTTGCTCTTCCCGGCCCGCGCGCAGATGCACCGGCGCCCGGATAACGCCCGTGGCAAAGATCCCGGCGATTTCTTTCTCAAAATTGGCTAAATCGTCTTTGTTGATCGTCCCCAGGCCCGTCGGTTTTCCCGGTATCATATCTTAATCCGTTTCATGCTCTTGAAACCACGCGATTGTGTGCTTGAGCCCTTCTTCGAGTTTCACTTTCGGCGTCCAACCCAAACGTTTTTTGGCTAAAGTAATATCCGGTCGACGCTGCCTGGGGTCATCCACAGGCAGCGGTTTGTAAACGACCCTGCTTTTCGTGTTCGAAAACTTGATGACCAGTTTCGCGAATTCAAGAATGGTGAACTCATCCGGGTTGCCGATGTTCACGGGTGTGGTGACATCGGATTTCAACAGCCGGAAGATCCCCTCGACAAGGTCCGAGTGATAGCAAAACGACCGCGTCTGCGTACCACGGCCATAAACGGTCAGCGGCTCATTGTGCATGGCCTGGTGGATAAAATTAGGCACGACCCGCCCGTCGTTGATGCGCATGCGCGGCCCGTAAGTATTGAAGATCCGGACGATGCGCGTGTCCAGTTTATGATAGCGGTGGTAGGCCATGGTGATCGCTTCAGCGAAACGTTTGGCTTCGTCGTAAACCCCGCGCGGCCCGATGGGGTTCACGTGTCCCCAATAAGATTCTTTTTGCGGATGCACCTCGGGATCGCCGTAGACTTCCGAAGTTGAGGCGAGTAAAAAGCGCGCTTTCTTTAATTTGGCCAGCCCAAGCGCGTTATGGCTCCCCAAAGAACCGACTTTCAGCGTCGGGATCGGAAAATTCAGATAATCCACCGGGCTCGCGGGCGAGGCGAAATGCAGGATATAATCCACGGGATCGTTCAACCGGAACTCCCTGGAAATATCATGGCGGATGAACCGGAAATTGGAATCCTTCATGAGATGGTCGATGTTGCGGGTGTTGCCGGTGATGACATTATCCACGCAGAGGACCCGCATCCCTTCCCCGATAAAACGGTCGCAAAGATGGCTTCCTAAAAATCCGGCCCCGCCGGTAACAACAACTGTTTTTTTGCTCATAGGCCTCTCATGTCAACATAGCTAGATTTTTGTTATTTTATCGTTTTTAATCCCCTTATAAACGTTGCGCACGTCGTAGATCGCCCGCGCGGAATTCAGGATGGATTTATAATCAACATTGGTGTGGTCGGTGGCGATGACCACGCAATCATAACGGGAAATATTTTGTTTGTTTGAGGTGACGGATTTAAGGTTAATGGTCCCGATCCTTAAATACGGGATAAACGGATCGGAATAATCGACTTTGCATTTTCTTTCCTGGAGGATCTCGATCAATTTCAAGGAAGGCGATTTGCGCAGGTCTTTGACGTCTTTTTTGTATGTCGCGCCCAAAACAAGGATCCTGGAATTTTTCAGGCTCTTTTTATTCTTTTTCAAGATTCCGGCCAGGGAATCGGCCGCGTAGGAAGGCATAGCGGAATTAATATCCGCGGAGAGCTTGATGAATTTCGAGCTGAAGCCATGGTGCCTGGCCTTCCAGTAAAGGTACAACGGGTCGTCGGGAATGCAGTGCCCGCCAACGCCGAGCCCGGGATAAAAAGGCATAAAGCCGAAGGGCTTCGTCTTGGCCGCGTCGATCACTTCCCAAACATCGATGCCCATCTTGCGGCACATCATGGCCACTTCATTGGCCCAGCCGATGTTGATGATACGAAACGTATTCTCCAGCAGCTTGGTCATCTCGGCGGCTTTGGCCGAGGAGACCATGTGGACGCGCGCGATGATCTGCTCATAAAGGAGCTTCGTCAGTTCGCCGCCTTCGGGTGTCAGGCCGCCGACCACCTTTGTGATACTGGTGACGTCATGCGTTTTATTGCCCGGGTCGATGCGTTCCGGCGAAAACGAAAGAAAAAAATCCTTGCCGGATTTCAGTCCGCTTTTTTCCAGCTCCGGCTTGATAAGCTCTTCGGTGGTGCCTGGATAAGTCGTACTCTCAAGCACGACGAGCGTATCTTTCTTGATATATTTACAGATGGTGCGTACCGCGCTCAAAATATAGGCGATATCCGGCGTGTATTTGCGCTTCAATGGCGTGGGAACGCAGATGATGATGCAATCGACCGTCCGCAGACAATCGAAGGTCGTGGCAGCCGAGAGATGCCCGCCGGCAACAACCGCTGCCAACTCACGGCTGGGGATATCGAGGATATAACTCTTTTTCTTCCGGATATTACGGACACGGTCTTGATCGGTATCCAACCCAAAGACCTGAAAACCTTTTTTGGCGAAATTCACGGCGAGCGGCAACCCCACGTATCCCAGCCCGATGACGGCGATCTTCGCTTTCTTCGACACAATCTTTGCCCGCAACGTTTTTGACACTTTATCAGCCCCTTTTGCGTTCCAGCATCCCCCGGCCGACGCCGTAATATTCAAACCCCGACGCCTTGAGGCTCTGGTCATGGTACAAGTTCCGGCCGTCAAAAAGGATGGCGTGCTTCATAACGCGTTTGATTTTTTTAAAATCCAGTTTCTTGAATTCATCCCATTCCGTCAACAACAACAGACAATCGCAGCCTTGGGCCAGGGCGTATGGGTCATTGCAATACGTCACATCCCTGAAAACCTTTTTGGCGTTGGGCATGGCCTGGGGATCATAGACCTTGACTTTGGCCCCTTCGTGTTGCAGCGTCTCGATAATGCCGATGGCGGGGGCGTTACGCATGTCATCGGTATCCGGCTTGAACGCGACCCCCAGAATGCCGATGACCTTATCTTTGATGATCCATAGCTTGTCCTCGATCAACCGCACAAAGAGGGCCTTTTGGTCTTCATTGACGCTACGGACTTCTTTGAGCAGGTTAAAATGGTAACCGCTTTTTTCGCTAAGGCGGATGAAGGCGTCAACGTCTTTCGGGAAACAGCTGCCGCCGTAGCCGATTCCCGCGTCGAGGAATTTGCGCCCGATGCGCTTGTCGAATCCCATGCCTTCGGCGACCTTCAGGACATCCGCGCCGACGTGGTCGCAGATCTGCGCGATGGCGTTGATGAAGGATATCTTGGCGGCCAGGAACGAATTCGAAGCGTGTTTGATCAATTCCGCGGAATTGATGTCGGTGACAACCATGGTCGGTTTCAAAGGCGCGTAAATCTCGCGCAAAAGCCGTTCAGCCTTGGTCGACTCGACGCCGATGACGACACGATCGGGATTCATAAAATCATGCACCGCGCAACCTTCACGCAGGAATTCAGGGTTGGAGGCCACGTCGAAGTCCAGCGTCACCTCGCTTCCCTTCCGGAATTTCTTCGGCAGGTTCATGGCGATGGTGCGCTTGATACGCTGGCCGGTATCGGCGGGAACCGTCGACTTCTCAACGATCAGTTTGTAGGAATCCATGGCGCGCGCGATATCCCCGGCCACATTCTCCACGTAAGTCAAGTCGGCCTCGCCGTTCTTCTTCGACGGTGTTCCGACAGCGATGAAGATCGCGGTGGATTTCTTCGCGGCGTCAACGATCGATGTGGAGAACGACAACCGCTTGTTTTTGAGATATTTCTTCAACAGTTCTTCCAGGCCAGGTTCATAGATCGGGACTTTTCCAAGCTTGAGGCGTTTGATCTTCTCATAATTATTATCCACGCAGATGACGGTATGCCCGATGTGCGCCAGGCAAACCCCGGTCACCAACCCGACATACCCGGACCCGATAACGGCGATATTCATGTTTAATCTCCTTCCGAACTTTGCGAGCCGGCCTTACGCTTGTTGAAGCTTGTCCCCAGATCCACGACAAAATCCGGGAATGCCTTGAGCGTAAAGACGATCCAGATCTCGCTGCCTTGCGATCTGGTCTCGTTGAAATTGATGTCCATGGTCCATTCGTGCAGATCGCGGGTAAGCGTAAGCTGTTGTTCCTTATGCTGCCCGCTGCGGACATTAAAACGGTTATACGTTTTTATCGCCCATTTAGGATTAAGTTTATACCCCAGTTCCGTTGTAATCTGATCATCGACCTGCCGGCTCCACCGTTTGCCGATGTTGCCCCACCAGTTCTTTCCCCCGTTAATGTACATGTCGAAATTGGCCGTGGTCAGATATTCCTCACGCGTGTCATATGTGGAATCAAAATAAAACATGATCCGGTCAACGGGACGAAAATCAATGTCCGTGGTAATGACATTAAAACCCCCCTTGCCGGGGTTCTCTTTTAAAGCGAAATCCGTTCCTATGACCGCGCGCAGCAGCTCGACCACGTCATTATTTCTTTTCGTCTGTAATTTGTTTTCTACGGAAAAGTTGACGGAATGTCCGATATCTTTGCTGTCAATGCCGTCGAAAGAATCCAGATCGTTGGAAGTAAACGTCGGCGTATGATTGTAAAAATAAGAAACCGACGGGGTAACGATATGCCTCAAGCGGTTGATATCGAGTCCCCATCGATCTGTTGCCGTATCAAACACCCTATAAAATTTTGTACTTAAGCTTGCCCCCGTACGGAATATTCCGCGGATGGCATCATATTCCTCCGGGTCTTTGGTCTTGCTGTAATACGTATGTTCTCCGCCGACAAACGGCCGGAGTTCAATGAATCCGACTTTCATCGCATAAGAGAGTTCGTTATCCGCATCCAGGCGCATCGTCTCCCTGCGGACTTCCGTTGGAGAAGCCTCCTTGCTGCTCAGATTGGAGTAAATGGTCGTATTTCTCGCATAAAAATTCGTTTCGCCGATCTTCTGGCTTGACAGGTCATAGCGCAATTCCGGCAGACGCTCGACCATCCCTTCAAAACGGTTCACGCGCTTGTCCGTGCGGAAACTCATGACCCCGCTCGTCAAATTCCTGGTCAAGAGAAAAAACGTGTCCGGCGATCCATCCTTGTCAAATTCCCGCTCAAAGTACTCTTTTAATAAAGTATTGTCGCTTAATTTGTAATACTGCCAGATCGCGTTGGTCTTTTGGTCGATGTCCCACTTGTGCCGCCATTCCGCCTTGAAACGCTCGCGCTCGATGGTCGGGCTGGGACGCGGCTGATAAAAATGTTTCGAGGTGATGCTGCGTTCGTTCATATAATAAGTCCTGATCGTGCCGGAGCCCGCGTGCGGTGTTTTATAAGTGACATCAAAACCTGAAGCGATATCCTTTTTCTCACGGGCATCGAAATGCAAAAACCCTTTTACATTATCGTTTAATTCATACCGCATGGCGGTCAACAAAAACATCCCCCATTCCTTGTCATATCCGGGGGTAAAAACAAACCGCGGCCTTTTCCCCGTCAGATCCTGGCTGAACTTGGGGATATACAATACCGGCACGCCGCCGATTTTCATACACACTTTGCGGGCCACCATCTTGTCCTTGGGATAAATATCGATTTTACCGGCGGCGATGCGGTAGTGCGGCCGGTCATGATCGCAGGTGGTGATATAGCCCTTGCGCATGAGGATATGACCCGCGTCGAGTTTGGAAACCTCTTCACCCTTGCCATAATAAGGGTTGGCAAAAATCGAGGCCGGCGCGAAATCCCCGGTCATTTTCTCAAAATTGAACGTCATTTCCTCGCCGGAAATCTCACTCTCGCCACCCTTGATAAGACGGACATTACCTTTGGCATGGGCGGTGCCCGTATTCCGGGAGAACTCCACCCGGTCGCAGGTCAGGGTGACATCGTTATAAAAAATCACAACGTTACCTTGCGCGGTGACCTTGTTGCCATCCATCGAATATTCGATGATATCGCCGTTGAGCTCAACGGAAGTGGCCGGCCCGGCGGCGGGCCCGGATTCATCCGGCTGAACTTCATCTGGCTGGAGTACGTCCGGCTGAACTCCACCGGAGGGGACCGCGGCAGACGGCGCCGCAACCGGCTGCGTTTCTTCCGCCCCCGCGAAACCCAAAATAAAAACGGGGATACTCACGGCCAGCAAGATCAACGCAATCCCCGTTTTTTTGATCACCGGATTAGCGTCCAAAGATGGATTCCTTCACCAGAATATGCGCGCCGAGGATGCCGGCCTCGTCACCCAAACGGGCCCGCACAATTCGAACCATGGCGCTCTGGACCGTCATCGCGCGGTCCCGAACCACTTTTTGAATCGTCTTTTCCATAAATTTATAATTACCGGCGACCCCGCCGCCGACAATGACCAACCTCGGATTCAGCAGGTTGATGACCCCTACCAAGGCATTGCCGATATGCGTGGCGGTCTCCCGCCAGAACCGGACGGCGCGGACGTTGCCACTGCTGGCTAAAGCAAACGTCTCTTCAAGCCGGATATTCTTCTTTCCGAACACCTTCGCGGCTTTAGCCATCAACGTTCGATTGCCTACGTAACGCTCAAAACACCCCATCCCGCCGCAATTACACGCGGGGCCGTGTTCGTTCAAAGGCATATGACCGATCTCTCCGGCAACAAAACCTTCTCCACGGTAAAGACCGCCATCGAAGATAAGTCCGCCACCGACACCCGTCCCCAGCGTAATGCAGACCAGATTCTTGTACCCTTTCCCGGCACCGAGCTTCCATTCTCCCAAAGCGATCAGGTTTACATCATTATCCATAAATACGGGAACCTTTAACTGCTTTTGGATAATCTTGCGTAATGGAACATTTCTCCATCCCGGGACATTCGGCAGGAAAATGACAATCCCTTGCGGGCCATTGATCTGCCCCGGCAACCCGATCCCGATGCCGGCAATATCTTTCATTGTCTTGCCGTTCTCCCTGACAAGGGATCGGACCGCCGCCACAAGAGCGTTAATTAACTGGCGAGGATGACGGACATAACTCTTTGTAATTAAATTGGTTTTAGCTATGATCTTCCCGGAAGGAGCAACCAGTCCCAGCTTGATATTCGTTCCCCCGACATCGACCCCGATGGTGTACAACGGCATATGGGTCCTCTGAAATATTAATATTAAAACGGAGTCATTGTACATGAACAGCTGGCGGGATTCAAGCTGAATCAATCATAAATCAATCATAAACGCCAAAGACGCAAATGCGGTTTCGTCCCTCACGCTTGGCGCGGTAGAGCGCCCAATCGGCCTTGTCAGTCAATTCTTCTAGCCGGGTCCCGTCTTCGGGATAAGTGGCGACACCCAGACTTACGGTGATCTTGACCTCGGCGTCGTAGGCCTTGATGACGCCGGCCTCGACCGCGTGACGGATACGCTCCGCGGCGAAACGCGCCCCGGGCCGGTCGGTGTCCGGCAGGACCACGCAAAATTCCTCCCCTCCAAAACGCCCCGCGATATCGATCTCCCGGGTGTTCTCCCGGATCAATTTTCCCGCTTCCCGTAAAATCTGATCTCCCATCAGATGACCGTACCGGTCGTTGAGGGTCTTGAAATGATCGACATCGACCATCAGGAACGACAGCTTCATGCCGCGCGCCTGCGAACGTTTTAATTCTTCCTGAAAACGCTCGACCGCGTAACGGCGTGTGTACAATTCCGTCAGGCTGTCGGTGATCGCGATGCGTTCGATCTCGTGATAAAATTTGATACGCCGCAAGGCCAGGGCGAACTGATGACCGAGGATCATGAATTTTTCATGATGCTCCCGGGGCATCCCCTTGACGACCAGATAGCCGAGCGTCCCGGTTTTTCCCTGGAGCACGAAAGAAAAACAGCCCGTCGAACTTTTATAATCATTGATCTCATCACAAAGGGGATGCACCAACAAGCACTCCGTGAAATTGACATGATCGCCCAGTTTATTCTTGAAAATCTCGAAGGCTTCCTTCTCACTCAAGCTCTGGGTGATCTCTTTCATGATCTCATAGAGCGTAAGGATCTCCAGGACCTGGTTCTCCAGGCGCAATCTCTCCACGTAAAGCGACTCTTTCTGGTTGACCAGCGACTGCGACCGCGCGCTTTCTTCGAGGATCTGATCCTGTTGTTTCAGCTCCAGGGCCTCGACGACCTTCCGGGCGCAATACGCGGCCAGCGCGACATAGGTCATAACAGCCAAGGGCATCACGGTCGTCATGCGGCACACACCTGGTTGCGGCCCTTTTCCTTCGCCTGATAAAGGGCCAAGTCCGCTCTATGGATCAATTCCCCCGGGTTGATCGCGTCCTTCGGGAAAGAGGCCACTCCGATGGAAACAGTTATCCTGGTCTTCTCCCGTCTCAAAACTATAGTTTGTTCCTCGATTTTCTTGCGCAGTTCTTCGGCCAATCCGACGGCTTTTACCTTTGGGCAATCCGGCATCAGGACGCAAAATTCCTCGCCGCCGTAACGGCAGACAAGATCGCCCGGCTGCCGGAAGAAACCGGTCAGGGCCGTCGCCACCGCGCGCAAAACGATATCCCCAGCCACGTGTCCGAATTTGTCGTTGTATTGCTTGAACTTGTCCAAATCAAACATAAAAAACGACATCTCGCCCTTCCGGCGCGTTTGCCGGCTGACCTCGATAGATAAACGCTCGAGCAGATAACGCCGCAAATAAAGACCGGTCAGGCTGTCCTTGATGGCCAGTTGTTCCAAACGTTCGTACAGTTGCGCGTTCTCGACGGCGACCGCGCCCACGTCGGCAATGGTGGTCAAAAACCGCAGATCTTCGGTGGTAAAATTCTTCTCGTGAGGGCTGTCCATGCGCAGGATCCCCAGGGCCTTCCTGCCGATCGTCAAAGGCGCGATCATCAAAGAACGGACCGGCCTTGTCTCTTCCCCCGCCATTTTTTCTTCATCGAAACGGTAATCTCTTTTGGTATCTTCGATCAATAACGGCTGCATGGCGCGCGCGACCGACTGGTCGTAAAGGTCCCCTTTCTTCGATTTGATGTTGACGCGCATCTGACCTTTGTGTGAAGAAGAAATGCCCAGCTCTCCGGTCCGGGAATGGAACAAGTAAAGGATCATTGTCCTGTCTTTTTCCCCGAAAAATTTGTTGACCTCTTCGGAAAGAGCCGTTGAGGTGTCATTGAGGGAAAGGCATTGGCTCAACCGCTCGGTCAGCACCCTCAATTCACCGTAAAGATCGATCTTCTTGCGCAGGGATCCGATGAACAACTTTTCTTCCTTGATCTCGGCCTCAACGAGATTCCGCTTCTCCTCGAGGTTCTGGATCTGCAGGACGATCTCCGCTTGTTTCTTGTTGAGCCCAAAATAAAGTGGAAACAGATAAAGCAGGATGGCGGCCAACCCGATGGCAAGAAAGATAAAAAACGCGGTTTCGTAGAAAACCGCGAAGACAAAAAAAGCGACGAGGACGAGTATTAAGGCGGTGGCGAGGAAGAAGTAAAAACTATACGATGGTTTTTTCGGTTTCTCGGTCAAAAAAGTGCACCTTGCTCATGTCCAGCACAAGATCCATGTCCCGGTTGACTTCCGGTCTATTATGAGCACCAACGCGCGCGATAAACATATTTTTCCCGGAATTGAGATATAAATAGACTTCCGACCCCAATGGCTCAACGACCTCGCAGGCGGCACGGATAGTATTTTCCGTGGAGGCCTCGGAGACAAAGAGCTTGTCATAAATGTCTTCCGCGCGGATGCCGAAGATGATCTCTTTGCCTTCATGCGCGGCCAGAACTCTGTGCATATCCTCGACTAATTTGACCTGGAATTTGCCTTCATCGAAATAAAGCTTGCGCTCTTTTTTGATGATGCGCCCCTGCATCAGATTGATCGGCGGCGAACCGATAAAGCTGGCCACGAATTTATTGGCCGGTTTGTCGTAAATGGTCATGGGGTCCGCGCACTGCTGCACTTTTCCGTCTTTCATGACGACGATCTTGTCGCCGAGCGTCATGGCCTCGGTCTGGTCATGGGTCACGTAAACAAAGGTCGTCTGTAAACGCAAACGCAGTTTGTGGATCTCGGTGCGCATCTGAACGCGCAATTTGGCGTCAAGGTTGCTTAAAGGTTCGTCGAACAAAAACGCTTGCGGTTTACGCACGATGGCGCGGCCCAGGGCCACGCGCTGGCGTTCGCCGCCGGAGAGCTGCCGCGGACGGCGTTCCAGCAAATGCTTGATCCCTAAAATTTCTGTGGCTTCCTGGACACGGCGGACGATCTCATGTTTTGGGTATTTGCGAAGCCTTAGCCCGAAAGACATATTCTCAAAGACGCTCATGTGAGGGTAGAGGGCGTAATTCTGAAAGACCATCGCGATATCGCGATCTTTGGCGGGGACATCGTTGACCAGACGGTTGCCGATCCATATCTTGCCGCTGCTGATCTCCTCCAGACCCGCGATCATCCGCAACGTCGTGGATTTCCCGCAGCCGGAAGGCCCGACAAGGACCATAAATTCTTTGTTCTCAATGCCTAGATTGACATTGTCGACAGCCTTAACGCCGCCTTTGTAAATTTTCGTTACATCCCGAACGCTGATCTGGGCCATTGGAATATCGTGAATAGTGAAGGGTTAATGGTCAATGGTGGACAAGGTGCTCATTCTATAAAAAAACATCCTGAAAAGCAACGAATTATTTGCCCCCTCGACCAGCCGTATATTCAATGATCTGGCCGACCACATCCCGGCTGTCTTTGCGCTTGACGATCATGTCAATGAGGCCGTGCGCCAGCAGGAATTCGGAGCGCTGAAACCCTTCGGGCAGTTTTTGGCGGATCGTCTGTTCAATGACCCGCGGGCCGGTGAACCCGATCAAGGCCTTGGGTTCGGCGATGATGACATCACCGATCCCCGCGAACGAGGCCATGATGCCCGCCATCGTGGGATTGGTCAGAAAAGAAATGTGAAGCAGCCCCGCTTTATTATGACGCGCCAATGCCGCGCAGGTTTTGGCCATCTGCATCAGCGAGTATACCCCTTCATACATCCGGGCGCCGCCGCCGGATCCGGAAATAATGACGACGGGCAAACGGTTTGCCGTGGCGTGTTCCACCAGGCGCGTAATCCTCTCGCCGACAACCGATCCCATTGAACCCATAATAAACCGGGAATCCGTCACGGCCAGCGCGACGGGCTTCTTTTTCAGCAGCCCTGTCCCGGTGATAACGGCATCGTTGAGTCCGGTCGCCTTCTGGTCGCTGCCCAGTTTTTCTTTATACGTCTTTGGCCCCTTAAAACCCAGAGGGTCAGTTGAAACGAGATTAGTGTCCATCTCCTGGAATGTCCCTTCATCGAGAAAGATGTCGATGCGCTGACGCGCGGAGAGAGAAAAGTGATAGCCGCACTTGACGCAGACGTGAAGATTGTTCTCAAGTTCCTTCTTGTAGGTGGGGGATTCACAGTCGGGACACTTCATCCACAACCCGGCGGGGATGTCCTTTTTCTTGACCGTGACAAGCGTGTATTTTTTGCTTCCGAACAAAGCCATAACTTTTTGATTTGGGTACGGTATACGCGCGCGGATCAATCCATGGTATAAACCGTCAAGCCAGACAGCACCTTGGGATAAAAATAAGTCGTCTTGGGCGGCATTTTCTCGCCGTTGAGGGCAATGGCCTGCAATTGGGTGATCGGGACGGGATTCATGATGAAACCGGCGGCGGCCTGCCCCTGGTCGACCATACTGATCACTTCATCGAAATCTTTGGTGTAAATGATGTCTTCGGATTTGATGCCCGCCTTGTCAAAAACAAAATACTTCAGGATGGTCGCGTCCAGATGCTTGTATTCCTTGGAACCTTCATTGATGAACTTGTCCACCAGCGATTTATTGCGCAGGCGCAATAACCGCACGCCGCTTCTGGTATATAACCCGAAAGCATGCTCGTTTTTCCCGGCGCGCGCCAGGGGGATAAGCAGTTCCCTTTTATTGGAAATTTTATCGATCCGGAAATATTCCTCCAGGACGCCCGGGTCTGACGGGAACGACTTGACGACGCGGTGCATGGGCAAGATCTGCAGGTCGCGGGAATCCATGTTCGTAAAATACGTCATGACGTAATTAAACGGCTCATCACCCGTCGGTTTCCCGGTCATTTTTGCCAATTTCTGCCGGCGCAGTTCTTGCGCCACGCGGTAGCGGTGATGCCCGTCGGCAATGAACAGATCCTGGTCCCCGAGGGAGGCGTTGATCTCGCTGATGAGCGCCGCGTCATCCAGGCACCAAAGCCGGTGCCAGACCCCGTCGTCATCAACGATGTCCACCCAGGGCTGTTGCGACAACACCTTTTTCGTGAAGATCTTCTCTATTTTCTTCTGCCGGTCGGAATAACACACAAAGATGCAACTTAAATTGGCATTGAGAGCGCGCCAGAGCTTGGACCGGTCCTCCACGGCATGGGCGTGCGTGTTCTCATGGGGCTTGACCCTGGAGTCCTCGCCGTCGCTCAAATGCATAAGGGAAATAAAGCCGAGACGGCTGTATTTCTGGCCAAGGGCCTTGTATTCCTGTTTATAAAAATAAATGGCCGGTTTTTCATCCTGGACCAGGATGGAGCTGTTATGCCATTCGGAGAATATCCTCCTGGCCCGCTTGTAGCGGTCTTCATCAGGCGCGTCCTTCGGCAAGATAATATGAACAAAATTATACGGACTACGGGCGGCAAAATCCTCGCGTTCATCCGGGGACATGACGTCGTACGGCGGACACATCACCTTCCCCAAGTCCTTTATTTTCTCGGTGTTATAACGGACCGCCCGAAATGGCTTAATGCTGGACATGGTTAACTGACCCTTAACTTGTTCTTGATTCTCTTTTGGCGAAACAGATATATCCATACCCCTAAAAACCCGCCTGTTGTATCGGCGATGACATCCGGGATACCCGCTTCTCTTCCCGGAACAAAACTTTGATGGTACTCGTCACTGATCCCGTACAACAATGAACAAATGGTGACTGCCTGCCAAAGTCGGACCGCGGGCCACTGTTGAGAGAACGCTCCGGCCAACAAAAAACCGAAAGGCAGATATTCGAGGACATGGACGGCCTTGTCGATGTTCTTTATTTCCAGGGGCGGCTTCAGGTCCGGCAGAGAAGAAGCATAAAAAATAATACCAGAATAAAGAAAGACAGGGAACCAAAATTTGAGAAATTTGAGCCTGCCGCCGGCAGGCTCCCTTCGGGAGGGATTATTTTCTCTCGGGCTCACCCTGAGCGAGCCCCTGGGGCGAGTCGAAGGGTCTCTTGAGGTCAATGACCGCATGCGCCGCCCCCGCAGCATGCGGAACTTTCTTTAGCCGAGGCGGAAGGCCTGGAATCCGCCTTGGCCGCTTTCGGGTCACTTTTTCTTTTGTAATCAGTTTCGTAAAACCCCGTCCCCCTGAAAATAATCCCGCTTCCCGTGCCGATCAGGCGGTGCAGCTTCGGTTTGCCGCATTTCGGGCATTTCTTGAGCTTTTTGTCCGCCATTGACTGCAGGGCTTCAAACCCGTGTCCGCAAGCGCCGCATTCATATTGATAAGTTGGCATTTCTTTTCCCTCCGGTTATTTAAATACCTTTTTAATCTTCTCGCTAATGGATTCACCCGAGGGACCGATATCTTCCCCGCTTATCTCCGCGAATTTCTCCAACAACTTCTTTTGTTCGGCGTTGAGTCTCTCGGGGACATGGATCATCACGTGCACGTACTGATCACCATGGGATCCGCCATGCACATCCGGCATCCCTTTGCCCTTGAGCCGGAAGACCTTTCCGCTTTGCGTTCCCGCCGGGACCTTCATCGCGACCGAGCCGTTAAGGGTGGGGACGGAAACCTCCGCGCCCAAGGCCGCCTTCACAAAAGAAACGGGCAACCGCATATGAATATTGTTCCCATCCCGCTCAAAAACGTCATGCGGCAGGACCCGGATATATAAATAAAGATCGCCCGCGCCGGCGCTTCCAACCTCCCCTTGGCCGCTCACGCGCAAGCGCGAGGTGTTGTCTACCCCTGCGGGGATGTTCACATCGATCTTGCGCGTGACGCGCACCTGGCCTCGGCCCTGACACTCGGGACAAAATTCCGTGATCGTCTGCCCCCGCCCGCCGCAAGCCGAACAGGTCTGTTGCATGCGGAAAAACCCGCTGGACATGACCACCTGTCCGCGGCCGCCGCACTGGCCGCAGGTCTGCATCTTGCTGCCTGGTTTCGCGCCTGAGCCGTTACACGCCGCGCAATGCTCATGGCGCGGGATCGTGATCTTCCTGGAAACACCCCTGCAAGCTTCTTCAAGCGGGATCTCTACTTCATATTCGATATCGCGTCCCCGGCGAGAACGTTGCGAACGGCGCCCCCGGCCGCCCCCGCCGCCGAAAATATCCCCCAGATCGCTTTCGCCGAAGATCTGTCCAAAGATGTTCCCAAGGTCCACGCCCTCGAAAACATCGCTGAAATCCGCGCCGCGGAAAATATCTTCAGAGGTATACTGCTGGTCGATCCCGGCATGACCGTACTGATCGTACATCTGCCGTTTCTGGGGATCGGATAAAACGCCGTAGGCCTCGGACATTTCCTTGAATTTGTGCTCGGCTTCCTTTTTCTCCGCTTCCGGCACGCGGTCGGGATGAAGTTTCAAGGCGAGCGAACGGTAGGCTTTCTTGATCTCCTGCGCGGTGGCATTTTTGGCCACGCCTAATATCTCGTAATAATCTTTTTTCATCTCTTGTCCAAGAAGCAGAGAGGCAAGAAACAAAGATGCAAAGAAAAATTCGCTGCTCTACAACAAAATTTTTCTTTAGCTTTTCTCTGCTTCTTGCCTCTTATCTCTTTGCCTCTTTATTTTTTATCATCTTCCGCCTTGAAATCGGCGTCGATGACATCATCTTCACCCTTGGGCCTGGCGCCACCCGTTGCATCCTGGTCGGCTGCCCCTCCATGCTGATGAGCGCCGCCATGAGAAGCACCTGCGGCACCCGCGCCGGCCTGCTGGGCGGCCGTGGCCTTGTACACTTCTTCGGCCAATTTGTGGCTGGACTTCTGCAGCGTGTCCATGGCCTGCTTGATCTTGCCTTCATCCTCGGTCTTGATAGCCTCTCGGAGGTTCTCCAATTCCTTTTCCACCTGGGATTTTTCGGCGGCCGAGACCTTGTCACCGTAATCCGCCACGGCCTTTTCCGTCGAATAAAGGACCATGTTGGCCTGGTTGACCAATTCGACCTTTTCTTTACGCTTCTTGTCCTGGTCGGCGTACTTTTCGGCCTCCTTGATCATTTTGTCGATCTCTTCCTGGGAGAGCTTCGTCGGCGCCGTGATACGGATCGATTGTTCCTTGCCGGTCCCTTTATCTTTCGCGGCCACATGGACGATGCCGTTGGTGTCGATGTCGAAGCTGACTTCGATCTGCGGGACGCCGCGCGGGGCCGGCGGAAGACCAACCAGATCAAAACGGCCTAATTCCGTGTTGTCGTTGGCCATGGGACGTTCGCCTTGCAGGACACGGATGGTCACGGCGGGCTGATTGTTCTCGGCCGTCGAGAAAACCTGGCTCTTGCGTACGGGGATCGTGGTGTTACGGTCGATCAATTTTGTAAAGACCCCGCCCAACGTTTCAATGCCCAGCGTCAACGGTGTGACGTCGAGCAAAAGGACCTCTTTGGCCTCGCCTTTGATGATCCCCGCCTGGATGGCGGCGCCGAGGGCCACGCACTCCATCGGGTCGATGCCGCGCTCGATCTTCTGGCCGATCTCTTTTTCGACAAATTGCTGCACGATCGGCATGCGCGTCGGGCCGCCGACGAGAATGACGCGGTCGATCTTGATGTTCTCGCATCCTGGTTTCGACGAAGCGTCTTTGATCGCCTGCACGATCGGCCCGCGGCAGCGGTCGATCAAGGGACCCACCAAACTTTCCAATTTGGCGCGGTCAATCGTCAAGGTTAAATGCTTCGGGCCGCTGGAATCCGCCGTGATAAACGGCAGGTTGATGTCCGTTGAGACCGTGCTGGAAAGCTCGACCTTGGCTTTTTCGGCGGCCTCACGCAAGCGCTGAAAAGCCATGCGGTCGTTCTTGAGGTCGATCCCGCTTTCTTTTTTAAATTGTTCGCAGATATGGCCGATGAGCAGATTATCCATGTCCGTACCGCCGAGCTGGGTGTCGCCGTTGGTGGACAGGACCTCAAAGGTCGCGGCCTTGTGCTCATTGTCCCAACCCATCTCCAGGATGGTGACGTCCAGCGTCCCGCCGCCGAAGTCGAAGACCATGATCTTCTGTTCTTTGCCCGCTTTATCCAGACCGTACGCCAGACACGCCGCCGTCGGTTCGTTGATAATGCGCATGACTTTTAGCCCGGCGATTTCGCCGGCGTCTTTGGTGGCCTGGCGCTGGTTATCGTTAAAATACGCAGGGACCGTGATGACCGCTTCCTCGACCGTTTCCCCGAGGAATTTCTCGGCATCCGCCTTGATCTTTTGCAGGATAAACGAGCTGATCTGCTGCGGGGTAAATTCTTTTCCGGCAACTTTGTACTTAAAATCCGTCCCCATCTTGCGTTTCGCCGCGTAAATCGTCCCTTCCGAATTCATCGGGGCCTGACGGCGGGCCGGCTCGCCCACCAGGCGCTGGCCGTCTTTGGTAAAGGCCACGAAGGACGGAAACGCCTTGCCCGAGGCCACCCCCGCGCCTTCCGCGGAAGGGATGATCGTCGGGCGTCCGCCTTCCATGGCCGCCGCGGCGGAGTTCGATGTTCCCAGATCAATACCGATTGCTTTTGCCATTTTATTCCTCCTGAATTCAATGTCACAAGGTGACTAGTTTTTTCCTTTGTTTTTAGCTACTTTAACTTTACTGGTTCGAATAACGCGATCCCCGAGGACATATCCTTTCTGAAATTCTTCAATCACCGTTCCTTCTTCGGGACCATCCGTTTCTTCCTGCATCAGGACCTCATGGCGATGAGGATCGAACATGAGCCCCTTGGCCTCGATGGGCCTGACGTCGTTTTGCTTGAGCATCTCGTGGATCTGCGCCATGATCATCTCCACGCCTTTTAAAAATGCTTCATAATCTTCATGCCTGGCCTGCGCGGCCTCGACGGAGCGCTCCAGATTATCCAGGATGCTTAAAAATTCCGCGATCAACCCTTCATTGGCGTATTTGATGAATTCCTGCCGCTCGCGCTCCATGCGCTTGCGCGCGTTCTCGAACTCGGCGTAGAGCCGGATATACTGATCTTTGTACTTGGCCGCTTCTTCCGCCAGTTTCCGGCATTCGGCGTCTTTATCCTTAGCGGTCTCTTGCCCCGGTAGTTCATCCTGTTTTTTTTGTTTTTCGTCCATACAAAATCTTTCGAGGGACATCAGAGAATTTCTTCAATGAGATCCGAGAAATAATCCAGGGCGGAGACGACCCGTTTATAATCCATCCAGGTGGGGCCCAGGACGGCGATGCGGCCGCTGGGACCGTGTCTGGCCTGGTAGCGGGAAACGACCAAAGAACACGTATCGATATCTTCGCATTCGAGCTCTTTCCCGATAAATATCGTCGTTTGTTCGTCCAATTCCTTGTTGATGAGCTGCAGCAAACGCTCCTTCTCGTCCAACGCGGCAAGGATGCCCCGGATCTTGCTGATGTCCTGGTAATCCGGATACTCAACAACGAAACTCGTCCCCTGGCAAAAGATCCGGTTCCCCCATCCGTCCACGGAAACAAGGCTTGTGCAATGGGTCGTCTCGGACAACACCCGGGAAGTCCTCTCCAGAAGCTTGTCCAGTTCAGCGGACTCCCGTTTGTATTCGGCGCGGATACGCGTTTTTTCAGTCTCCAGGAGCTGGATCTCCTCCATCAGATGGTCCACGTAATACCGGTACCCTCTCTGGGTAGGAACGCGACCGGCCGAGGTATGCGGGTGGGTCAGATATCCTTCCTCCTCCAACTCCGCGAGGACGTTACGGATCGTTGCCGAACTGAAATCCAGCCCATACTTCTGGACAATGCAGGAAGAGCTCACCGGCGAAACGGTTTTAATGTACTGGTCCACCGTGATGGCCAATATCCGCTCTTTCCTGTCTTGCAAATCAGCTTTGCGGGGTGTCATCAAAAATTTTAACCTTAACGTTATTAAGCGGATACCTGGGTTTGTGGGTTTGGGGCAAATTTAGCACTCTATTAGCCAGAATGCTAACGTGAATTTTAGCAAAAAACCGAATCTTGTCAACAGAAAATTTTGAATCGACTATTCAATATATCCTTGAACAGAATGCCGCCGGACGGCCTAGGTTCATTGCTTATTTCAACCTGGCACCTTTTATCGGTAAACGAGGGGATATTGCGCAAGATGACCGAAGGAATCCAGCGCCAAATCTACATCCAGATCAGGCCAGCGCAGATGGAATCCGTAAAGCAATTGAACGTGATGGATCTGCTCGACAGTAGCTTTCTGAAACCAGGGAAAATCTTCATAAGGCAGGAAATACTCCGTGTCATTAACCAAAAGCCGTATGCCGCGGGTGGAAATCTGGATGACTTCAGCACCTTAAGTGCTTTTTCCATGATTTTTCAATTTCATCTTTATGATCCTCGATGATTTTCTGAAACTGTCGGACTCATAAGCCGTCAACAAGTATACCATAATTTCCAAAAAAAGAATGGAAGTTATTTTCGTTCCCGCCGGACGATCCCGAAGTGGCTGGGCTTGCCGAATTTGTTCGTAAATTGTTTGATGGCAAAACTTATGGACAACGTCTCCAAAGCCCTCGTGTGTCCCCGGAACTCGGACACTCCTGCCGCACTTAATTCAGGTTACGGTATGTGTCTGGGGAT
>DPIG01000024.1 GCA_003522725.1 Candidatus Omnitrophota bacterium
TCCGGCTGACGTCTCAAACCATGCCAAACACAAACTCACTCAACAATTCGAATCCCTTAACCCTTTTGAACTCAAAAAAATTATCAACAAAAAGATCGAAAAAATCTTACAACTTGCTTCTTGATAACTCTTATGCTAAAAATCTCTCCGGGTAACATTCTTTAATGAGTCAACGGGAAATTCTGCAAATCGCGCCCGCGTGGTCTGCTACGTTTGCATCGTCAGCGCGTCTTTTGATAAAGGCCGATCAACTCGGTCTTCTCCAGGATATGCCCCTGCATCGCTTTTTCAAGCGCTTCTTTCGATGGCGCTCCTTTAAAAACGAGCACGGCGTCCAGCGCGTAGAGCTTGAAAAAATACCGGTGCGTGCCCGAAGGAGGACACGGCCCGCCATAATTGACCCGGCCGAAATCGTTTCGGGTCTGCGTGCCCGGCACGCTGTTCTCCTTAATCTCCGATGTCGGCGCGATGTTATAGACCAGCCAGTGGTTCCAGTTACCACCCGGTGCGTCGGGGTCATCCATAATGAGGGCCAGGCTTTTTGTGCCCTCCGGTATCCCGGCAACCGCCAACGGCGGGTTGATGTCCTCCCCTTGGCAGGTATACTTCCTGGGGATCGTCTGGTTATGGCTAAAGGCAGGACTGGTAACTTTCATGGCAAGAAATCAGAAATCAGTGACAGGGACTAATTTCTCGAGAAATTAGTCCCTGTCACTGATTTCGTTTTAGCTCTCTTCCTGATACTTCTCCTTCAAGGCCTCAACGACGTGGACGTCCGCGAGCGTCGTGACATCCCCCAGGGCACGGCCTTCGGCGATGTCGCGCAGAAGCCGGCGCATGATCTTGCCGCTGCGCGTTTTGGGCAGTTCCGCCGTGAAAATAATCTTTTGCGGCCGGGCAATGGCGCCGATTTTCCTGGCCACGTGGCCTTTAAGGATTTCATCCGTTTCGGCACCGGCCTTGCCGCCTTCTTTGAGAGTCACAAACGCGGCGATCGCCTGCCCCTTGATCTCATCGGTAATGCCCACGACCGCGGATTCCGCCACGCTGGGATGATCCACCAGGGCGCTTTCGACTTCCATGGTGCTGATGTTGTGTCCGGCAACGAGCATGATGTCATCCACCCGCCCCAGAAGCCAGAGATATCCGTCGGCATCGATTTTCGCGCCGTCGCCGGGAAAATACATTCCTTGCCACCGGCCCCAATAGGTCTTTTGGTAACGCTGCGGATCACCGTAAATGCCGCGCAGCATCGCCGGCCACGGGCTTTTGATCGCCAGATACCCGCCGCCTTCCTTGACCGTCCTGCCATCCTCGGTGACCACCTCGGCCTCGATCCCCGGCAAGGGCTTGGTCGCCGAACCGGGTTTGAGTGTCGTCACGCCGGGGATGGGCGAAATCAAAATGCAGCCCGTTTCCGTCTGCCACCAGGTGTCGACCACGGGACAACGGCCTTTGCCGATGTGCTGATGATACCACACCCACGCCTCGGGGTTGATCGGTTCGCCCACGCTTCCCAAAAGCCGAAGGCTCGAGAGATCGCAGCCGTCAGGCCACTGGTTGCCCCAGCGCATGAAGGTGCGGATCGCGGTGGGGGCGGTATAAAGAATCGTCGCTTTGTATTTTTCGATGATCTTCCAGAAGCGGTCGCGCTCGGGGTAATCCGGCGAGCCTTCGTACATGATCTGGGTGGCGGCATTGGCCATGGGTCCGTAAACGATGTAACTGTGGCCAGTCACCCAGCCGACGTCGGCGGTGCACCAAAAGATATCTTCGGGCTTGATATCAAAGACCCAGCGGGTCGTCGCGTAAGCGCCGGTCAGATAGCCGCCGGTCGTGTGGACGATCCCCTTCGGTTTCCCCGTCGTCCCCGAGGTGTACAAAATGTAAAGCATGCCCTCGGCGTCCATTTGTTCGGGCTCGCAGTAGTCCTGGGCCTTGTCCACGAACTCGTGGTACCAGAGGTCGCGGCCGCTTTTCATCGGGATATTTTGTCCGGTCCGCCGGACAACCAGGATATGCTGGACCGTCGGGCATTCAGCCGCCGCCTGGTCCGCGGTTTCTTTTAAAGGGACTACTTTCCCGCGCCGGTAACCGCCGTCGGCGGTGATAAGAAGTTTGGCCTGGGCGTCGCGGATGCGCTCCTTCAAAGAATCCGCGCTAAATCCGCCAAAGACGACTGTGTGCACGGCGCCCACACGCGCGCAGGCGAGCATGGAAAAAACCGCTTCGGGGACCATCGGCAGATAGATCGCCACCCGGTCGCCTTTCGCGACACCAAGCCCTTTAAGGACATTCGCCAGTTTGTTGACCGACTTGTAAACGTCCTCATAAGTCACCGTTTTCGCGTCGCCCGGTTCACCTTCCCAGAGGATAGCCGTCTTTTTGCCAAGGCCTTTTTTGATATGACGGTCGAGGCAGTTGTAGCTGGCGTTCAGTTTACCGCCGACAAACCACTTCGCGAAGGGCAGCTGCCAGTCGAGGACCTTGTCCCATTTTCTGAACCAGTCGAGCTCGCCGGCCCACCTGGCCCAGAAGGCCTCGCGGTCTTTGGCCGCCTCGGCGTAAATAGCTTCGTCGCGGATCAGGGCCTTGCGCTTGAATTCGTCGCTCGGGACAAACAGGCGGTTTTCTTCCAACAGAACATTGACCGTTTCGCGTTTGGCCTGGTTCGCCTGTTTGGTCATGACACCTCCGTATCCGTTGTTTGTTTATCGGTATCGCGGCTCGAATCGGTTATCGTTATACGAAAATCGCCCGTCAATCGATCAGCGGATAACGATCCCAGCAGCGTCGCCGGCCGGACGAATGATCTCTTGCTATTTTTTAGTATAACGGCTTTTGCCCATTTTCAAAATAATTTCTTTACAACCGGAGGCATGTCAAAAATCCGCCAAACGCACCGGCTGGCGGCGCGGCCCCCAGGTGCCCGGCGTGTCGTCAAAATGCCCGGCGCACACGGTGCCGCAGCGCGCGCACTTGTTTTTGTCTTTCAAGTTGTACGCGCCGAGCTGATACCAGTCCCGCTCGATCAGGGTTTCGCCGCAGTTGTGGCAGTACGTGCTGGACCCTCCAGGGTCGTGGACATTACCCGTGTAAACATAGCGCAGGCCTTTGGACACGGCGATTTTTCTGGCGCGCGTCAACGTGGCCGGCGGCGTCGCCGGCCTGTCCAGCATCCGGAAATCCGGATGGAACGCCGTAAAATGCAGCGGCACGTCCACCCCGATCTCGCGGGCGATCCACCCGGTCATTTCGTGGACCTCCTTGTCGCTGTCATTGAGTCCCGGGATCAGGAGTGTTGTAATCTCAAACCAGACGCTGGTCTCGCGCTTGAGATAAACCAGCGTGTCCATAACGGGCTGAAGGTCGCCAAGCGTGATATTCTTGTAAAACTCCTGTGTGAACCCTTTTAAATCCACATTGGCCGCGTCCATGTATTGATAAAACTCCAGGCGGGACTTCTCCGTCATGTATCCAGCGGTCACCGCAACGGTCTTGACACCGAGCTTGTGACATTCTTTGGCGATGTCGATGGCGTACTCGGCGAAAATGACCGGGTCGTTATAAGTGAAGGCGACACTTTTACAATGGAGGGCTTTCGCCGCGCGGGCAATTTTCTCCGGGGAAGCTTGGTCGGTCAGCCGGTCGAACTCGCGGGACTTGCTGATGTCCCAGTTCTGGCAGAATTTGCAGCCCAGATTGCACCCGGCCGTGCCGAAGGAAAGAATACTTGTGCCGGGATAGAAATGGTTGAGGGGCTTTTTCTCGACCGGGTCGATGCAGAAGCCGCTGCTGCGGCCGTAGGTAGTCAGGATTATTTTGCCGCCAATATTCTGGCGGACAAAACAAAACCCCCGCTGGCCTTCGCCCAAATGGCAATAGCGGGGGCATAACTCACAAAGGATCCGGCCGTCCTCTAACTTTTTCCAATAGCGGCCGACGTAAGGTTCGAGGAAATGGCTGGCTTGACGCATCTGCGGCCTCGCTAAATCGTTTTATCCCCCATCAGGAGGCTGTGGATACTCATGGTAACTGCGTGCGTCGAAAACAATCAATCTATTGCCGCGGCTTTGATTGGCGCGGGAGCTTTGATAGGAATAGCGGCGGGCATGAACTAGCCCTTCCCGGTCACCCTGCCGATCTTCAAGGTCGTATGCGTACCGTCCTGCCACGGCCAGAGCATGGCCAGGATCGTCGCGTCGCCAAAGGCCTTGCGGTACAGGGTCTGGTTCTTCATGATACTGCCGTAGATCTGGCACAGGAGGAGGTCCGTACCCGAAGGCGCAACTCCGGCGGGTTTGGTCGGCGGGCCTAAAACTTCTTCGAGGACCGCGCTCCACTGCTTGATGTCGGCGGTGAAGATCACCTGTTCCTGGTAATCGTCGCTCACCTCGCGCACTTGACATACGTTTATCCCGGCGATCCGTTGCGTAAATTCTTTCAAGGTCATCTATCCCCTTCAATGAGCACATCACTTACGGAACACGAAGTGTGACGTAAGTGATCCGTGCGAATTGAACCCTTGACAATTTGGACAAATTGTCAAGGGTGAATTCCGACATTCACTTAGCTTCACTAAAACGTTCGCTAAGCGAAGTCGTCATTCACAAAAAAGGAGCGGCTGCCCTTTCGAGCAGCCGCTCTCTATCAAAATAGCGAAAGTTTCTTATTGAGCTTCTTCTCAATAACAAACGAAAACCTTTCTATTTAATTGTTATGCCTTCACAACGTTGATGGCCTGATCCCCTTTGGGGCCGGTGGTCACTTCAAATTCGACCGTTTGACCCTCCTCCAGGGATTTGTAGCCGCTCCCCTGAATTGCGGTGTGATGGACGAAAACATCTTTGCCGGATTCGGTGGAAATAAAACCGTAACCTTTTTGGTTATTAAACCATTTTACTGTCCCTCTTGCCATAATGTATAACCTCCTCTCCTGAATTATTCTTGCGTAAATAACTCCGTACCAGTTACACATTATGGTGGCGGACCGCACGGCGCCCGCCTGTCCCGCAGAGCGGAACCTACTCGGTCGGCAGGCATAAAAAAAGCCGCAAGGTTGATCATCTCCAACTTTGCGGTCTTACGATTTTCCACCCGTGCATTATTTACTGCAATGTTACAATACAAAGTATGCCTTAATTTATTTTATTTGTCAAATATTTTTTATGGAAATACCCTCCCGCGTTCTAAAATATCTTTTTAAAGAATTCCCGCATATCCGCCCAGGATCTTTGATCGGCCGCGGCATTATATCCCACTTCCAGCCCGAACTCTTTGGCGAAACGATCCGCGTCCGGATTAGTGAAACTGTGCGCCGCGCCCTCGTAAACGATAAAACTGTAATCCACACCGGCGGATCCCATTTCATTTCTGAAATCTTCGATCTGTTGCGGGGTGATAAAACTATCCGCCGCGCCGTGGCAGACCAGAATGCGCGTCTTGCCTGCTCCCGGCCAGGCAGGATTCGCGGCCCCCAAACTCCCGTGAAAACTGACCACACCTTTTAAGTCCACGCCCATACGCGCCATATTCAGGACGACCCCGCCGCCGAAACAATAGCCGATGGCTGCAATTTTATCCGCGTCCACGGTCGGATCGCTTTTAAGAAGATCCAATGCCGCCAGAAACCGCGTTTTGGCAACCGGCATATTTCGTGAAACCTCACCGGCGAGCTTGCCCGCGTCATCAGGATGCGCGGCCTGCTTACCGTCGCCGTACATATCGACCGCCAGGGCCGTGTATCCCAGTCCGGCCAGCATTCTCGCGCGCTTGCGCGCGTACTCGTTTTGCCCCCACCATTCGTGGACGACCAAAACCCCCGGCCGTTTGCCCTGAACCGCGTCGTCATACGCGAGATACCCTTTGAGCGTCACCCCATCGGCGCTGTAATCAACCTCTTTACCCTGCACCGCCGCCTGCGCGAACGAAGCGCTTAACAGGAATGTCGCTGCAGCTATTAATATTTCCTTCATAACCATTCCTCTCTTCCTGTCCCCTGAACCCTTACCCCTGTCCCCTATTTCTTCACCTCGCAAAATTTCTGTTTTTCATCAAAAGGTTTGGTAATCGTGGGGCGATCCCCGCAGACAGGACACGCGGGGTTGCGTTGCAAAGTAACGGTGCGGAAATACATGTTCATCGCGTTAAAAATGAGCAGCCGGTCGGTGAGGAGCTGCCCTTTCCCTAATAAATATTTGAGCGCTTCGGCGGCCTGGATGGTCCCCAGCATCCCGGCGACCGCGCCTAAAACGCCGGCTTCGGCGCAGGACGGCACGCTGTTAAACGGCGGCGGCGTTTCAAAAATGCAACGGTAGCAGGCGTGACCCGGGGCATAAGTCATCGTCTGCCCGTCGAAATACAGGATCCCGCCATGTGAGAAAGATTTCTTAGCGAGGACACAGGCGTCGTTAATCAAAAACTTGGAAGGAAAATTGTCCGTGCCGTCGATGACAAAGTCATAGGCGCGGTCGCCGAAAACCTCCAGCACGTTGGCCGCCGTCAAGCGTTTCTGATAGGTGACGACCTCCACCTCCGGGTTCATGGCCGCGATCTTTTCTTCGGCGGAAACGACTTTCGGCTTGCCGATATCCGGGGTGGTGTGGATGACCTGCCGCTGCAGATTGCTCAACTCGACCGTGTCCGAATCGACCAGGCCGATCGTCCCGACTCCCGCGGCGGCGAGATAAAGCGCGGCCGGCGATCCCAGCCCGCCGGCGCCCACGATGAGCACTTTACCGTCGCGAATTTTCTGCTGGCCTTCAAGGCCGACGTCCTTCAAAAGGATGTGCCGGCTGTACCGCTCCATTTGTTCTTCAGTGAAATCCACGAGTTCAATATAACGTAAGGCCGGAAGACAGGCAAGGAGAAATTGCGGCCGTATCTCGTATCTCGTATCTCGTATCTCGTATCTCGTATTTCGTATCTCGGATTAATCCACTACGAGATACGAACGACGAGATACTAGATACGAAAATCGGTTGACTTTCATTCACGTCACGCTAATATAAAAATATTGTGAAAAAGCCGTTTTCTCCCAATTTCAACACACCCGAGCAGGACCTCTCCAAAGAAGAACTCAACAAGATCGCCTCCAGCGGGATGCGCGGCAACCTCGCCCAGGAATTCCGTAACGACATCCCCGACATCGCCTGGGAAGCGGAGCAGCTGGCCAAATCGCACGGCATTTATCTGGAATTCAACCGCGCCATCACCGGTGACCCCAAAGAGTGGATGTACATGATCCGTATCGGCGTCCCCGGCGGCGGGCCGATCACCCGCGAACAATGGCGCGTGGTGGACGAGCTTGCCGACCGATACACCGCCGACCCGCAAGGCAACACCTCGATCCGGCTGACCAACCGGCAGAACATCCAGTTCCACTGGGTCAAAAAGCCCGGCATCATCCCCATCGTCAAAGGGCTCGCCGAAAAAGGGCTGTATTCGCTCAACGGCTGCGGGGACAACACGCGCAACGTGATGGCCTGCCCGCTGTCGCATTATTCCGACATTTTCAACGCCCGCGCCTGGGCCCATAAAACGGCCGAATATTTCCTCCTGCCGAGAGAACCGTTCATCGAAATCTTCGCCATTGACCCAAAATATATCCGCACACCCGCCGAGTCGTTTGCCTACGGGCCGAATCTTTTAAACCGCAAATTCAAGATCGCCTTTTCGACGGTCCATAAAGACCCGAGGACGGGGACCCTCGTCCCCGACAATTGCGTCGAATGCCTGACCAATGACATGGCCGTCGCCCCCGTTCTCGTCAACGGCAAGGTCGGCGCGTTCCAGGTGTACGTCGGCGGCGGCCAGGGCGAGCGGAACGGCAAGCCGGGGACCGCCACGCTGGGTAAACCTCTGACCATCGTGCCGGAAGCGCAATTGATGAAAGTCCTGGACGGTGTCGTGGCCGTCCACCAGAAATATGGGGACCGGCAGAACCGTGTCTGGGCGCGGTTAAAATATGTCATTCTCAAACAAGGCGTTGACTGGTTCCGCGCGCAAGTGAGCGGCCATGTGGGATTCAAGCTCCCCCTGCCGGAGCCCGCGCACGATTACGGGGACCGGCATCTTCATTTCGGCTGGCAGGAGCAACCATCGAACGGCCTTTTGGCCTACGGCGTTTTTATCGAGAACGGCCGCCTCTCTGACACCAGCCCCAACGGCCGGTTAAAATCGATGGTACGCGACATCATGGACAAATACCCTGTTGAGTTCATGACCACGCCCAACCAGGACGTTGTTTTTACCAACATCCCCAAGGCCTCGATGAAAGATTTCGAAGCCGAACTCGAAAAATACGGCTACGGTTCGCGTAACGGGAAAGGTTATTCTTCCTTACGGCTTCACTCCGGCGCGTGCGTGGGGCGCGACACCTGCCGTTTGACCTACACGGATTCTGAGAAATTTGAACCGTTCCTTATTGATGATCTGGAGAAACTCGGCTGGGGGGATATGAAGGAATCAATCGGCGTCACCGGCTGCGAACGCCAGTGTTTCCGTCCGGCGACAAAAACAATCGGCCTGGTGGGCTCCGGCATGGACCGTTACCAGTTTAAACTCTTCGGCGATGAAACCGGCCGTTTCCAGGGCAAACCGCTCATTTCTTCCGACGGCGAAAAGATGTATCTGCGTTCCGTGCCGTGCGAACAGGCAGCCGTCGTCATCGACACGCTGTTTAAAGTCTACACGCGAAACCGCCAGGCCAACGAAAGTCTGGGCGCGTTCCACCGGCGCGTCGGCCCCGACGCCGTCATCCGCCACCTGCAGGAAAACGACGCCACGCGCGCCCTCATGGAAAAGCCCGCTCCGACTGATTGTGTTTTGGAATAATCCAGAACTATTGATACGGGAGAGAATGCCCTCTATTCTTCGCCAAAGGCGCGCCGCACGGCGGAGAGAACGCGGTCCGTTTCAAAGGGCTTGATGATATAATCCGCCGCCCCGACCCGGATCGCCTCCATCAGCGATTCTCTCTGGTCAATGGCTGTAATGACGATGATCCTGGCTTTCTGGTCGAGGGCGAGAATTTCCTCCATGGCCCGGATGCCGTCTTTCTCCGGCATGGTGATATCCATCGTCACCAAATCCGGAGACAATTCCTTGAACTTCTCGACACCCTCATTACCGTCGCCTCCTTCCCCGACCACGGCATAGCCGTTGGCCGTGAGGATATCCTTAAGCATCAAACGGATGATAGGGGCGTCGTCCACGATCAGGATTCTATGGGCCATGGCACTGTTCTCCTTTAGGTTTAAATTTGGTCCAGAAAAAAATTATTAATGACCCCCTCGGTCCCCGGCGACGGCAGGATAAACATGTTGCACCGGAGGTTATAACGGACAACGTGGAACCGGCTTTCGACGATAAGCACCTGGTCGCTTTCCGCGGCGGTTTCCATAACGAATTCCTGGAATATCGTCCCCAAAAAATCATGGGCGACCTTGGGCGGCGTCGGCTTGATCCGGATATTGAAGTCCGCCGCGAAAACGCTGCACACGCCGCTGGCCAGTATATTCCCGATCTCCTGCATGGCGCTCCGGACATAGATGTCGAAGTCCGTCGATGTGCCCACCTTCCGCTGAAGGATAAGGTCCGTCAGGATGAGACAGGTCGGGGCCTCGGCGTAAAACAAAAATTTGAATGGGGCGTCCCCCGCCACGTCAACAATCGACCCGATCACTTCGCTCTGGACATCTTCGGCGTTGATGCGCGCGCTTGCCTCGGAGAGGTCCGTAACATACGCCTTTTCCAGGGAAATTTTGGCCCCGACCTTGATGAATTTGGAAAAAAGCTGGGAAACGCGGTCAATACTCAACTGGATGATCAGCTCGACAGCTTTATTAGGCCGTGAACCATCTGCGCTCATATCCATCAATACTCTTTGACCTCCTCATTAAAAATCTGGCAGAACACCTTTCCGGTGGCCAGATCAAAATCGATTTTATATCCCCGTTCCCCGCCCGTACTGGCGCCCACGACCGCGATTTTCAGCCCCCTGAGGATGGCGCGGGCCGCCTCGATATTTTCCTCCCCGACGCGGCGGCGGGCCATCTTCAGGACGTTAGCCCCACCGAACATTTTAGCAACAAAATCATCTTTTTCTATATTAAAAACATTTTTTAACCGGCGCAGCAGTTCCGGGATCCCCGTGTCCGCGTACTTCTCTTTCCTGGGAATTTTCCCTTCCTGGATCTCCCGCGCCCTGGGCAGCAGATAGTGGATCATGCCGCCCGCCTTACGGGAAGGGGAATACAGACAGACGGCGACACAGGACCCGAGAAAAGTGCTCAGCACCACGGGGTCCTTGTCGATCTTTATATCTCCGACCCCGACCAGGATTCTGTTCTCAATAGACATAGAACCTTTTATCTTGATGCCATAATAATCAATTTCGGATCCAGGATCAAGGCCACCTGGCCGTCCCCCAGGATCGTGACCCCCGAGATCCCCTTGACATGAAAGAAATGGTGCGACAGGGCCTTGATGACGATTTCCGTTTCCCCGATCATCCTGTCGACGAAAATGCCGACCTGGCTTTCCCCGTCGGATATGACGACGACCCGCCTGGTCCCCTCCCCGGGACGCCGTGTCCCGCGGGTGAAGATCACATCCCTTAATTCGATCAGGCTCAGGACTTCTTCCCGCAGCCGTACCGTGGCGTTCCCGTCGACAGGCTGGACCATGTCACCCGTGACCTTGATGATCTCCGTGACGGCTTCCAGGGGCATGGCGTAGGTTTCGCCGTCAATAACGACCAATAACGCCTGGATGATGGCCAGGGTCAGGGGAATCTTGAGGATAAAAGTTGTCCCCTGGCCGACTTGAGACTTGATATCGATGGCCCCGTTCATGGAGGTGACCATGCTGCGCACGGCGTCCATGCCGACCCCCCGGCCCGAGAGCCCCGTAACGCGGGCCGCGGTGCTGAACCCCGGCAGGAACATCAAGTCCAGTTTCTCGCGGCCGCTCAACCGCCCGGCCTGTTCCTCGCTGATCAGTTTCTTTTTAAGCGCGGTATAAACCAGCGTGTCTCCGTCGACGCCGCGGCCGTCGTCGCTGATCTCGACGCAGACGTTATTCCCCTCATGGAACGCCCGGAGGGTGACGGTGCCGCGTTCCGGTTTCCCCGCTTTCTTGCGTGCCGCTCCATCTTCAAGGCCGTGGTCGATGGCGTTGCGGACCAGATGGATCAAAGGTTCCCCCAGGGCGTCGACGAGATTCTTGTCCAGTTCGGTTTCTTCCCCTTCCAGGATCAGGGTGACATCTTTCCCGAGATCTTTGGCGATGTCCCGCACGATGCGGTTAAAACGGCTGAAGACCCCCTTGATAGGGACCATGCGCGCCTGCATCACGGCGGCCTGGATATAGGAAGCGATTTTCCCCAGCGTCCCCGTGGTTTCGTCAATAAGGTGGACCTCGCTGCCCAGGTTGCTCTGTTCAGTCCCTTGCGCCAGTTCATCCAGACGTGTATTCAGGAAATCAAGCTGCCTTAAGATACGGTTGCCCTCCAGCCCTTCATGTTTTCCAAGGATGGGGAAAAGGTCCCGTCTCAAGACGGTAAAATTCGATTTGACCGCGCCCAGCGTACGCAGGAATTCCCTGTGGGACAATATTTCCCCGTGCAGAAGGTTCACCAGACGCTCGAACTGGGCCCGGACGGTCACCAGCTCGCCGGAGAGGTTCATCAGGGTATCGAGTTTACGCGCGTCGATACGGATGGAGACCGTCTGGGATGAAACGCCCTGGGGCCGCGGAGACGGCTCTTTTTTCTGCGGGGTCTTCCCGTGCCCCTGTTGCAAGGCGACAAAATCCGGATGTTTCTCCAGCAATTCCCGTATCGCCCCGGTCTTGAGAGGTTCGACCCCCGTTACTTTCACGTCGCTCACGGACAACAAAGAAGTTATTTCTTGCGCCTTGACGACGGTGCCAAAAAGGATGCCGATGGTAACGGGGCTCCGGCGGAGCTCATCGATGTCATCGGGGGCGGGATGCATCAGGATGACCGTCCCCTTGCTCTTCAACCGCTCTTCGATCAACAACGCCTTCATGCCTTTCAACGGGACGTTTTCATCGAGGGAAACGGCAACCCGGTAAACATCGTTTTTCTGGACGATGGCGCGCGCCAGCAGTTCCCTGGCGTCTCTGGAAACAACCGCCCTCTCCATCATATCCCCCGCGGAGTCCGGTGGTGGAGAGGTCCGTCTGTCGATCTTTTCCCGCGGGGAATGCTCCCTGGCGCAGGTCCTCAACCTCTCAACCAGGGGCGTGATATCCACCACGGAAACTTCCTTGCGCCGCAACGACAAGACCAGGCCGCCGATCATATCGATGCCGCTAAAAAGCAAAGGGAACATGTCCGGGAACGCCGCCTTCTTGTCCCTGGCCAGGGCGAG
>DPIG01000019.1 GCA_003522725.1 Candidatus Omnitrophota bacterium
CCGGATGAGCTAGTGGGTCAAATTTCAGCAAATTTTATCGGGAATAATTTGACCCTTATCCCGAGTCGCCGTTGTTTCCTCGGCGGCGAGGGATGGCCGTTAAAAATTCTATAATTCGACCAGCGCCTTGCTCTTATCCTCCAGGAGCGAGTCGATTTCCTTAATGAAACGGTCCGTCAACTTCTGGATCTCATCCTGGGCTTTGAAGGCCTCGTCTTCGGGCGCGGTTTTTTCGCTCTGCATCTTCTTGATCCGGTCATTGGCATCCCGGCGGATGGTGCGCAGCGACACCCGCGATTTCTCCGCCATCTCCTTGACGACTTTCTTAAGTTCCTGCCGGCGCTCTTCCGAAAGCTGCGGGATCGACAGGCGCACGATCTTCCCGTCATTAAACGGGGTCACTCCCAGCTTGGAACTGGAAACAGCTTTCTCGATTTCCGCGATAGCGCTGGCGTCCCACGGCTGGATCACGATCGTCCGCGGATCAGGCACGCTGATGGCGGCGATCTGTTTGATCATCGTGGGCGTCCCGAAATAATCGATGTGCATCCCTTCGATAAGCCCGGGATGGGCGCGGCCGGTGCGGACCTCATTGAATTCGCGCATTGCCGATTCGATAGTTTTCTTCATCTTTGTTTCCGTGTCACGCACGACCTCTTTTGTCAGCATTTTACGCTCTCCTTAAGAAACCATTGTTCCAATGGGCTCGCCTAAAACCACCTTTTTGATATTCCCTTCCTCTTTCAGATTAAAAACAACAATGGGCAGATTATGGTCCATGCACATGCTGATCGCGGTTGAATCCATGACCTTTAACTTTCGTTTCAGGACATCAATAAATTTCAGTTTTTTGAACTTTTTGGCCGATCTTTGCGTGAAGGGGTCCGCCGTGTAGATGCCATCGACTTTCGTCGCCTTCAAAATAACATCCGCGTTGATCTCTTTGGCGCGCAAAGCGGCCGCCGTATCCGTGGTGAAATAGGGATTGCCCGTCCCGGCCACAAAAATGATCACGCGCCCTTTTTCAAGATGCCGCATCGCCCGGCGGCGGATATACGGTTCGGCGATCGAGGCCATTTGGAGGGCGGTCATAACGCGGGTGGGAACGTCGATCTGTTCAAGGGCGTTTTGCAGGGCAAGACCGTTGAGGACGGTGGCCAGCATGCCCATGTAATCCGCGACGGACTGGTCCAGACCAAAACGTTTGGACTCGACATGGCCGCGAAAAATATTGCCGCCGCCGACGACAAGCGCGACCTGCACTCCCAAGTCCCGCACGTCCTTGATCTGCGCGGCGAAGGAGGCGCACGTTTCGGCGTCAATACCGTGCTGCTTCGCGCCCAGCAACGCTTCCCCGCTTAACTTCAGGAGGATGCGCTTGTAAACCGGTTTTTGTTTTTTAACTGACGTCATTGACCTTGTAACGGATAAAGCGCCCAATACAAATATTCTCACCCGTGCTGGAAATGAGTTCGTTCATGTAATCCTGCACGGTCTTTTTAGGATCCTTGACGAACGGCTGTTCCAGCAAACACGCCTGTTGCGCGAAGCCTTCCGGATCATGCTGCCCCCTCATAATATCCTGGGGGACATCCTCCCGACGGATATATTGAGGATTGACGGCCGCGATATGCATCGCCACATCTTTGGTGAACGCGCAAAATGTTTCACTGCGGGCGACGAAATCCGTTTCGCAACTGACTTCCAGCAAAACACCGATCTTGTTGCCCATATGCACGTAGGATTCAATGCGGCCTTCTTTCACGGCGCGGCCGCTTTTCCTGGCCGCGATTTCCAGTCCGCGTTTCTGAAGGACTTCCTTGGCCTTTGTGATATCGCCTTTGGCTTCCTCCAGGGCTTTCTTGCACTCGATGACCCCGCACGAGGTCAGTTCGCGCAGTTCTTTAATAACTCCCACTGAAATTTCCATGACCAAATCCTTTCCCGGCAACAAAAAACGCTAAAAAAATTGATTTATTCCTGGACCGTTGAAGCGGTCGTGGAATGCTCTTCTTTTTTTGTCTTGGAAGATGGGGCCTCTTTCGATTCCGCCGCCTGGTCCTTCTTTTTAATGGCCTCACTGGTCATATATTCCTTACGCCCTTCGACAATGCTGTCCGCGACCATGGAGGTCAGAAAACGCACGGACTTGAGGGCATCGTCATTCCCGGGGATCGGATAATCGATCAGGTCCGGATCGCAGTTGGTGTCGATAATCGCGATGATGGGGATCCCAAGATTGCGGGCTTCCCTGACGGCAATTTCTTCAAGCTTTGGATCAATAATAAACACCGCGTCCGGATGCCTGGCCATATCACGGATGCCGTTAAGGTTACGAAAGAATTTTTCCTTTTCCTTGGTCAGGCTCGCGATCTCTTTTTTCTTGAGGTTATCCCAGATAGCGGGGTCCTGGCTCATGCGCTCGATCTCTTTCATGCGCTCAATGGACTTTTTGACCGTCTGAAAATTCGTCAATAACCCGCCGAGCCAGCGGTTGCAGACATAATACATTTCGGTCCGTTTGGCTTCCTCCTCCACAATGCTCTGCGCCTGTTTCTTGGTCCCCACAAAGAGGACCCGGCCGCCTTTCGCCGCCACATCACGGGCAAAATCCCGCGCCTTGTTCAGGCACAGGACCGTTTTTTCAAGGTCGATAATGTAGATACCGCTACGCTGTCCGAAAATGTATTTCTTCATTTTGGGACACCACCGTTTGGTCTGGTGTCCGAAATGGACGCCGGCCTCCAGTAATTTCTTGATCAAATCTTCTACCATTTTACCTGCGCTCCTTACAGTTCAACGCCAAACTCGTTAATCTTAAGTCAGCGCCCGCGTCTCCGTTGAAACGCGGGCGTCCTTGACATTTTAGCGAGTAAAATGTCAAGGAAATAACCCCGCATGGCATTGTTGTTGTGGTTGATTCAACCTGGCCTTATGCCTGTTGAAATTTCGGCTAGTATAGCCAATAATTTCTTTCTTTGCAACAACTTTCATCGCCTGGGATCAGGCGCTCATGGAAAATTGTAATGAATATAACTTATTATAAAGCGGGCAGGTCTTTAAAAGCTCTTCATGCCCTCCCTGCCCGATAATGCGCCCGTGCTCGAGCACAACGATCTTGTCCGCCTTCTGGATTGTTGAGAGCCGGTGCGCGATGGCAATGACAGTCCGGCCTTTCATTAACAAATCCAGCGCTTCCTGAACGTAACGTTCCGACTCGGAGTCCAATTGGGAGGTCGCTTCATCAAGGATCAAGATGGGGGGATTTTTTAAAATCGCCCGGGCGATCGCGATGCGCTGTTTTTCTCCCCCAGAAAGACGAAATCCGCGATCGCCGATCAAGGTATTGTAACCGTTTGGCATCTTCACGATGAATTGATGCGCGAACGCCATTTCCGCCGCGGCCTGAATTTGTTTGTCATTGGCCTCGGGATAACCATACGCGATATTGGCCCTGACCGTATCGTTAAATAAAATAGTTTCCTGGGTGACGATGCCGATCTGCTTGCGCAGCGACTGGAAGGTGGCATCTCTCACGTCAACGCCGTCGATGGTGACAACGCCTTTGAGGGGATCATAAAAGCGGGGGATCAAATTGACCAAAGTCGTTTTCCCGGTCCCTGTGGGCCCGACGATCGCGACGATCTCTCCCTTGCGGACTTCAAGATTGATGTTCTTAAGGACGATGCCGGAATCCTCCGCATAATGGAAATCAACATCCTTGAGCCGGATCGATCCTTTCAATTCCCCGACGACAATGGCATCAGGTTTCTCTTTGACGGTGACCTGCGCGTCCAGCACATCGTAGATACGCTCATTGGCCGCCAACGCCTGTTGAATAAGCGCGTGGACGTTGCCAAGCTTTTTGATGGGGCTGATGATCGACATGATGGATCCGAAAAACAGAATGAATACGCCGAAGGAAAGTCCGCCGCTCATCACCACCTTCCCCATCCACAGGATAACAGCCACCCCGCATAATGCCCCGAACATTTCGGTGATCGGCGGGATAACGACGAGCCGTTTGATCGACTTCATCCGGAGCTTGTAATAATCGTGGTTCTTCGCCTTAAAGCGGTCCTTTTCGTATTGTTCCGTGCCAAACGCCTTGACCAGTTTAATGCCAGAGATCGTTTCAATAAGGAGCGTGTTGATGTCCGCCATTTTCTCCTGCGTGCCTTTTGAGATCTTGCGCAAGCGCCTGCCGATCCGGGCCATCGGGATCCCGATGATCGGGAAAACGACGAACATCAAAAATGCCGCCTTGGGATAAATCGAAAACGCGATGACCACAAACAAAACGATCATAAAACTCTGACGGAAAAGGTCCGTCAGGCCATAGGAAACGGCGTTCTCCACGACATTGACGTCGTGAGTGATGCGGGAGATCAATTCGCCGGTGCGTTTTTTGCTGAAATAATCGAGCGACAGGTCCTGGATCTTCGCGTAAAGCCGGTAGCGGATATCCCTCATGACCGCCTGGGAAAGGTCGCTCATCAGATATTGGTAACAAAAAACGAACAGGTTCTTGACCAGCAGCGCGAGGATGACAACGACCGGGAAAACCGTGAATAACGCCTCCGGCGTCATGCTGTTGAGCCGGTCAACGAAACCGGTGATAAAGGCGGGAAGCTTGTTGGGGATGACGATCGGTTTATTGTTGAAAATCCGGTCGGTCATGGGCACCAGCAGGGAAAGCTGAAACCCTTCGAAAAAGCTCGAAATCAGCATCGTGACGACCGCCACGCTAAACAGGCGGGTGTGCCCTTTAAGGAATTTCAAAAGCTTGAAATAATTTCTCATAACTTTAGCAATTTAAGGCAGTTAAAAGCTTGACATCAAAAATGGCACAATGCGGGAAATATTAGCATACTGCGGAATTTTTGTCGAGCGATTTATCAAGCAACGCAAGACAAAAAAAAGGGCAACTGCCCGTATTGGAGAGCTGCCCTTTCACGATAATTGATGATATGTCTACTGAACCGTTATCACATTGCCCGCCCGGGCGTTGTTGGTTTCGTTACTCTCCACTGCCGTGTTGGCGTAATCGGCGACCGCCCCCACATAGTACGTCCCCGCGGCAACGGTCGTTGGAATCGTCACGCTCGTCGTGGCGGAACTTGATGCCCCAGCCGCCAGACTGCCGACACTGCGCGTGCCAAGCCGCAGGTCCGTGGTCGTGATATTCGGGTCCGTGGAAAGATAAAGCCCGACGATAAAACTCGCCGCGCCGCCTGTTCCCTGGTTTTTGACGGTATTGCTAATACTGATACTCGCGCCTTTTGTCCCGCTCGATGGGCCGCTCACGGCCGTCATCACCAGGTCCGCGCCGATGGTAATAATAACCGTATTGCCAGATAAGGCGTTGTTGGTTTCATTGGTCTCCGCCAAGGTACTATTATAATCGGCGATGGCGCCGATGTAGTACGTCCCCGCGGAAAGTGTGGTAGGGATCGTCACCCTCGTTGTGGCGGAATCCGTGACCCCCGAGGAAAGGCCCCAGAAATGACGTGTTCCCACGATTGTATCCGCGGTCGTAATGGCGGCGTCTGTCGAAAGATACAGAGCGACGTAAAAACGCCCCGCGCTGCCGATCCCCTGATTCTTGACCATATTAACGATGTCGACACTTGCCCCGGTCACAGTACTCGCCGGGCCGCTAACTTTTGTCATGACCAGATCAGGCAGAACAACCGTGATCGTTGATGACGTACAGCGGCCGTTATTAGCCTCATCTGTTTCGCTGACAATATTACCGCTGTCCGCCCTGGCGCAGACATAATAACTGCCCTGCGTCGTCGTGGGAACAGTCAAACTCGTTTCATCGGAACTATCTGCCCCGGCATTCAAACCAGATACCGTTCGCGCCCGCGTGAAGGCGATATCGTCCGTACCGCCGTAAACTGCGTCTTTTGAAAGAGAAAAGGCCACCGTAAAACTACCGGCGGCGGCCATCCCCTGGTTCCGGACGGTGTTTCTCAGGGAATAATTATCGCCCGGCGTGACCACAACCCCGCTTATGGCCGTAGAAAGACTGCTTGTAATCAGGTCAGTCAGAACGATCCGAATCGTATTACCTCTCATGGCATTATTAGTCTCATTGCTCTCCGCGCGGATATTCTCGTAATCCGCAATGGCGCCGATGTAGTACGTCCCCCCGGCAACGGTCGGTGGGATCGTCACGCTCGTCGTGGCGGAACTCGACGCCCCGGCCGCCAGACTGCTGATACTACGCGCGCCAATCCATGTATCTGCCGTTGTGATGGCCGTGTCCGTTGAGAGGTAAAAACCAACGGGAAAACTGCCCACACCGCCGACGCCCTGGTTCCTGACGGTACTGTCAAGGCTTACGCTCGTCCCGGGCGCGGCGCTCGTTGGGCCGTACACGGCCGTCATGACCAGATCAGGCAGAACGATCTTAATCGTAGAGGTCGTGCAACGGCCGTTATTGACCTCTTTCGTCTCGCTGACCGTATTGCCGCTGTCCGCCATGGCGCAGACATAATAACTGCCCGGAATTGTCGTTAAAACAGTCAAACTCGTCGAAGCACTGCTGTTTGCCCCTTTGTCAAGGCTGGTGACCGAGCGCGTCGCTGAAAAGGCGATATCGTCCGTGCCGCCGTAATTCGCGTCCTTGGAAAGAGAAAAGGCTGCCGTAAAACTGCCGGCTGCGACCGTCCCCTGGTTCAGGACGGTGTTTTCCAGGAAAAAACTATCGCCCGGCGCGGCCATAACCCCGCTTATGATAGAAAGACTGCTTGTAATCAGGTCGGGTACCGGGACATTCACGCTCGCGATGGTGATCTTTTCGCTGTCGGAAAGCGTCCCGTCCGAAACAATAAATGTCACCGAATAACTGCCGGACTGCGAGAACGACGGCGTCCAGTTGAACGTCTGGCCGCTAAAAGTGGCCCCCGCGGGCAGACCAGTGGCGCTGTAGGTCACCACGTCCCCATCCGCATCTGTCGCTGAAACGTTAAAACTCAACAGCGCGCCCTCATTGATGGTTTTTGTGCCAATCGCCTCGAGCACGGGGGCGCGGTTGACATTGTTCACTGTAATCGTGATGGTCTCCGAATCACTCAGGCCGATTGAGTCAGTTACATTGAATGTCACAGCATAACTACCCGCCTGAGTGAAAGTCGGCGTCCAATTGAACCAATAATATGTATTCGGATCCGCCTTGAACGTGGCCCCTGACGGTAGTCCTGTCGCACTGTACACGAGACGGGATCCGTAAGTATCTGCCGCGTGGACCCCAAAAGTCAACTTGACCCCCTCGTTGACACTCCTGTTACTCCCGAGGGCAAAAACCGGCGGCCGATTCTCAATGACCTCAATCGTGATTGTCTCTTTGTCGCTTGAAAGGCCGTCCGTCACGGAAAATGTCACGTTATAATTGCCGACTTGAGAAAGGGTCGGCGTCCAGCTGAACGTCCGGTTACCAAAAGTCGCCCCTGCCGGCAGCCCTTTAACATAATACCATTTCGGGTCTCCGTCGGGATCCGTCGCGCTGACCGTGAAAACCACGTTGTCCCGTTCAGAGACTGTCTTATCGCCAATAAAAGATAAAATAGGCCGCCGATTTACTTTGACTACTTCGATGACTGCAGAAGTTGGAGAATTTGAACCCCAGCCGGCTTTATCCACAGCCGTTACGGAATAGCGATACTTCCCAGCCGGAAGATCGGATTCGTCATAACTATTGGTTGTCACCGTCGCAATCAAAGACACGTTTCCAGAACCATCAATACCCCGGTACACCAAATATTTGTCAATACCGTTGGCATCCGTTGAGGCGGTCCATGTAAGCGTAAACTTCGCGGTGTTGGGGCTGGATGCCGTCGGCGCGCCGGGGGTGGTCGGGGGTGTTGTATCAGAAGATGAATCAACGAGCGCGGCTCCAGCCAGCTGGCCTGGCACTTCTCTATAGAGAGCGGTATAGGACTGCTCGGTGTCATCTGGGGTTATACATGCAAAGATCTCCCCCGTGGTAATCGTGTATTCTGTATCAATGCCCTCAGCATCGGAGTGTATGCTGCCAAACCCAAACATTGCTTCTTGATCCCAACTTCCATCAGGGTTGTATGTTATTGGATAAAAGCGTTCATCAACAAAAATAGGCTCATTTATATTGCCATCGGGATAGCTTCCTATGTAGGTGCTGAACTGGCCGGTAAAATTACCGGTATCGTCGGTCAGGAGAACTAATCCTTCTCCATCTAGCTCATAAAAATTATCATAATATAAAGTAGTTATTCTTCCGTGCTCATAGGATATATTCCAATTTCCTATCTTCTGGATAAAAGTACCACCATAATTCCAATATAAGTCAGTGATATTGTCTACCACCTCATCCGTTAGTATTTCTACGTGACCCGTCAAAGTGACGGGAAAGAATCCATCACTTTCAAATCCGCGCTGTTGCTCCATGCTGTTTGTCTCATCGTTGAGAGTACCAATGACGATATGCTTAACATTCTCCGGAAGCCCATTCCTCCCCAGCTCATTAAAGAATGCCGCGGTGTTACCTTGCGCAAAAGATTGGCTCCACAAACTCAAGAGAAAATTAAGATACTCAGGCTGACCGTAGCTGCCATAAAGAGGAGCTATGGAAATCATTACGGCGGCATCAATCTTATTCATATCAACCAACCCTTTGGCTGTGGCGGAATAGACTACGGCCGCGCCCATACTGTGCTGTTCAAAAACGATAGAGATTTTATCAGGGTAGAACTGCAGCAAGTTATTATTAACTTTATCGGCAAAACCTGCGGCAATATCATCTATGCCCCAATAACTGCCATAATCCGCGTAAAAAACCTGGTATTTAGCCGGATCATATTTGTCCCCCAGGGTCAGCACATCCTCATAGTTGCTACTTTTCCCATGGGTAATAACTACCGGTTTTCTACTGGGGTCAACGAGACTGCTATCATTGCCAACATCAACATAATTCCCATTGTCATCGACGGTTTTTAATGTCAGGCCTCTAAACGGGGATGGGTAGCCAAATAGTGTGGCTTCGTCCCCTGATTCCGGCAATGGGGGTTTCTGTTCCTGGAGGAACAGCATCTGGCCATCGCCCGGGATAAGATAAGACATAACATCACCTCCATCATCATATGCAAGCATGATGCCGTCATCAGCAATGGTCCCTGTCTGTTCAACACCGTCTACCATAGTAGTAACAGTGTAACGAGTTATTTTATTTTCGGAAGATGTGACAACTTCACCATTAACCGTATTTGTATATGTGTTAGTTTGTGTGTTGGTGTTAGTGTAAGTGTAAGTGCCGGTGTTAGTGCCGGCGCTAGTAGTATCGTCTGCCCCTCCCGTAAATATTTCCTCTATTTCTTCATTGACATCATTGATAAACTTAGTCAGCCAGGAAGCTTCGGCATGTCCTGGTTTAAAACCTGACAAAATAAGAAAAATTAAGCACATCATGAAAATGCAATTCTTTAAAAACCCCCGTTTTTTCCGATATTGGTTATGCATGGCATACCTCCCGTGGCTGTTGGGTGCGTCCTCAATAAAAAAAGCTGCCAAAGAATAATTCTCTTCGGCAGCTCGGCGGTCATGGGTAAGCTTCTTTACGTTGTCGGTGCGTCCGGCGATCGTAGGCTTTTCACCTTTAGACCCGTAACTTTGTGCCCTTGGGTTTCCCCAAGTTTACCTTTTCGGATAGTCTCTGTTGATCCTTCCAACGGAGATGCTTAAAGCATACAACGCCAAAACCAAAAAACAAGGCCTCCGGGCCGCTTTGGGGGAAACGCTTCCCCGGGAATGAGAGGGTAAGGATCAATGGTATCATTCCCATATCCAATTTTGTATCCAATTGACTTTTAAACGCCGGCTTGTTATAGTGCTTCCCGTCATGAAAAAATTACGCGTTGGGGTTGTCGGCATCGGGCATTTAGGCTCCCGCCATCTGAAGGTTTACAGCGAAATGCGCGGCCAGGTCGACCTGATCGGGGTGTGCGACATCCAGAAAGAGCGTACCCTCAAGCTCGCTGAACATTACCACGCGCCTTTTTACGAAGATTACCGGCAGCTGGCAGGGAAAATTGACGCGGTCAACATCTGCGTCCCCACCTCACTGCACCACGAAGTCGCCCGGTTCTTCCTCCAGAACGGCGCGCATGTCTTTATCGAAAAGCCCATTACCTCGACCGTTGAGCAGGCGCAGGAACTTATTGACCTCGCCGGGCGGAAAGGACGGAAGCTCCAGGTCGGACACATCGAACGCTTCAACGCGGCCTTTCAATCGATCAAGCATTTCACGCGCAACCCCCTGTTCATCGAATGTCACCGTCTGAACAAATTCCCCAACCGATCGCTGGACATCGGGGTTGTCATGGACCTGATGATCCACGATATCGATATCGTTCTCGGGCTGATCTCCTCGCCGATCCGGCAGATCCACGCTGTGGGCGCGAGCATCCTCACGCCGCTGGAGGATATCGCCAGCGTGCGGATCATTTTTGAGAACGGCTGTGTGTGCAACCTGACCGCGAGCCGCGTCTCGGAAGATGTGATGCGCAAGATCCGCCTTTTCCAGGAGAATACCTACATCTCCCTGGATTATGTCGCGCAGGAAGCGTACATCTACAAAAAACACGACCACCAGATCCTCAAACACAGCCTCCCCATCGAAAAGGAAGAGCCCCTGCGCAAGGAACTGGAGCATTTTTGCGAATGCGTCCGGGAGGACAAAACTCCGCTCATCTCCGGCGTGGAAGCCCGGGAAGCCCTGAAAGTCGCCCAGGAGATCACCCAGCAAATATGGGACAACCGCAAAAACATTTCATCATCGTAGCCGGTGAGGCCTCGGGCGACGTCCACGCCGCCCATCTGGTCGATGAACTTAAAAAACTCGACCCTGCCCTCACGTTCTCCGGAGTCGGCGGGCCGCGCCTGCGCTCAAGCGGCGTTGAACTCTACAAAGACATCTCCTCATTGGCGGTGGTGGGGTTTGTCGAGGTCATCCGGCATTACAAAACGATCCGCGGCATTTTCGATCTGGTCCTTCAGAAAATTGAAGAGGTCAAACCCCGGGCGGTCATCCTTGTCGATTATCCCGGATTTAATTTGCGGCTGGCGAAGGAAATCAAGAAACGCGGCGTCAAGGTCATCTACTACATCAGCCCCCAGGTGTGGGCGTGGAAGGCCGGCCGGGTCGAGCAGGTCCGAAAATATGTCGATAAAATGCTGGTCCTGTTCCGGTTCGAGGAGGATTTTTACGCGCGCCACGGCGTCCGGGTGGATTTTGTCGGGCATCCTTTGGTCGACGCCCTCACCGCGCCGGTGGACAAGGATAAATTTTGCCGGCGGCACGGCCTGGACACCGGAAAGCTGACGATCGGCCTGCTCCCCGGGTCACGGCAAAATGAGGTCAACGCGCTCCTGCCCGTGATGCTCGGCGCGGCGGATCGATTACAGAAAGAATTTCCTTCGGTACAATTCCTCGTCCTCAAGGCCCACACCATCGAACGTTCGTTGCTGGAGCGTTATTGCCGCGGCGCGGCGTGCCGGCCCAAAATCATTGAGGCGCAAACTTGCGACGGGATCAACGCCTGCCGCTTGTGCGTCGTCGCCTCGGGGACCGCGACCCTGGAGACGGCCCTCCTGGAAAAACCGATGGTCATCGTCTACAAGACTGCGTTTCTGACCTGGCTGCTGGCAAAACTTCTCGTGAAGATCCCTTACATCGGATTGGTGAACGTGGTGGCGGGTAAAAGGATTGTCCCGGAGTGCGTCCAATTCCAGGCGACGCCGGCACGCATCGCGGCGGAACTGCGGAAAATGATCACGGACGAGATCCGGGTCACGGTCATTAAGGAAAAATTGCGGGAGGTCAAAACCCTTTTGGGGCCGCCGGGGGCGAGCCGCCGGGCGGCCGGGATTATTTACGGGACGACCGCCCCAACCCCTTAAAAACGCTCGAAAACTTTTTCCGGCACCCAGCCGGTTTTACCGTCGCCGCGCCTGATCTTGGCCCAGGGGCCTTCGACCCGCAGGACCTTCGCCCGCGTCCCTTCCGGGACCCGGAAATGCGCTGTCGCGTCTTCCCGAGGTTCAAACTTCGCTTCGCCGGCGGCAACCGCGACCGCCAGGTCCTTTTCCGCCGCAAGCTTCACGACGACCACGCCGACACAGAACAGCCACAGCACGCACAAAGACCCGAGTACGCCCCGGCGCGCACGCCGCGGCCAGCGCCCGTAAAGCGAGCTCACGTGCGCGGCCGCCAGCAGCAGCGCGAGGACACAAAGCGCCCAAGCCAGTTCCCGGTCGGTCCAGTTACAAATGCGCTCTCCGACTTGCGCGGAAAGCGCAACGCCGGAGCCGACCTTTACGGAAGGGTTACGAATGCGCCGCTCTACCAACTGGCGCGCGTACTCCAGGTTAAAGTTCAAATCGCCGTCGCGCGGGATCAGCCGCCGCGCCCGTTCGTAATTGAGGACCGCCTTGCCCAGGCTCCCCTTTTTAAAATAGCTGTTGCCGAGATTGTAGTAAAGCGCGCCGCTTTCCTTGCCTCCGCGCAGGACCTCCTCGTACGCCGCGGCCGCCTTGTCGTAATCCTCCGCCCTGTACGCCGCCGCGGCGGCCGCGAATTTGGACAAGGATTCGGCGTCGGAAATGGGCCCGGCGTCCGCCGCGACGGCGCGCCCAACGGGACAAACGGTCACGGAACCGGCCAACAACACACCCAGAATGACATTCTTGATCTTCACGAGATTGTCCTTTCCAGCGCGTCGATGATCCGCTGGATCCGCGCGTAACTTTGCGCGCGCGATTCAACGCCGGGACGCGCAGGGGCGTAACGGACCGCGTCGCACTCACTAAAAGCCTGCCGGATCTCCTCCAGCCATTTTTCATCGACGCGCCCCGCCAGCCGGGATTGAATCGTTTCAAGAACGACTGCGCCGGCGGGAAGATGCAGTTTGTTCCCCAAATATTTCTGCAGCGCCCGGAACAGCGCGTCATAAAATTCCCCCGTGTCCTCCCGTGGCAGGAGACGTTTGGCCTCCCGCAGGTCCCGCCGGGCTTCTTTGGGCGCCAGAAGACGCCGGGCGTACGCGACGTCCGTGGTCATTTTGCGCGTCCGGCGGTACGCGCCGTAAAGCATCCCCCACACCCCCAAAAACAGGACGGCCGCGCAATCAAGTGCCGGGCTCCGGTAAAACCGCTCTCCGACGACATAAAACGTCCCCGGGTCCTCTTTGATAAAAACAATGTCTTGTCCCAAAACCGGCTGGGCTGAACCCGTGGCCTCCCCGCCAACGGTCGCCCCGATCACCGTGAAGCCGGTGCCGATTTTTGGCTTGCGCACCGTGACAGGGAACGGCCCTTTGGTCAAAGTTTGGTACTCCTGGAGGGCCGGATCAAAATAAGAAAATCGCACCGCCGGGATCCCGGTCACTTGTTCTGATTCCGGGATCAGGACCTGTTCCAGTTTCTTGATCCCGCTTTCTTCCTTGATCTGCGGGTCGTAGACTTTGAAATTATCCGCCGCGGTAAACGCCGGCGGTTGAACAGCCCTGATGTTCCCCTCACCGCCGAGGCTCATCTTTACCGTGACCGGATCACCAACGTTCACCTCCGCCGGCCCCACCGAAACATCCAGATCAAATTGCCCGACCGCGCCGGCGAAATCCGCCGGTTTGTTTTCCTCCGGCAGAGGCAAGACCGTCAAATCCGATGTCTTCGAGCGCAGCGTCAACGGACGTTTTTCATGCCGGTCGAAGAATGTGTTGAAAAAATCGTCGTCGAACATGCCTCCCCCGAACGGCGCCCGCGCGGACGCTGATCTCACAACAAGATTGCAATCCAGCGTCACCGGCCCGACCGTCACTTCGCCGGCTCTCGTCGGATAGATATCCGTGTCAAACTCCGCGATACGATACCGCTTGCCGTTGATCACCTGGTCATACTGTCGCGGCTGGCCGAATTTGTCCATGTCCACACCGGCCTGCTTGAATTCAGGGAACCGCACGTCGTCAACGGATAAATCCGCCATAAACAACAGGACCTTGATCGGTAAACGCTCGTTGACATAGACCTTGTCTTTGGGAAGACGCAAAACAAGAAATATCTTGTCGTCAAGGCTGGCGTTTGTTCCCGGGGATAAAGGCGCGGAGGTCACGCCCGTGGTACCGGACGCGTCCGTCACCTCGATCTCTACCGCTTCGGTCGCGTACGCGCGGCCGTTGACATGGATACTTAGAGCGGGGATCGTGAACCGGCCGGTTTTGAGCGGCATCACGGAATACATCCAGGATTTCCGGCTGGAATACCGGCCGTTGACGATCGAAATTTGCGTCGACGGCCCCAGGTACCGGATATCCAGCCCGTCAACAGACGGCGCCGGGATGTCCGCAACGTCTTGCGTCCCCGTCACGGTCAGCGTCAATTGGGCGGACGTCCCCAGGGCGATCGTGTTCTGGTCCACTTCCGCGGTGAACTGAACATCCTGCGCGCCTACGTTGACGCACGCCAATGTCATCCAAACCACACTGACAATGAAAACGCGAAAATATCGAACTGTGGCCATCGCCTTACCAATCCTTGATAACCGCCCCGGTTTCGTGTTTCTCTTTAAAAACATGCAACAGACCTTGAGGCTCTTCGGTCTGCTGATAATTCTGCAAAAGCCGCTCAGCTTCCGATTTCGTCAATTCTTGTCCTGAAACAGAACCGCCCGGATGTTCCTCCTCCCGCGGCTTTTGCTCCCGCGCCTCACCGGATTCCGATGGGGATGAGCTTTCCTGCTGATCAGATGGCTGGGCGCCCGGTTGCGGCTGTTCCTTTGGCTCGCCCTTATTCTCCGGTTGCCCCTGCCCGGGCTGTGGATCTTGCTGCTGTTCCTGGTCCTTCTGCTCGTCTTGATTTTGTTGCGGCTGCTGCTGTTGTTTTTGCTGCTCCTCGCGCAGACGTTCCAATTCTTTATTCACGAAATCATAATTATATTGCGCGTCCTGATCTTTTTTGTCAAGGGCGAGCGCGCTGGCCAGATGCTTTAAAGATTCCCGCAACGCCGTAATGGCGGCATTGATATCAACTCTCTCTTTCCCGATGCCGGATTTGTAAAACGAATCCCCCAAATTATAATACGCCCGCGCGCGCAAGGAGACGTCATCGCTAAGAATCGCTTTTTGAAAATGACCGATCGCTTCATCATATTGTTTTTGCTTATAAAACGCCGTGCCGGCGTTGAAATTGACGATATCCGACTCCGGGGCCTTCTCCAGGGCTTGTTCATACTTTTTCAAAGAATCCGCGAACTGCCCCTGGCCGTAAAGACGGTTCCCCTGGCGGACCGATTCCTTCACGGAGGCCGCCTGTCCGGAACGCGGAAATACCAGCGAGGCGATGAATAAAAAGAACCACGCGCTTATTAAGCGGCTGATCTTGTTTTGCGTGTGAGAAAACATGTTTCAATCAATAATAAAATAAACGCGACTGCCAACGGGATCTGGAACCGCTCATGATAATGTTTTTTCATCTTTTGTTCGATGTCGCGCTTTTCCAGGCGGGACAATTCGTTCTCATAGATAAAATCCAGCCCGAACTCCGCGCCGCTCGAACGCGCGTACACCCCGCCCGTCGTCAGAGCGATCTGCTGTAAAAGATTTTCATTGAGCCGGGATTTGACGAAATTTCCGGAATTGTCCTTCAGGAATTCCTTTTCCCCGGAATCGCTGGTGATCTGGATCAATTCCCCTTCCGGCGTGCCGATGCCGATGCTATAAATCCTGATGCCTTTGTCTTTGGCCTTGCGGGCCGCGGCCAGGGCATCGCCTTCCAAGTCATCACCGTCGGTGACCAGAATGATGGCCTTATATTCATTACGGGTCGCGTCGTAGCCACGGATGGCTTCTTCGATGGCCCGGGAAAGGTTCGTCCCCCCTCGGCCCACCGTGCGCGTGTCCAGATCATTGAGACTAAGCATAAACCCGGCGTAATCCACCGTCAAAGGGCAAACCATGAACGCGTCCCCGGCAAAAGCGATCAGACCAACGCGGTCCCCCTTTAATTTCTTCAGCAGGTCCTGGACCGCCAGTTTGGTGCGTTCCAGCCGGTTTGGTTTCACATCCGCCGTTAGCATACTTCGGGACGTATCCACCACCAACAAAATGTCCAGACCCCGGCGCTTGACCTCCTGCCACTGGAAACCCCATTGCGGCCGGGCTAATGTCAGCACAGAAAAGAACAAGACGGTAACCATCAGGATGTCCTTCCACAACAGCCGCCGGCGATCCCGTTGCGGGACGATCTCCGGCAAGAGTGATCCTGCGGCAAACCGCCGCAAAATGGCCTCACGCCGGCGGGTCAGCCAGCGCAGAACAGCGGCCACGGCAACAACCGCCCACAATAAATGCAACATCGAAGGTTGCGCAAAATGCATCACAATGTCCTGTCAAAGCCGTGAGGGGCTGATTCCGTTCAACGAAGCCAATCTTTCTAAATAATCACTAAGGAAGATTGTCTTCAATTCACTCCATCAACCCCTCACGGCTTTACAAAAATTTTGAGTCACGATTGTGGCTGGTTTGGCTCCGGATGTTGCGAGGGCGAGCGGGCACGGCTGTCCGCCAAAGGCGGACAGAGCGAGCCTGAGCGTCAAGCGCAGCCCGCCTCGCGGGGGCGGGCAAGCGTTCCGGAGCCAAATTAGCCACAAGCGTGTGTAACCTACGGTATTCTTAATAGCAGTGTATTCCCTAAAACGATCTCAATCATTAGAACACCCAGCGCCAGTAAAAGAACTTCCACAAACCATTCCTTATATTCCCGGTAACCGGCTTGTTCAATCCGCGTTTTTTCCAGCGCGTCGATGGCGCTGTAAACCGCGCGCAACGACTCCGTGTCCGTCGCGCGGAAATATGTTCCACCGGTTATTTGCGCGATCCCCTGCAGTAACTTCTCATCAATATCGATGCGGACTTGCTGATACACTTTGCGCCCGAAAACGTCCTGGGCGGGAAACGGCGCGAACCCCTTGGTCCCCGCGCCGATCGTGTATATTTTTATCCCCAAAGCCCGCGCGGCACGTGCGGCCGTCAGCGGATCGATCTCGCCGGCATTATTAACGCCGTCCGTCAACAAAATCATGACTTTGCTTTTCGCTTCGCTATTTTTCAAGCGCGTCAAGGACGAGTTGATCGCCGAGCCGATGGCCGTCCCGTCCTTGATCATTCCAAGCCGGACGCGCTCCAGATTGGTCGTCACCCAGGCATAATCGGTCGTCAAGGGACACACGGTATAGGCCAGCGCGGCGAACGTGACAAGGCCGATCTTGTCCCCGCCGCGGTTGGCGATAAATTCCCGCACAACGTCTTTTACGACGTCGAGGCGGTTATAGCGCCGGCCGCCGATGGTGAAATCCTCCGCGGCCATGCTCCCCGAGGCGTCGATGGCCAGGACGATGTCGATCCCCTCGGATTCATGGATGGTCTGTTTCAGCACCGAGTGCGGGCCGGCCAGCGCCGTCAAAAACAACGCCAGGACGACGCCGCGCAAAATGACCGGCAAATTCCGCAAACGGATTTTCCAGGAAACAGGCAACCGCGCGACAAGCTGTTTTGAGGAAAACCGGATACTTTCCGGACGCCGGCGGCGTTCAAAAAGATACAGCAGGGTTAGAATGACGGGGATCAATAAAAGGACAAACGGATCTTTGAAAACCATGTTCAGCAAGTTTTGATTTCGATTAACGCTCTTCGGTGACGCGGCTCGAATCGTTTATCGGTAACCGTTATACGAACGGTGGCCGCAAAACGATAACCGTTTCCCATCGCGATACCGATCAACTTATTACGATTTTGTCTCATCAATCAACCGCCTGGCCAGATCGGCATTTTTTTCTCCGGCCGCCGCGTCCGGCGCGTGTTTGGCGAACTTGACCATATCGCAGACGACAAGGAATTCCTCAAGCAAGACCTTGGACTCTGGAGCAAGCCCGCCGAAATTCTTTAATGACGTCAAGAACTCCTCGCTGGTCATCTCCGGCGCGCGCACGCTAAAACGTTCTTCAAAATACCGTCGGACAATATCCGACAAGATCAGATAATATTGCTCCCATTGTCCCCGCGCCAGCAGATCGCTCTTTCGCAACTCCTCCAGGCGCTCATACGCCTTCTCCCAAGGCGTTTTGGCGATGATCTTGTTCACGGCCTGGACCCTTTGCCGTTGATACCGTTGATAAACAAGATGCGCGATGCCGGCTAAAAGGATCACCGCCAAAGCAATCAGCAAAAGCATCCACGGCGCGGGAAACGCGACCGGCGGCTTGATATCCCGGATGTCTTGCGCGTAGCCGGTAACGGGCGCGCTCATCCCCCACGCATTGATGGTCACCCCAGCGATGAGATGGCGTAACAATTTGTTCATGTGGCCAATAATCTTTTGCGCCGGCGCTTGCGGAAAAACCTGACCAAGGCGTCGCTGTAGGAGCTGTCCGTATGGACATCGATATGGTCAACGCCGATGGAATTAAAGAGCTGGTCGCGCTTGCGGATGCGCTCCAGGTTATCCCGCTCATACTGTTTGATGATCTCCGGGCTGGAAGAGTCCACATATATTAATTCGCCGCCTTCCGCATCTTCCAGGGCGATGATCCCGCAATCCGGCAACCGCGCTTCCCGGGGATCATTGAGTGTAACGGCGATCACGTCATGACGTTTGTTCGCGACCGAAAGGGCCTTCTTGAGATCATCCCGCGCGTCCTGCCACGGGGACACCGTTGACCCCAGGAAATCCGAAACAAGAAACGCGATTGTTTTGCGGGTCGTTACCTTGTTGAGATATTCGAGGGCCCCGGCGATATCCGTCGACCGGCCCTGCGGCTTGTAATACAGGGCTTCCCGGATGATCCGCAGGACATGCTGGATCCCTTTACGCGGCGGGATGAACTTTTCGATTCTGTCCGTAAAGACGACCAACCCGACTTTGTCATGATTGCGGACCGCGGAAAACGCGAGTGTCGCGGCCAATTCGGTGGCCAGCCGGTTTTTGAGCATGTTGACCGATCCGAAGCGGCAGGACGCCGAGAGGTCGACCAGGACCATGACCGTCAGTTCGCGTTCCTCGACATATTTTTTGACGTAAGGCCGGCCGGTGCGCGCGGTCACGTTCCAGTCGATGGCGCGGACATCGTCGCCGAATTGATATTCCCGCACCTCGTCAAACTCGATGCCCTGGCCTTTAAAGACGCTGTGGTACTGGCCCGCGAAGATATCCGTGACCAGCCGCGAGGTCGTGATCTCGATGCGCCGGACTTTCTGGAGCAGTTCTTTAGGAATCATTACGGCACCGCGATCTCGTTAAAGATGGTTTTGATCACGTCTTCGGAAGTTTTCTCTTCCGCTTCGGCCTCGTAGCTGATGATCACCCGGTGGCGCAGGACGTCCATCCCGATGGATTTCACGTCCTGGGGCGTGACGTAGCCGCGGCCCTGCAAAAAGGCGTACGCCTTGGCGGCCACGGCCAGATAAATGCTCGCCCGCGGGGACGCGCCGTAATGGATCAAACTCTTCAGGTCGCCCAGCCCATAATTCTGCGGCGCGCGGGTGGCATCCACGATATCCACGATATATTTCTGGATCTTTTCATCCATATAGATCTCATCCACCACGCCCCTCGCCCGCAAAAGTTCCTGCGGAGTGATGATCGCCTTGGGCTCAATGTCCTTTCTGGTGAATCCCATCCGCTGCAATATCTTCAACTCTTCCTCTTTGGATGGATAATCGACTTTAACCTTGAGCATAAAGCGGTCGACCTGGGCTTCCGGCAAAGGATAAGTGCCCTCCTGTTCGATGGGGTTTTGGGTCGCCAAAACCAAGAAAGGATCGTCGAGCTTGAAGGTCTCTTCACCGATCGTCACCTGCCGTTCCTGCATCGCTTCCAAAAGCGCGCTTTGGACTTTCGCCGGGGCGCGGTTGATTTCATCGGCCAAAATAATGTTGGCGAAGATCGGGCCTTTCTTTACCTTAAAATTCCCGCTGTGCTGGTCATAGATAAGGGTACCGGTCAGATCCGCGGGCAGCATGTCGGGCGTGAATTGCAATCGCTGGAATTTGGTACGAATGGTGGCGGCGATTATTTTGACCGCTGTAGTTTTGGCCAGGCCAGGCACCCCTTCGAGCAAAATATGCCCGTTGGCCAGAAACCCCACCAGCAGGCGTTCCAGCAGGTACTTTTGCCCGACGATGACCTTTTGGATTTCGAGCAAAATGCCTTCGATAAAACTACTTTCCTTTTTGACCTTTTCGTTGATGGCGGTTATTTCTGAAGTCGTCATTTCATCCTCCTTTTTGAACAAAAATGACCTTAAAAAATATTACTCAAAATAGACGTCGATCCGCTTGATTTCTTTCTGGCGGATCTCTTGCGCGTGCGGTGGTGGTATCGCGGATGAAACAAAAACTACGGGCTTCGGCAGATGGGGATACGTTAAATGAATTTCTTTGATTTTTACCTTATAGGTATCGCGACGTTTAGGATTATGGTAAACAACCAAAATGCTTCCCAAAAATTTAAACGCGTAGCTGTTGGCGGGCAAGGAAATTGTCTCCGTCTCGCCGGACACGCTCTGATAATTTATCGTGCCGGCCTTCTTGCTGAACAGCCATCCGGGGAGAACAGGCTTGAATTCAAGCCGCAGTTCATTTTGGGGACCCAACGTAAACGGCTTCGCCCCGGCATTCATGTAAAGCCACATGTGAAGAAACTCGGCGGTACTGCCGGAGAGACGGGCGACAAATCCCTGGCCGTGTAACGCGCTGTCTTCATGCGTACTGCTGACCAAAAATGACGAATTTTCAAGGATACTGCGCCCATATTGTGCCGGCTTGAGAAACGGGATCAATACGTGGCGAAAATTCTCAAAGAATTCTTCGTAAAGTCCGCCGCGCAGCAACTCCAGCATAAATTTGTACTCCATGTGCAGCCAAATGGAGGCATTCTCCAACCAGCCAGCGGGAAAAACCCGGGTGCGGCCGATCTCCTCTGTCTCTGCGGAAAGGTCATCATTGACGCGGTACATCTTGAGTTTTTGATCAAACAGGCCGCTTTCGCGGACTTCATTGTAAAGCTTCCTTGCTGTGCCGGGGTCTTTTTCGATGCGCAGCGCGTGAACATACCCTTCCAGAAAAAGCGGCAGGACATGCCGTTTGAACTTCAGCGGCAGGACATGTTTGCCGTCCCCTTTTTCGGGACGTTGATACTCGGTCACCTCATGATAAAAATAGGTGGCCAACCGGCCTTTTTCGTTCTTCGCGGACTCGACGGCCCGGTCCGTTTTCGCGATGACGAGGCCCAAAAACTCTTTAATGCCCTGGACTGTCAGATCTTTCTCCCCGCCGTTGATCCCCGTCCGGATCTTTGCCCGATAATGTTCTTTCGCGTCATTGGAACCGGACCAATAGGTTAACGCGTCAGGCCGGGAGGCAAGGAGCTGTTGCAGACGCGCGATAAAATCAGCCAACTCCTCGAATATCCAGATACCCTGCTGACCGTTGATCGCGCAACGTTCGAGCGCCTCAAGGACAAACTGGCACAGCCGTTTGATCTCAAAAGTCTCGGAACTGGAGGATCCGAGCAATCCGGGCAGGCCGTTTAAGGCGTCATACCAACCCGGTTTATCCGCCTCCATCTCAACGCCCGTTCCGCTGGGATCAAGGGAAGCGATCTTGTTGGCGATCAAACAAAGCAGTTTGCCCAGCAAATGCGTCCGGTAAACCTCCCCTTCCCCGTGCCCCGCGCGCAAGACATGACCCTGGCCGCCGGATTTGTCATGGTGCGCGTCTTTGCCCACCGAATGATACTGACGCACGCCGCGGTCGGTGAGGATATACCGTTGCGCGCGCGGGAGGACATAGTGGTTGTCATGATAAAAACTAAAAACTTTCTTCTCTAAAAGCAGCGGCCGCAAATTCTCCGGATACAGCGCCAGATAACTTTCGACCAGGTCCAGGTTATAAGTCCAATGGTCGGCCCAGAACCCTTCGCCATGCTCGGCCATTTCCTGGCGATGGCACAATTCCAGGACATATCCCAGGAATGTTTTCGCGTCCACCGTCAAAGCGATCGCGCGGGTATCGATAAAATGCAGAAGGTCTCCCGGAGAAAACCCTTTGCGCAGAAATTCCTTAACAAGCGCGCGGCTGTTTTCTTTAACGCAGCGGCCAAGCAATTCATCAAGTTTTTCGGGCCGTTCGATCTGGAACGTCGTCCCTTTGACGATCAGGGGATTGTACCCGTCCGCCTGGACCAGGTTCAAAAAGCCGACCACGTGGCTGTCCCGGACATCCGTGTTAAACCACACGTCGTTGCGCCGGTTCTGGTTGACGTCCCGGTAATTGCCGTTGCCCTGCGAGTAAAACGTCGGGGCCAGCACAAAATGATTGTAATCGCGTTCGGGGTCGCCATGTTTACGGCTATAAACGTTAAATACGACGTCTCCTTCGCCGGTCTTGAGCGAAACCGGCAGCCCGCCGCGCAAAATGTTATCCAGAAAAGTGTGCCCGGCATACAGGTCAAATTCCGGCGACGCGCTGCGGGTCAGGCTGTAATTCTTGATCCCGTCGATGATCTCTTTATTGCGCAGCGCTTTCTGCTCGATAAATTCCTTTTTACCGGTCACCTGGCGGACGATGCCCTCAAGCCGCTGGACGTCCTGGACATATCCAAACAAAGAGGTGATTTCCCGCCGTCCCCTGGCTTCAAGCGAAAATTTGACGTGACTCAACGCGGATGGCATCCGGTTGCCTGTCTGCTGACGGGTGGGTTTGCGGAAATTCTCCTGGAGGAAAGCGGCGGGCGCGGTGAAATCATTCGCGGGACCGAACACGCCGGCCGCCTCAACCACAGGGTCCAGAAGACGTATTTTCTTGCCATCGGATTGAAAGCTGACAAAAAAATTCCCCTCCTTGATATGCGTGACTTGCGGCGTATCGGAAACTTCCACTTTCAGGTGGTAATAGGGCGCTTTTTTCTCGACGTTCGCCACCTGGACCCACGCCTCCACGGTCCGGGACATGTTTTTACTGGCCCAATCCTTCAGGCCGTAGGGGATGACGACCGGAAGCCCGTCGACGAGCTCCACATCACAAGGTTTCTTTTTAAGATTCGTCACCGTGACGCGGCGGACCAAAGCGGCATAACCCTCCTCGGGCATCGTAAAGTAATTCACGGATATTTCCAACCCCAGGTCGAGGTTGGTTTCGGTCAGGGTCAGATCATGAGCGGACAAACTTAAAACTTGTTTTTTGCGGAAGGTTGTGCCGGGGAGATGGCTCTGGAAAGGTTCCCAATAAACCGTGCCGCGGCCTTGCCTGACTTTGATAAAACTGCGGAACCCTTGCAGGGTGGCCAGGCGATAGGCCTTGTTCGCCGGCTGGAATTCCAGGATCGCCTTGTCCTTGGATTCAACGCCAAAGCTGGCGATGCACTGGCCGCGGTTGACGTAGAACACCCACATCGGCGTGCCCCAAACGCCCGCGATCCCGGGGAAGAAATTGCTGAAGGGTTTGGCCGCGTTATAATTGTCGATAACGAAGCGCCCCTCTTTGTCCAAAGAATATTCCGGCTTGTCGCTGCGGTCCATTACTTCACCTGATATTCCGATGGTCCAGACGGCACTTTCACCTTACGGAACAAATTATAAAATCCGCCCAGCTTCATCCAAAGATAATCCGCGCGGTCATCCTGATCGCTAAACCTTATGCGCTTGAGCTCATAGACATCGCGGTTGAAACGGTCATATCCTCGATTCGTCGTGCAGGCGCTGTCGTATCCAGCCTCTTTTGCCAATTTTTTGATCTCTTCGTCAAACCCACCGCTCGGATAAGCAAAACTGGAAACCTTAATGCCTGTTTCCTGCTCAAGCCGGGCTTTACTGCCAAAAATTTCTTCACGCCGCCGCTCACTGGAGACATCGGGAAGATAGGGATGCGCACGCGTATGGCTTCCGATATCGATCCCACCGGCATACATTTCCCTCATCTGCTCCGTTGTCAAAAATCCTTTTGTGTTGACCACATCAGAAATGACAAATATCGTTGCCGGAAAACCATATTTCTTTAAAACCGGGAAGGCCTGCGTATAGTTATCCTCATACCCGTCGTCAAAAGTAATAACGACACTTTTACGCGGCAGGGGCTTGCCTTGTTTGATGATCTGGACAAGTGTGCGTAAGGGCAGAACATTGAAATGGTGTTTCTTAAGATACGTCATGTGCCAATGGAAACGCTCGGGGCTGACCGTATCCGACCGCTTGGGGCTAACATCGGCAACATGATGATACATCATGATCGGAACAACATATTGGCGGGATGCCCACCACGAGATACCGCCGGCAATGACCACCACGGCGGCCAAGACTAACAGCCAAATCTTTTTTTTCATTTTCCCGACAATGCTTTTTTGACCAATTCGCTGATCACGCGGTTATCGGCCTTGCCCTGCGCTTTGGCCGCGACGGCCTTGATCACATTCCCCATGTCTTTCATCGATTGCGCGCCTGTTTCGGCAACGGCCTGATCAACAAGCTGCTGCAACACCTCCCCGGATAATTCCTCCGGCAAATATGTCTTGAGGATCGCCATTTCCGCCGTTTCCTTATCCGCCAGGTCCCTGCGTCCGCCTTTTTCGTACTGCTCGATCGAATCCTGCCGCTGTTTGATCTGCTTTTTGATGACCGCCACGACGTCCTTGTCCTCCAAAGTTTCACTCCGTTTCTCGATACGGACGTTCTTGAGTTGCGCCCGCAAAAAATTTACGGTGGAAGACTTGACGGCATCACGGTCCTTCATCGCCTGGATATAATCTTTCTGAAGCTGATCTTCGAGCATGGATTTTTCCTCCCTCAATTTTTAAATATCCTTTATGATAATGATTTTGTGACGGGATTTCAATCCTTTTGTAATCTCAATTTGGTTTTTACGCACGCCGTAATGCCCGGCCAGGAATTTAATGAGCGTTTCGTTGGCCTTCCCGTCCACGGCCGGCGCGGTCAAGTGGACCTTGTAACGTCCACCTTCCTGGCGGATGGCGTTTTTTCTGGCTGAGGGGATGACTTTAACTTCAATTTCCATGGGAAGGGGACCTGAAAAGACGGTTCCGAGGGGCGTTATTGAAAAACGGTTACGTTGACGCGGACTTTTGAGTCAGGCTTGGAACCTTGGCCGGAGGGGATCGCGTCAAAGCCGGCGGCCCGGTATTGAAGGACATCGACCGCAACAGGTTGGCCGCTCTTCATCAGATATCCCTGGTTGCCGTACATCAACCGTACGCGGTCACGCTCCTCAAGAGCGGAAATCCTGGCCAGATGATCTTCGTATTTGATCTGCCGGATCCGCGCGGCTACGACGCGTATCTGGCTCCGGTAGGACGCGATCAGGGCCCTGGCATCCGGGATATTGCGAACCGTGTCCGGGGCCAATGCGATCCGCGCGGCCGCTTGAGGAATATTCCCCGCTTGCGCTTGCGCGAGAAGCCCTTCCGTTGTGGACAAAACAGATCTGGTCATGACCAATTCCTGCCGGGCGGTCTGTAACTGGTTCCGGGCTTCCTGGTATTGCGCCGTTGTCTGGTTCAATTCCAAGGTCACATCAGCCAGCCGGCGGGTGGTATCGGCGTAAAGTCTTTGATATTCTCGCGTTAGATCAGCTTGTTGGGTGGCGGTGGCCAAAAGCCCCTCATTGGATCTGGAAACATCTTGAAAAACGATCCCACCGAGCCACACCGCATATCCGGTCAGCCCAATGGTCACGGCCACCAAAAGAATAGTGACGCCACGATTGACTTTCCACATCCGGGTCAGGTGCCGGACTCCTTCTTCAACCCTGTTGCCAAGGCGAGAAGCAAGAACATCGGAAACATTAGCAAACTCAAACCCGCATGAATATTGATCGGCTGAAAAGCGTTTCTTCCGGCGCCAGACCAGGCGTCCTGTATCAGGNNATCTGCATCCCGGAGGCGCTGATATTGCGGATACACCCCTGGCCGACCAGACCGTTTTCTCTCATATGCCATAACAAACGGGTATTTTCCGGAACACGGACATGACGCCGTGATTCTCCCCGCAACTCGCGCGGCAGATCCTTCACACTCATCTTTTATCTCCAATAAAAAAATGACAGCTCCCTGGGACTGTCATTGGCATCCATTTCTTTATGGACAAGCGTTTGCGCATATTTGCGTTTCGGTCAAGTCATACCGCCTGCAACCTGAATATTGTCCATAGTATATAAGCAAGTGTCGACAAATACAAGAAATTTTCAAGATGTTTTCAAGATGTTTCAGGGTGTTTCAGGGTGTTTCCCTCCCCTTGAAAATGGCATCAAAAATGCCTTCGATAAGAATTTCTTCCGGCCGGGGCTCTTCCGGTGGAGCTTCTTGCCCCTGCGCAGGGGCCTGTCCTCGCGTCTGCGGAGATGCTGCGGGGCTTCCTTCAATGTCCAAAGCCCGAAAGATGGCTTTTCTTAATTCATCTTTGCCGCGACTTTGCATAACTTTTGCGGCCAACTCTTCAACGTCCGGATAAATCCGGATATCCTGCAATTTTCCCTGGTATGATGTAAACGGAACATGGATCCTCCTGTTTGCGTCCAATAAATACGATAATTCAGGAACAGATGCGTTCATGCCGCGGGCAAGATCTTCGGTGATGAAAAAATCAGCTGTTAAGGCAAGATTCTGATCAAAATCCAGGCTGCCGCTGGCGGTCACAATGAAACCCTCCGATTGAAGCTCCGCGCTGAAGTACAGTGCCTGGTCCTTCAGCTGGATTGTTGACGCGGCTCGCTCCAGAACGGTTTCATCGGATTGAAGTCCTTTTTTGTATCGCGGCGGCAAATTTTCCTGAATATTTTGCGCCAGATCAGGAATAAACGAGAGTTTATCCAGAACAAACCGCAAAAGATTGATGTTGTGCAACTTCCCGCCGCGGATTTCCAGGGACCCGTCTCCTTTAAGCGTTTCGCGCAATTCCGGGATTTGCGCGCCATGTCCCTCGGCGTCAAAAATGGCATAAACTCCGCCCTCTAATTCCAGCGGCTTGCCGTTTTCCGATAAAACCGGCATACTCGCGCGTGGGATCAACTCTCCCAACTGCACACCATCGACTTTAAGGTCGAACATAAGCATGTTGGACCGTCCATAGTCGCTCCAGCGTCCTTGCCCGCTAATCGTTCCGGACGCGTAGGCGGCGGCCAATTCATTGATGGCGATATTCGATTCATCGATATGAAAGCGGCTCTGGATATCCTCAAGAGGCGCTTTAAGCAATCCCGAGCTCAATCTTCCGGCGCGTAACTCACCGTTGGCCGAAAACGCGCTAACGCCCTCCCGTCCGATACGCACCGCGATGTCGTCAAGGGACAAGTTTCCCTCGCATTCCCCTTCGATCGAAAGTTGTTCCTGCAGGATCCCGTAAAACGGCAGCATCCTCAAATGCAACAACGAAAGATCTGTTTCCAATTTTACGCGCTGCAAACTTACCCGGGCATTCGCCGGGTCAAGCGCAATGTCCCCATTAACCGCAATATTTTGCTGGTCCGCCCAAAGCGAGGCCTTCACCGCGAACGGGAAAGGCCTCTCAAACGACAAATGAGTCGCCTGGAAACTGATCTGGCGTAACGGAATGGTCAGCGGCGGATCAAGCGACTCGTCGCTAAACGTCAACGCGCCATTTTCAATACGAACGGCATGGATGAACGTCCGCGGGATAGCGATCCCTGCCTTCTTTCCATTTTGGGGACGGGAAACTGCGACGGGAACGGATGCGAAACTCTTTGTCGAATTTCCCAAAATACGGTTCTCATGAGCGCTATCGTCAAACAAGGTCTCAACGTTAAACAACCCATCCTTATTGCGGATAAGATGAACGCGGGGGCCGGAGATTTCAATTTTCGAAATGACAATCTGCCGGCGAAATATCAACGCGAGCATGTCCGTGTTGAGATCAATCACATCAACGGTTAGTATCTTCTCTTTCGAAAATACCGGGTCGTCGGCAATCGAGAGCCCCTTGACGGCGATGGTCAATCCCCCGTCGATCTTGAAGTCCAGTCGTAGTTGATCGATCCGGACATCCCTGCCCAACAGCGAACCGAGCTCCTGAATAATCCGTGGCTTATAATGCTCAATGTCAAATGTCACAAAAGATACGGCCAGGATGATCCCGGCGACGATAATCAGCCCGATAGAGATGGACACTATGATCTTCAGAAACTTCATGGGATATGGATAACGCGGCGGATCACGGGACCCAACGATAAATCGTGAAATTCATTGCTGTGGAACCTCGAGACTATCGAGCGCGTCGCTCACGACTTGGACGCGCGGTTTGACATAAACCGAAGGGGCCGCGACCGCATTTTGGGGCGTGGCAACAGCGGCCGGCGACATTGCGAGCTTTTGGTCTATTTCAACCAGAAAATTTTTTGTCCCCTTAAACGACGGCTGCACCGCGGCGATTTCGTTAAAGAGATTCTTCGCCCCCGCGTAATGCCCCAGCTCGTATAATTGAACGGCCCGGGCATACGTTTGACCGATCCTGGATTGGATCGCCGCCTGGAGATTTCTTCTTTCTTTTTGGATTTGAGCATATTGCCGGCGCAGGGCCGCGGCGTCCTGGTCAAGATCAAGGGCATCGAAATCCGGCGGATTAACCAAACTGAATTTTGGTTCCGGCACATTGAGCGGGAGCGGTTTCGCTTGCACTTGCGGCCGCTCCTTCCTTCTTTCGGCTTCTTCCCTTTGATGGGCTTTTTCCGCTTTGTCACGGGCTTTCTGCGCATCTGTTTCACGACGGGCGGTTCGCACATCTTCTTGCCGCTGCTTCGCTTCCCGCTCCTTTTTCTGCTGTTTTATCCTCGCATTTTCTGCTTCTTGTCTATCTTTTTGTAATTGTTCACGGTCTTTCTGCGCCTTCGTCTCAAGACGGGCATTACGAGCTTCCTGCTTTTGCTTTATCGCGTTTTCCATTGCGACACGGTCCGCAGATTCCTTATCCTGCTTTTGTTTTATCCGATCCGCCTTTTTCTGCTCCTTTAATAAGGCCCGATCAATCCATACCATATATTTTCGTGTGGTCTTGTAATCCGGGGCCGTCCGTTCAACCTCCTGGAATTTCTCACGGGCAGGGACGAGTTGATTAGATCCGTACAGTCGCACGCCCTGGTCAAAAAGCTCTTTCGTCTTCAAACGATCCTGCTCCCGCGCGATGTCCCTTTGGGGCCGGACATATACAGGGGCGGCAACTACTTCTCTGGATTTCTTATTCCGGGCCGCGATATCCGCATCGACACGGCTCAGGTACCGGGTCGTCTCCTTAAACCCCGGATAAAGCGCTTCGACCCCGATAAATTTCTGCTTGGCACCGGCAAAATCTTTTTTCGCGTACGCGATGACGGCCTGTCCGTATTTCCGTTCAACTTCCTTCAGAAGGCGCTGACGCTTCTTTTCTTCCGTCCGCTGCATCTTCAACCTGTTTTTTTCAGCCAGTTCCTGCGCCGTCTTTTCTTTCGCGATAACGCGAGCAACTTCCTGTTCCTGTTTTTGTTTCGTCAGTTCTGTCTTTTTTGTTTCACGGACCAAGGCCCGTTCAATCCATTCCAGGTATTTTGACGTTGTTTTATACCCGGGTCTCACCAGTTCCAGTTCCAGAAACTTCTCCCGGGCAGGGACAAATTGACCGGATGCGTACAGCTTTACCGCTTCCTGAAAAAGTTCCTGCGCCTTTGCGCTTAGCGGATCATCGGTTTTTGCAGGCTCCTCTTTCGCGCTGACTTCGGTCGATGCCGCAGCAACATTTGCCGGCCCCGGTTCCGGCATTTCAACGGCCGCCGGCTCAACGGCCATCGGACGGGCACGTCCCCTGGCTGCTTTCTCCCGTCGGACCGCGCGCGCGAGGGCCTGTTGCTGCTCCTGGAGCTGTCGTTGCTGTTCGCGTTGCAGCAGAGAATCAATACGGGTCAAGTAACCGGACGTTGATTTATAACCGGGATACAACCGATCCACATGTTCAAATTTTTTTCGTGCCTGAACATAGTCCTTCCGTTTCAAAAGAGAGACCGCCTCATCATAGGCGAAAGCCACATCATCATCGGGTGCCGTTGCGGCTGGCTCTGCAAATTTCTCTTGCGCAACAGGGATCGGGACGATTTCCCTGACGGAGACGACTTCCTTTTGAGCTGGAGCCGTCAAGATCCTTTCCTCCACATACGCAGGCGCATCGCCGGGAGGCGGCACAACCTCGATGGCCGCTTTAGTCCGATGTTCATAGGCGATCCGTTCCAAATATTCTCCGGCCGATTTGTACCCGGGGGAGATCCTCTGCACCTCGCTGAAACGTTCCTTTGCCAGGGCGTAGAGACGGTTCTTGTAATCAGACTCCGCTTCCCGGTAAAGTTCAATGACCTTGCGGCCGATCATTTTGTTGCGCTCACCCTTAATGCGCGCGGCCGTCTCCCTCAACCCCCGCGTTTCCTGGCGGCGTCGGGCCAAGGCCTCTTTCGCCGCCGCCCGTTTTTGTTCAAGAACTTTTCCCCGCGCCTGACGCTGCTCGTCCCGCTGCGCTAACGTTTGTTGATACTTTTCTTCCCGCTCGATATCCATGTCGATCCGCGCCAAAAATTTCCCTGTGGCCTGATAGTCCTTGACCAGCGCGTCCACCTTTTGAAAAAATTCCTTTGCCTTGTCAAATTGCCGTTTTTTATATAATTCTTTGGCCTGTCGATAATACTGTTCCGCCTCCAAACGCGCGCGGGACGCCGGAACAACGACCTTTTTTACTTCTTCCCAGGAAGGCGCTGCGGATTCCAGGTCGGAGGCCATTTCAGTTTCCAATTCTTGCTCCCGGGCCATATCCTTTTCGATAAGGGCCAGATATTTACGCGCCGAGTGATAATCGGGTGAAATGCGCTCAACTTCGTTAAAACCCGCCCGGGCTTTTTCTAATTCCCCCTGACCGTAATACGCCCGTGCTCCCTGGTAAGCGGCTTCCAGTCTTTCACGAAGCTCTTGCTGTCGCAGCCGCTCGGCCTCTTCAACCGTACGATACATATCCTCCTCGGCCTTATGTTCCATAAGCGCCTGCCGTCGCGATTCTTCTTCAGCCTGCAAACGCGCCTCATCATCGCGTAACTGTTGGATACGTTCCAGATATTTGCCGGTCAATTTGTAACCAGCGGCCATAACATCCACTTTACGGAAATTATCCTCGGCCTCTTCAAATTTCCGGCCCTTGAAATCCGCGATGGCCTGCTGATAAATTTCTTCGGCCTTGCCGGCCAATTCTTTTCGATAAATTTCTTCCCTGGCGGCGATGGTCTTGCGAAATTCCTGCTCATCCCGGCGGCGCGCCCGCTCCTCGGCCAACCGCTGCGCTTCCTCCTGCTGCTGACGGGCATAAAGGATATCGTCGTCGATACCGTCCAGATACCTGGCCGTCAATTTATAATCCGGCGACAGGACCTGGACCTCTTCAAAACTGCGCCTGGCTTCGACGTACTCTTTATTTTTATATTGCTGAAGCGCCCTCTGGTAGATCGGTCCAGCTTTTTCGGCAATCTGCTCGAGCAATTTTTGCTCCGCTTCCTCCACCGCTTCTTCCCACTGCGCCTCTTCTTCCCGGTGGTCAAATCCTGGGCCGGCATCCGCGCCGGGGGACTCCTGCGCCATTGCCGGATACTCCTCATGATCCGCCGCGGTTTGGCTCTCAGGCTCATCGCCCGTCGACCCTTGCGTCGCCGGCAAATCCCCCTCACGCAGCAATTCGCCGATAACGATCAAATATCTTTTTGTATTTCGGTAACCGGGCTGAATGAGATCAATTTCCTGAAACACTTTTTGGGCTTCCCCATATTCTTTTTGCTCCAGTAATGACAATCCTGACTGATATTGGACGGCTATTGGCGAAGCTTCCAGCGATTCATCCGGGGGGAGCACGCGGGGGGACTCAAGAGATTGTTGTTCTTCCGTCACTACGTCGAGGTCGGGACGCGCCTCCCGGGGGTGCTCCATAAGATGGATGGCCTTTTCCCATAGATCCTGTGCTTCGGAGTAACGACCGGCCTCGAACAAATCAATGGCCTGGTTATTATATCCTTCAGCCTTCGCTTTTAAGTCTTCTGTGCCGGGAAGAGATTCTTTTTGCGCGTTGGGGTGAGCCTTGATTTCTTTCCCCCCATCGGCCGCGGCGGGTTTAATAAAAAACAGGCCGGCGCATCCCTGAAAAACAAAAAAGGATATCGCCAACCGGCTTATCGTCAAACTGAGTTGTTCTCGCATTAATCTCGGCATAAAAGCAATAAATGGATAAATTATTAATATTACAGGCCCATTGTAACACAGGCATTTCCCGCCATTCCAGCGTTTTCTCCAATATTTTCGGAATAATTCAACGGAAACAGGCGTTATTCCGACAAACCGTATTCGCATGAAAAAGATAACGGTTTTGGGCGACCCAGCGATAGGCCCATGGGCCGATGACACCCATTCCGGGGAAATACATGACAGGGATCAGAGGATAACACATGGGCAGGCTAAAGCACATCCGGCGAAAAGCGTGAAAGCCGCCGTATAATCTTCCATCCGGCTCAATAAGATAAAGCTGGCTGATAACGGCTTTTTTCGTTAACTGCGGGTGCCTCTGCGCCGGATCATACAATCCATGGAAATCTACCGGCGTGAAAACATCAAAAATATCCATTATTTTAAGTTGATTGAGGCTGCGGCGGCAAAACCCGCAATTGCCGTCATAAATAATCCGGCTTCGCCGGGCGGGCTGGTTATACACTCTCTTTTTTTCAACCCATGCGATCACCCCCCGGGGGTCGATGAACAACAAAAGCTGCGGAGGGAAAAGGAAAAAAAAGATCGCCGGCACATCCAGGGTCAAAATCAACGTAACATGGAAAATAAATCCCAGATAAATCGCGGTAATCCGCGCAGGAGGATAGAAAAGCAGGAAAACAAGGAAAATTTCGCAGGCCAGGATGCCGATCCCGAGGCCATAACACAACTGCGGTTGCTGCGCCAGGAAATCCCGCAGCAAAAAATATTTGGTAACGCCCGCGGGAGGATAATGCATCAGGAAATAGATCGGATTACCGCTGATCCAGTTACCCTCCGCGGAAATCTTGTAAAGGCCCGTGTACAGATACGTAAACCCGATCTGCAGCTGTAAAAGCCTCTGGATAAAAAACGGCCGCTGACGGCGGTAGGCGAAGACGTCTCCTCGCCGCAAACAATCCACCGAAAAATAATCTCCGTGGTACGGCGTCAAACACATCAAAAACAAGGTCACCAGAAGGATATCCCAGGATAAAGTTCCGACATAAAACGAATTCAGGGCGTAAAAATAGTAGCACGTCGCCGTCATCAGGATGCAGCTTAACTGACTGGCAAGGCCGACGAGAAAACAAAACCACGACAAACAGAACAACCCGGCAAAGACCCAAGCCAGCCAGTCGGGACTTTTTTGAACAAGCGTAATCACCTCCGGCGTGAAAAAATTATAATTAAGCGTCTTGAAGGCTATATGCAGATAATTTTCATCCATCCGAAAAAACAACGGCAGCACATGAAATCCGACCGTCAACGCGGCAAAAATCCTGAAAAACGCCAGGCCGATCGATGGCCGCTCTTCCAGAAATAGTCTATTCCAACAATTTCTCATCTTTCTTCTTTGTGGGGTGATCCACACCGGTAGAGCACTTCTTGCCGGCGTCTATATGGCTCTTTGACAAGTGAGGGATAATATACCGCCATGACAACAAAATTTTCATACGACGGTAATCGCCAGGCGAGATACCGGCAGAACGCCGCGGCGTGATCCCCGGAACCGACATTACTCAAAATGTTACGGTGAATATTGTCAAACCCGAATGTGCGGGTGCGGAAAATGTTGTGGGGATCAATCAAATGAACGCTCTCCCCCATTTTTCCATAAACCTCAACGTAACTATATGTTTCATCCACGTTAAAAAACATGATCCATCCCGTCGGCGGAAAAAGAAATCTAAATTTTGGAAGATCGGTTTGCGCGAGGGCATTGAGGTAAAAATGCCGTGTGGATTCGTAATGAAAGATACCCAGCCAAAGGACGACAAAAACACTGATAGCCGCATTGCGTACGCGTGGATTTTTGGAAAAATTGATGGTGACCGCGGGTGGGACAAGAAGCGTGAACAGGCTTGCGGCCGGATATCGGAAGACCCAATAAAGCCAAATGCAAATACCGGCAACAATCAGCAGCGCGCGAGCGATTCGGCTTTTCAATATTTCCATGCGAAGTTATGGCCGCATCTTTTATTGAACATCTTTTTCGCCAAAAACCTGGGCCGTGAAGATCTCAATTTTTGTCCTGGGGTCTTTCCAGGCGTCCCTAGCCAGACCGGCCTTTTGAGCGCAGAGCTGATTCAGGAACTCCTCTTTTGACCATCCGGTCTCCGTAGCGACTTGCGGCAGAAAAATCCCCTGATGCCACGGCCCCTGGCTGACGATCACGCCGTGTTTGCCTAAAATGATCTCGGCAACATTTTGAATCGCGCGTGGTTTTGAAAGTACCGAAACTTCAATATCGAGATCGTTCAGTTCTCCAGGTTGAACAGGATCAAAACGCGGATCTTTGGTCGCGGCTGAGATCGCCATATCCCGCACCGTCAAATATAACGGCCCGCGCCCCAGGATATTGCCGATACACCCCCGCAATCTTCCCTGTCCATGGATCGTCACAAAAGCCCCTTCTTCACGTGACAGACGCGGGTCTGTTTCCCTGAATTCGAGGATTTTCCCCGAGTGCACATATTCTTCCATTGTCTGGCGGGCAATTTCAATAAGACGATTTCTCTGCGCGGGGCTCAAGGAATCCTTCTCATCGTCTTGCCGCGAACCACCATAAATGATCACGGATGTATATCCAACGACGCTGTCACGATCTCCGGTCACATCCCCCGAATTGGCGTACTGCAGCATCTGCGCGTGCTGGAGTCCGCGCTGGCGGGCATATAAAAGCACCGCGGTCGTGGGCACGAATCCGCACATCTCCATGGCGCTTCGCAACCGGCACCCCTCCCAAACTGTTTTGGCGTCCAGGGAAATAATCGCTTTGATCGCGGAGGCGTCCATCGCGCGCGCCTTGATGTCCGGATGATAGTGCGACAGATCGGTACTGACAACAATAAGAACATCGCTGCGGCTGCCGATAACTTTATCCAAACTGGCGGCAAATTTTTCCAGCAGCGTAAAACCGGGCTGTCCCATGATCACGGGGACGATCTTAAAACCGGTAAATATTTTCTGCAAAAACGGGATTTCAACCTCAAGGGAATGCTCGCGCTCAAAAGCTTCCGGCGCAAAGTAGAATTTCTCGTCTTCTGCCATGAGCCGTTTCGCGAAATCCTGGTCGACATTGACGATACCCAGCGGTGTCTGAAATCCGTCCTGCCCTCCGATGGAAATACCGTCAAACCCGAAATAATGACTCGGCGCCAAAATAACGATTGTCTTGTATTTGTTGCGGCTGGCGGCCTTAAAGCCGTATGCGGCGACCGCGCCGGAATAGACATAACCGGCGTGCGGGACGATTACAATGTCGATGTGTCTGTCCGCAGGCACGATATCCGCCTGCCGGAGAAATTCCCCGATCTGCGCGGATAATTCCTGCGGTTCGGCCGTGTAAAACTGACCGCTGACATTGGGGCGCTGAATCTTTGTGTCGGCGTGAGTCATCGGGGAAAAACTAAAAATCGCGAATAAAATGACGGCAACAATGCTGATCATGCGCTTTCATTCCGCGCCAAATACCTGTCCAAACTGCAGCGTTCTGCCTCCTCCATGCGAAACGAAAGAAACCAGGCGAACACAAAGACCGTTGTATCCAATGCCAGGATGACTGGCAAAGGGAAGGAAATCAAACCGCCAAAACAGCCGCATTCCGTAATCGGCAATTGACGGATCAGCGCCTGGATGACGACACCCATAAACATCAGCAGTAATGCCATCACCGCGCGCAGCGTCCATTTGGTCCAAAGACCCAGGACAAGAAAAATCCCAAGAAAAAATTCGGACCACGGCAAAAGACGGGCGGCAATTTCTCCCAAAAAAAACGGTAAAAAGGAATAATTCTGGATGACGTAAAGAAAATTCTGGTAGGGGCCGACGAGTTTTTCAAAACCGGAAACGACAAAAAGACCGCCGATCATTATCCGCGACAGCGGATACCGGCTATTTTTTAATTTCCGCAAGCAATCGAACAAGTTCGGGCTCCAAAGATTGCAGACCAACAACCATTTTCCCGTTCACGTAATATGTCGGAGTGCTTTTCACCCCCCGTCGTTCACCTTCCAGATGGCTTTCTTGGATAAGGGCGTCAACGGATTTATCATTCAAGCACACCTCCAGGCGACCGGGATCAAGGAGGATCTCCTTGGCAATGAGCGCAAAAGCCGGGGTAGCATCCGTCAAACGGCTCCAATTGGGCTGACGCGCGATCAACGCGTCATGAAACGGCCAGAATTTTCCCTGCCGGGCGGCGCATTCGGCATACCTGGCCGCCAGAAACCCATGACGATGACTGGGCAATGGAAAGTATTTAAGCTCCAGCCGGATTTCTGCGGGGTGCTCTGCCATGATTCGGCCTAAATATTCGGCGCCTCGGGCGCAGGCGGGGCATTCAAGATCAATAAATTCAGTAATCTGGATAGCGGCGCCTTTATCTCCCTTTGCGCGCGTCTGTCCAGAAGACAGTGTATTCTGCGGCATGATCCCCAAAAAAAATTTTACCCCATAAACAACGGCAAGGCTAAAGGCGATAATAAGTAAAGTAACTTTTATTTTTGGCTGTTGGGACATAAACTTTACGAGGGTTACGATAATTGCGGCCCGGCAGAGACCAGAGTTTCCCCTTTAGGAGTACCCGCGAATTTCCTGAAATTAGTGATGAACATCTCTGCCAGTTTCCGCGCCGTTTGGTCGTATTCGGCCTTATCCGCCCACATATTTCGCGGATTAAGAATCTGCGGGTCCACCCCGTTGATTTGTTTAGGAATCTGCAGGTTGAATATCGGTAAAACGGCAAATTCAGATCGGGCGAGACGTCCATCCAGAATGGCATCGATACTGCGGCGGTTGGCGTCGAGGGATATCCGGGAACCAACGCCGTATTTTCCTCCGATCCATCCGGTGTTGACAAGATAAATCGTCGCGCCATGCCGTTCGACTTTTTGTCCCAGGATATCCGCATATTGTGTTGGGTGCAACATCAAAAAGGCCTGACCGAAACACGAGGAAAACACCGCTCTGGGCTCGGTGACACCGAGCTCCGTTCCGGCAATCTTGGCCGTGTACCCGCTCAAGTAATGATACATCCCCTGTTCTTTGGTCAGTTTGGCAACCGGAGGCAGAACACCATAAGCATCACAAGCCAGAAAAATAATCGTTTTGGGATGCCCGCCTTTGGAAACCGGCTTGACAATTTGCGGGATATGATAAATAGGATAGGAAACGCGTGTGTTCTCCGTTTTTTTCCTGGAGGCAAAATCAATCTTGCCGTCATTAGTTATGTCCACATTCTCCAGCAAGGCGTCGCGCCGGATAGCACGATAAATATCCGGCTCGCGATCCAGGGTGAGATTAATACATTTGGCGTAACAACCCCCTTCAAGATTGAAAATCCCTTCCTCATCCCAACCATGTTCGTCATCCCCGATCAACAGACGTTTGGGGTCCGCCGAAAGCGTGGTTTTTCCCGTCCCGGAAAGACCAAAAAAAAGCGCCGCGTTGCCGGCCGGGTCCATATTCGCCGAACAATGAAACGAGCCGATGCCTTTGAGCGGCAAGACATAATTCATAACGGAAAAAATCCCTTTTTTAATCTCCCCGCCATACCATGTCCCGGCGATGGTGATCATCCTTTCCGTCACGTTAAACGCGACAAAAACATCCGAGGGCATATTCATCCGGGCAGAGTCCGGGTTGGTGGCCTTGCATGCGTTGAGGATCGTCCAATCCGGCTTGAAATCTTTCAATTCCTGATCGGTTGGCCGGATAAACATATTCTTGAAAAAATGCGCCATCCACGCCACTTCAGTCACCAAACGGATTTTCAACCGCGTCTGCGGATTCGCCCCGCAAAAACCGTCCATCACGTAAAGCTTTTTCCCGTTTAATTGATTGACCGCAAGACGTTTTAGACGTTCCCAGGTTTGCGGCGAAAGCCGTTTATTATCCGAACTGCCGGTTTCCCCGGTCTGCCACCAGACCGTGTTGCGCGTGAGATCATCCTCGACAATGTATTTATCCTTTGGGGAACGCCCGGTGAATTTCCCCGTGTCCACGGCCACAGCGCCGAATTCTGAAACAATACCACGCTCATATCCTTCCAGCGCAGGATCTGTTTCGCAAGCAAAAAGCTCATCGTACGTCAAATTATACAAAATCTCCGCGCGGTCTTTTAAACCAACGGATGCTAAATGATCTTGAACCGCCGAAATGTTCATGTCTTCTGTTTTCATCAGTGTTTCTTTCTAAATAATTTATTAAACAATGAGAATTTCCAGATCCAAGCCCCTGTCAGAGCGATGAACGGCAAAACGATAAATTTAATGAAGATTTGAAACGACGTTTTTGTCGCCCATGGCGAATAAACATAACACATAATCACCAGTCCAAGGACGATGTGGATCCACCGTAAAATCGCACGAAGCTTGGCGTCACTCATGAGCAAAAAAGAATCGGGATCTTAAATGTCCCTCGCCGTCCGGGGCCGGAATGATTTCGTCATTACCCGGATTATTCCCGATATTTTAATTCTGTGCCATCTTTGGAGCAAAATTTGACATCTTCCGTGTACACCGCACCGCAGACGGGACAGAATTTTTTCTGCGCGCGTTCACCGACCACCATTCCGCCGACCGTCCCGACGACACCGCCGATTGCGGCTCCCGCCACACCATCCCCGGTCTGATGCCCGATAATACCACCCAGGGTCGCTCCTCCCAAGCCACCGACGGTTGCCGCTTTTTGAGTTGTCGTGCAGCCTGTCAGCGCTAAAATCATAAAAAACGCAAAAATAAATTTATTCATGAGTCTCTCCTTCGCTTAATATAGATTAAACATCGTCATCTGCCGGATAAAATTCGAATAAATCCGTCTTTATAATCCTGTTTGACTTTTGCCAATAATTCTTTGGCCGGAGACTGCGCGTCAAATTTTCCGATGCAAATTTGATACCAGCTGGTGCCATCATCACGGCTTCGTTCATCGACATACGCCGAATACCCATTTTGCTGGGCTTGCGCCACGGCCTTATCGGCCCGGCCACGATCTTTAAAAGCGGCAACCTGTATCGTATAAATTTTTCCGCTTCCTCCACCCGCTCCCGCTGCAGGGCCAACGGATGCGCCTGTTCTAACGGCAGCCGCGGCCTTCGGTTTGGCAACTGGGCCTGGAGAAACGGCAGGTTGCTTCGCTATCGGGGTCGATGCCGCAGGATATTTAGCCGCAACCGCTGGCGACGGCTCGACAGGACGAATGGATTGTTGCTTTGTTTCGGCCGTTGAGACAAGGGCCGACCCCTTCTCGTCCGTATCAAAAAACTCATATTCAACTTCGCTATTCAGCGCCCCTTTTTCGGGGAATATTTCACTTAGAGGAACGGCTTCTTTCCCGCGTTCATAATTAAATGCGATCAGCACGGTCACCAATACGCCGCCCACCAGGGTCCATACAAGCCAAGTCCGTTTCATATCATCCTCCTGTCTTCACCCATTATAAATTTTGTAAAGGCGCTTTAACGATTGTCCTGCATCCCGACATACAAAGAGGCATTTTTATCATACCAGCCAAACGCGTTTCCCTTTGCCGCAATCAATAGCCCAATCTTCCGCGTCGCGGGTTGGATGACCAGCAGTCCCAGATAGCGATGGTGAATAATAGCATATCGTCCACCGGGAATCCAGCGAATTTGGGCAATTGTCAGTTCGCCTCCTTTATATGCATGGCGCGCAATGTCGCTGGGGCGGGCCTCGCGCTGAATGCGCAATAAACGCGTACGGAACCATTCCCTGGGCACATAATAAAGATGATCATCGTCATCCACCCCAAGGGATTGTCCCTTGTCGGAGACCAAAACATCCCTGGCTGTGCCCTCCGCGAACAAAAGCGCGTCCGCCTCAAGAGAAAGATTAATCCCGCGGACGGTCAAATTCTTCATGGGGACACCGGCTTGCTCAAAAGGAATCTTCACCACAAATTCCGGCTGCAGGGACGCCAATGGGATACGGAAGACATTGACATCGAACGCATAGGCATGAACGGACGTATCCTTCGCCACCCGCTCCACATAGTAAAGATTTATGCTATCGCGGTCCCAATACAAAGATGAGATTCGGCGGGCCGGACTCTGGAGCGTCCGTTTTTGTTTTTCCAGAATATCATAAATATATAAATGGTTTTGTGATGAATAGCTGGACCAACGGGCCACCTCATAACAAAAATGACGGCTATCCGGCGCCCAGCGGATACCGCTGATAACACCCTTCCATTCTCCGGCTTCATCCGGCTGTCCCCAGGAATCGACGAATTGTTTCTCCCCGGTATTCCGATCGACCAAATAAATTTCCCGGGAAGTCGCGACAAGCAGATATTTGCCATCCAGCGAAAAATGATATTCCTTGATCGGATCGGCGGCCACCAAAACGTCCTGTTTGTTCCGCCCGTTGATTTCAACACTCTGCAGGCGGTTAGCATCAATGAAATAAATCTTCAGATCGTCTTTGACCCAGGAGGTATCCGCCAAAACGTCTTCGGGGAATTGGATAACAGAAGCGGGGTGATAATAATTAAACCAGAATAAATACCCGACCGTCAGCAACAGCAACAATTGGCCCAAGACGACAACCGAAAGCAGAATATTTTGAATGGCCGCTTTGGAGATAGCCCGGACATTAACCTCCCTCATCCGCACGAGCAGCAGAACAAGGCCAAAGACAATGGTCACTCCAACGACTATCCAGAAAAATAATTCAAAATAATTGCTTAAATGTGAAACAATCTCCGGAACTTGTACGTCATCGGTCATAGAAGTTTCTATGGAAAAGCGTATTTTGTGTGTTGCGAAAAATCAAATCGGGAAATGAAGACCTGCGGAATGGAAAGAATCAATAATCGCGGCAGGGCCGATTACGGCCACATCAAACCAATGGGGTACTGTGCCGGTTCTCGCTTATTCCACGGGGATAAGAAGGACCTGACCTACGCGCAACTTATTAGGATCCTTGATGCGATCCTTGTTCAACTCATAAAGATATTTCCACCGGTGCGCGGCCCCCAATTGCTCCTGGGCGATTTTCGACAGAAAATCATTCTTCTGGACTGTATATTCACGCGTGGAGACCTTGACTTCCGTTTCGACATTTTCCTGATCTTCAACAACCATCTTTCCGTCTTCGACCGAAGATGTCTCGGAAGTGTATTGTTCTCCGCCCCTGGCGGGCATGACGACCTCTTCGACTTCCGCCACCATAAACTGCGCGTTACGGTCTTTCTGCATCCCCAACAGGTCGGATACCGGCGCCACGGCATCGAGTTTACCACGGCTGATGATTTTGATACGCTCTTCCGGGATCCCGTTCTCGATCATATATTGCTTGACCACCTCACCCCGTTTTTTTCCAAGCTTCTGGTTATACTCAAGCGAACCGCGGACATCGCAATTGCCGGTTATTAAAATATCAGCCTCCGGATTGCGTTCCAGCGATTTAATGGCACTTTGAAGGACGGGGAAATGGTCATCACGTAAATCGGCTTTGTTATAATCGAAATAAATTTTGACGTTCTTAAGAATTTTCTTTACCAGCAAGGAAGCTTTCGGTCCGGGACCGGAAGACTCGTCATCCTGCGCTTTGTAATCATAAATAATTTTATACACATAAATATAGCCCCGGTTGCCCCACGGCCGCGCTTCCCCCGGTTCCGTCGGCATCCACCAATACCCACCCCGCTCTTCATCTTTGACAGGGGCCGGCCTGGCGTCTGTCGGCCACCATTCAAACTTCTTTTGCAACTCGTCTATATCTTCTTTTCGACGTTCTTCCTGCAGAGCTTTATCCCGCGCGTTACCTGCTTGAGGAAAAGCCGTGACACACATGACAAGGAAAAACACACAACCAAAAACTCTTAATAAACGGTACCCCATCTTCGCCTTCCCTCCCATGTCATGGCACAAATAATAATTGTATTTTACCCAAGCTCACACTCACATACAGGACTATCCTGGACATTCCACAGACAGATTCCCCACTGAAATATCCACATCTTATTTCTTGACCAGTTCGCAAACGACGATTTGTTCAGCTTCCAGCCAGTCCTGCAGATCGTTGCCGTTGGTGTAACCGCGTTGCTCGTAAAGTTCGTAGGCTTTCTTTTCAACGCGTTGGCGAATTTCCGGCGAATTAATGTTCGCGCTGTTGGCTTTACGCAGCGGCGTATTACCTTTAATAGAAGATGCCGCTTCGGGCAAATAACGTTTCGCGGATATGCCTCTGCGTACGGCGATAGAGGAAATATCTTTTTGTGTTGGTGTTCGTCTTGTAACCATGGCCAGCTCCTTTCTTAGATCCAGCAGAAATTGGGACAATATTTGTCGGACGTTCATTGTTTTTATCATAACATTTTATTTTATCTTGTCCAGCATCTTGTAGTTAGAAAATTTCATTAGAAAATTTCATACAAGTTTACGCAAGACTGTCGGCAATATGCCGCCATTGCGAAAATAATTGATTTCAACCGGTGTATCAAGCCGAACGGTCAAAGAAAATTCTTTACGGGGACTATCGGGGCTTTGGGCAACCGCGCGGATATCCTGGCGCGGCTTTAAGGAATCGTCCACACCGGGAAAATCAAAAACTTCATTTCCTTTCAGTCCCAAGGATTCCGCCGAATCGCCTTTTTTAAATTCCAACGGCAAGACTCCCATCCCCGCCAGGTTACTGCGATGGATGCGTTCAAAACTCTGCGCCAAAACCGCCCGCACCCCCAATAGCGCCGCCCCTTTGGCCGCCCAATCCCGACTGGAACCGGTACCATATTCTTTGCCGGCCAAAACGATCAAAGACGTGTTCTGCTCTTTGTATTTCATCGCCGCGTCATAAATGTTCATCTTGTCTCCGGAGGGAAAATGGATGGTCCACGACCCTTCCGTCCCCGGCGCGAGGAGATTGCGCAAGCGGATATTGGCAAATGTCCCGCGCGTCATCACGCGGTCGTTGCCGCGGCGCGACCCATAACTGTTAAAATCGGCCGGCTGAACGCCGAGTTCCATCAGATATTGCCCCGCCGGGCTTTGCGCGTTAAATGCCCCGGCCGGGGAAATATGATCCGTCGTGACGGAATCACCGGCCATCACCAGGACCCGTGCCCCCTTAATGCCCTGGATCGGCTTTGTTGTTTTTGACATGCCAATAAAAAACGGCGGCTCCTGGATATACGTGCTCTGCGCGCGCCAGGCGTAAAGGTCGGATTTTATCGACTTGATGGCATTCCAGTCCTTATTCCCTTTCGTCACATTCCGGTAACGTTTGCGGAACGCTTCAGCGATGACAAATTCTTTAACGAGACTGTTTATCTCCTCTCGCGTCGGCCAAATGTCCTTAAGATAAACCGGATCGCCCTTGCGGTCCTTCCCTAGAGGATCTTTCGTCAGATCAAGATCGACCGTTCCAGCCAGCGCATAGGCCACAACCAGCGCCGGGCTCGCCAAATAATTTGCCTTTGTGTCGGGATTCACGCGTCCCTCAAAATTACGGTTGCCGCTTAAGACGCTCACGGCCACCAGGTCACCTTCACGGATCGCGCGCGTGACATCCTCAGCCAACGGCCCGCTGTTGCCAATACAAGTCGTGCACCCGTAACCGACAATATGAAATTTTAATTTTTCAAGATATTTCAGCAACCCGGCCGCCCGTAAATATTCCTCAACGGCCTGGGAACCCGGAGCAAAACTCGTTTTGACGAATTTATTAACATCAAGACCTTTTTCAACCGCTTTCTTGGCCAACAGCGCCGCCCCGACCAGAACAAAAGGATTGGAAGTATTGGTACAGCTTGTGATGGCGGCAATGACAATAGACCCGTGCATGATGCTCCCTCTGCCATCGACAGCGACGGTTTTCCCGAGGGCTTGCGTAGCCAGCCCGAACCCGCGCTCTTTGACCGGCTTGACCAGACTCTGTTCGAAATCCGTCCGGACGTTGGCCAGCGAAACCCGGTCCTGCGGACGTTTGGGGCCGGCAAGACTCGATTCCACTGTTGCTAAATCAAGCTCAACCGTACTCGTAAAAACAGGGTCTTTTGCGCCCATCTCATAAAACATCCCCTGCTCTTTCATATAACGTTCGATCAAGTCCACCTGCGCGGGCGAGCGTCCAGTGAGACGATAATATTTGAGGGTCTCTTCATCGACCGGAAATAATCCGATCGTCGCGCCATATTCGGGCGCCATGTTCGAAACCGTCGCGCGGTCCGGCAAGCTTAAAAACCTTAACCCGTCGCCATAAAATTCGACAAATTTGTCAACCACTCCCGTTTGACGTAAAATCTGCGTTACCGTCAGGACCAGATCGGTCGCCGTGACCCCTTCGAGCAATTGACCTTTGAGCTTGAATCCGACCACTTCCGGCAACAACATATAGATGGGCTCGCCCAACATGACCGCTTCCGCCTCGATGCCGCCAACACCCCAGCCGACAATACCCAAGCCGTTGATCATCGTCGTATGGCTGTCGGTGCCAACAAGACTATCCGGATAAATGATCGTCTTTTTCCCTGTCTTTGTTTTGAGAACACCTTGGGCAAGATATTCCAGATTGACCTGATGAACAATGCCCGTTGCCGGTGGTACAACGCGGAAATTTTTAAACGCCTTCTGTCCCCACTTCAAAAATTCGTAACGTTCTTTATTGCGTTTAAATTCCAACACAACATTTTTACTAAACGCGCTCTTGGTCCCGAACGCATCAACCTGGACCGAATGATCAATGACCAGATCGCACGGCACTTGGGGATTGATCTTGCGGATATCGCCGCCGAGGCATTTCATGGCCGCGCGCATGGCCGCCAGGTCCACGATGCAGGGGACACCGGTAAAATCCTGCAGGATCACTCGCCCGGGCTTAAAGGCGATCTCCCTGGCCGGGCCGGGAACGGGCGACCACTGGAGGAGCGTCTGGATGTCTTGGAAGGTGATTTGATAATTGTCGTAATGACGCAACGCGCTCTCAAGAAGGATCTTGATCGGAAGGGGCAAATTTTGCGGATCCCCCATCCCGGCACGCGCCAATTTCTCGAATGAAAAAATGGTGTAGGAGCCGTGCTTGGTCTTAAATGTTTTTTCAACCGATTTGCGATCAAATGATTTACTCATAGACAATTGAAGAATCCCTCCCTCAAACTATATTTTGTATTATATAAAACCCGCTTAATAAGTCAATACAACTTCCGGAGATTAGCGGAGATTAGTGCGCCAGGGAAATCAGTACCGCCCCCAGGACCATCAGCAAGGCCCCGACGGAACGTTCCCGGCATCCTTTCTCCTTGAAGATCACAAACCCAACGAACAATGTCATAAAAACACTTAACCGTTTGATCGCGATCAAATAGGGGACCAACGTCAACTGGATGGCGGCCATATTGGCGATCAAGGCGAAAGCGTTGGCAATGCCAAGCAATACTAAATATTTCCACCCCTCCTTGATCCGCCGCGACACCTGGCTGCTCTTACGCAACATAATCAAACCCAGCGCAATGGTCAAAAAAACATTTAAAGCGGCTGCCCATACGAATGGTGACGACTGACGTACTCCGATTTTATCGATATTGGCGCAGACACTGTACAATAACGCCACCATTAACATGTACCGCGGCCCTTTTTCCTTGACCAGCATCTTGAAGGGCGCAAGATATCCTTTGTGCAATTGCGTAATGTTCAACACGTAAGAACCAACGACGATCAAAAGGACCCCTGAAAGTCCCAGAGAACTGGGACTTTCACCCAGCATTAAAGGTGAGGTGATCAACAAAAACAACGGAGTGAACGCCAACATCGGGACGGTCAGGGACAACTCCGACGCCTCAATAGCTTTAAAATAAAGGATCGAGGCAATAACGACCATAAAACCCTGGACCATCAGAACCATCCAGAATAGCGGCCCCAAAACAGGCAATGGCTGGGCGCGGACCGCGGCAAAAAGAAACGGCATGGCAAAAAGGTTCATGCCCCAGACGACAACATAAGCGCCGCAGCGGCCGATGACCTTTTTACCCAATACGTCGGTTAAAGACGTGAACAGGGCCGCGGCTANNAACAGCGGCAAGCGGAGATATTATATAGTAGAAACTAAAAATATGCTTGAATTTCAAACACAACACAATTATGATATCCGTGCTAGTAAATTGACCAATTCCATTTTAAATGAGGAGGCTTTCTTATGGCTCATATTGTTTGTGAACCCTGCGTAAAATGTCGTTATACGGATTGTGTTACCGTTTGTCCCGTCGACTGTTTCCACGAAGATAAAGAAATGCTCGTGATCGATCCCGAGGTCTGCATTGACTGCGGCGCCTGCATCCCCGAATGCCCGGTCCAGGCGATCTTTGTCGAGGATGACGTTCCGGAAAAATGGAAAAGTTACATCGCTTTAAATAAGTCCAAAGCCAAAGATCTGCCCGTTCTCACGGAAAAGAAAGAGCCTTTGTCCGAGAGGCCGAAGACGTAGCACGGGCATCCTCCGGTCGCGAGACTTTCAAACCTCTTCCAGATTGCGCTCCCCATTTCAAGAGAACACCTATGTGGTTTTTCATGAACACATGTTATGGCCTGAGTTTCTTGACCTTTATCCTGCTCTTGACCGGTCTCGCCCAGAGCTTTCTGCGGTTTCCCGTTCTCAAGGCCGGACACCTGACATTTATGCTGTTGGCGAGCATTATCTATCTATTCACCGAAACGCTGATCATTTTCTTTTTTGTCGGTACCGGCGTGAGCATCAAGGAATACACGCAAGCGCACAAACTGGACCCCGCGTATCACAAACGTTCGCTCGCGATAAAATTCCGCGTCTATCCTCCCCTCCTTTTGAATATTCTGCTGATGATCATTGTTTTTGTCCTGGTGGGGGCGGTGGACACCTGCCGGGTGCCGGCGATAATCTATCAGGCGCTCTTTGTGGTCGCGTTGCTCCATTTCATCAAGGTCAAAATGATCCAGCACTGGTGTTTTCGCGACAACACGCGGATCATCCTGGATATGGCGGGGGTCAAATAGAACTTGTCAACAGTCTGAATATGTACTACATTGCCAAAATCGCCCAGGCAACCGGATTAACCGTCATCCTGGTCGGCTTCTTGAAGGATTTTCCGCGATTGATGAACCCTAAAATATTCGGGGCAGGCGCGCTGATCTTCATGCTTGGATGGATCGTTGAGCGATTTATGCTCAAACGTCAGGGCCGATAACGTATGCGAACTATCCTTAAATTTGACACGGGTGCCGACGGGTTCCTGAAGATGATTTACGTCTTGGCATTCATGGCCGGCGTTGTACTGATCGCGGGAATTGTTTTTATCAAAACGACTTTTTAGAAGGATTGCACGATGAGCGAACCAAAATTTATTGAACGGATGAAGAAAAAATACAACGTCAGGACCACCTTCGAACTGTTCATTATCATGGCCGTGTTCTCCCTGGCAGGCATGGCCATTGTCTGGGTCAGAAAACCCATCTTCCACCTGCTAGGTATTACCGCCCAAACCCCGTTCATCCTCAAATTCCTTGCCTGGCTGGCGGTGGTCTTCCCTACCTATCAGATCAACCTCTTAATATTCGGCTTTCTGCTCGGAAAGTTCTCCTTCTTTTGGGAAAGAGAGAAAAAATTCTTGCGGTTTCTGCGAAAGGTGATTCTGGAGCGGGGCCTCGCGCGTCAAAATACGTAAAGCATCAAGTAGATCAGAACCCCGGTCACTGAAACATACATCCACACCGGCAACAGCCACTTCGTGACGCGCACATGCCGCGCGAAATCTCCCCGCATCGCGAAATAAACGGCCCTCAGGCAAAACGGCACGATGATGACCGCCAGCGGCGTGTGCGTCAGAAGGATGAAAAAATAAATGGCCCGNNGCCAGCCGAAAAAAAGCAAAATGCCTGCCGTAAAATTCAGACAGGCGTTTAAGGTTGGTAAATGCAAAGTGAACATATTCGTCCCGCTTAAAATGTAACGTCAAGAATGATCAGAGCAAACAAAACAGGCAGATAAAGGACGGACGCCTTCAAAAGATTTCTCGCATCGGCCAAAGATCTGGTCAAGGTCAATCTCCGTCCTACCCACCACAGCGCGATGCCGGCGGCGAAAGCGCCACCCGCGTAGATCGCGCCGGATAGCCCGACCATCGCCGGAACCAGAGACACAAAAAGCAACATCCAGGAAAACGACAAGATATGCGCGAACATCCTCTTTCCATCAGGTTCAACGACCGGGAGCATTTTAAACCCGGCGCGTTTATAATCATCCTTTAATAACCAGGCGATCGAGTAAAAATGCGGGTGCTGCCATAAAAACAAAATCAAAAATAAAATACCGGCGGAGAAATTCAGGTGTCCCGTCGCGGCCGCCCACCCTCCCAAAGGCGGGATCGCGCCCGGGAACGCGCCGACGGTCGTATTCAACCAGCTGACCCTTTTCATCGGCGTGTAGACCATGATATACAAAAATGACGTGAGCAAACCCAGGAATGCCGTCAAAATATTGACCTTCACATACAGGATAAAGATCCCCGCCAACGTCAATATAATGCCAAAATTAAGCGCGTGCGCCGCCGGGATGATCCCCGCGGGGATAGGACGGTTGCGCGTGCGCAGCATCTTGGCATCGAACTCACGCTCCAGATACTGGTTAAGCGTGCTGGAACCACCGCAAGCCAACGTCACACCGATCAACAGCGCGATAAAACGCCCCACGTCATGAATACCCTGCCCACCGAGGAAGAATCCCAGCGCCGAGGTCACCAGGACAAGGCCGACGATCCGGGGTTTTGTCAGTTCTAAATACGCGGAAATGATAGTTTGTGTGTTCATGGTTTCAAGAAAATAGTGCTTTTGAATTTATTCCAGGATAACGGTGCCAAGCGCAAAATAAGCAAAACAACAACGCCCAGCGTTGCCGCTCCGGTCATAACGTGCGTACTGGTGATATGCGGTGATTTTTCCGAAAGCACGGTCAGAACACCCAGACAAAGTTGTCCGACCACAAGCGCGTTAAGCATCCAGATTGTCCTGACGATAGCCTTATCGGTAATCCGCTCACGCAACGCGACAGCATCCAGCAAAACAGCCGTTACTGCGATAAAAAGCGCTCCCACGCGGTGCACGCAATGAATAACGACTTGAGAAATATTGACCATGGGCAAATCGCGTTCAAAACGCCAGTCGTTGATATACGTCAGCATCGTATCATTAAACGGCGGGACCCAATATCCGCCCATCCTTGGAAAATCGGGGATCGCCAATCCCGACGCGGTATGGCGCATGAGCGCGCCTAAAATAAGCTGGATATAGATCAGCGCGCCTAAAACAACAGTTATCTTTATCAGGCCGCGGTGACCAATCGCTGGTTTAAATTCCCTGCGTTGCCGCTCAAGCGACAAACTATACGCGATGATAATCGTTATCACAAAAAATGTCTGCGCCAAAACAGCATGCGCGACCGAAACGGGCGTCGGGAGAAAAAATAAAACGGTCAGCCCCCCGAGGATCCCCTGAAACACGACCGCCGCCAAAGCGGCGATCCCCAAACGGCGCACCCACCTTCGTTTTTCCTTGATGCCCAGCCAAATCGTCAGACACAGGACCAAAGATCCGACAGTCGTGGCGACCATGCGGTGTCCATGTTCGTAGAAAATACCTCCCACCATCGGCGGGAACAACGTTCCGTAGGACAACGGCCAATCGGGAACAGCGAGTCCGGAACCGGTACTGGTGACCATCCCCCCGGCAAAAATAAGAAAGAGCGTGGAAAAACAGGTTAACTTGGAGAACCGCCGCAACCCTTTAGGTGAGGAAGATGCTGTCTGCCCGGTTGTATCAGGAACCCCAGAAATCATCGGTTCCTTCGTCCTGTTCGGCAGAGCTGGACTGTTCTTTCAGCCATTGATCAAATTCTTCCTGGGTATGGATGGTGAGATACCCTTTCATGCGGTAATGACCGAGTCCGCACAACTGCGCGCAGGCGATCTCGAACTTCCCGGTTTTGGTAGGTGTAAACCATGTCGGGATGCTCATCCCCGGGATGACATCCTGCTTGACGCGCATAACGGGCAAAGAAAACGAGTGCATGACATCCCGCGAGGACAAATAAATGACCGC
>DPIG01000059.1:0-1993 GCA_003522725.1 Candidatus Omnitrophota bacterium
AGAAATCTGGGTGATTTCGCGAGATTTCTGGAACTCGCGGCTTCCGAGTCCGGCGGCATTATCAATTTGAGAAAATTGTCCCAGGAAATCGGCGTTGCTCATACCACCATAGGCGCCTACTACCAAATCCTGGAGGATTGTTTGATCGCTGAAAGGATTGAACCGCTCACCCAAAGTAAAACCAGGAAAAAGTTGACCAAGTCCGGGAAGTTTTTGTTCTTTGATCTTGGCGTCCGGCGTGTCGCGGCAAGGGAGGGGACAAAACTTTCGCGGGATACCATGGGTAAAATTTTTGAACAATTCGTCGGCCTTGAACTATTAAGGTGTACGCATACCAATAACTCTACCGCCCGCATTCGCTTTTGGCGTGACCCGGACGGGCCCGAGGTGGATTGGGTTGTCGACAAAAATGGCGCTTATACACCGGTCGAGGTGAAATGGACGGGCAATCCGACGGCAAATGATATCCGTTATTTAGAGGTTTTTCTTTCTGAATACCCTTCTGCCGGGGCCGGTTATCTTGTTTGCCAGATTCCACGGAAAGCAAAGCTCAGTGACCGCGTGTTTGCCATTCCTTGGCAATCTGTGGATGAACTGGTTTAAAGGCCCATTGCGCCGCAAGGCCCGTTCTTGGACACGATGATTGACAATGTGACTGAATATGTTATAATTTAGTCAGTTAATAGACTATATTAATTATAATATGGTACTTAGAGATGTATATTCCTCAACATCAGCTTTCAACCCTCCAAAAACTTGTCGCGCCTGATAAGGTCGTGTTGATCTATGGCCCGCGCCGGACAGGAAAAACAACTCTCCTGGAACACTTCATTCAGGGTCTTCATGAACCTCACCACCTGGTCAGCGGCGAAGATATTTTCATCCAGCAGGTTTTGGCGTCGCAATCCATTGATAAGCTCAAAGATTTTGTCGGTCAGAAGAAATGGCTTGTCATTGATGAGGCCCAGAAAATTCCGAATATCGGCCTGAATTTGAAACTGATTGTCGACCATATGCCGGATGTCCGGGTCATTGCCACAGGATCATCGTCCTTCGACCTGGCCGCGCGGACGGGAGAACCCCTGACCGGACGAAAATGGACGCTGCGGTTGTTCCCGCTGGCCCAAATGGAGTTAGCGCAAAGCGAAAATACGGCACAGACGGCGGCACGCCTGGAAAGCCGGTTGATCTACGGCTCCTATCCGGAGGTGGTCTTGTGTGAGGATGATCAGCTCCGGCAGCGGTACTTGAAGGAGATCATCTCTTCCTATCTTTACAAAGATGTTCTGGAATTGGAAGGTTTAAGGCATTCCGACAAACTTGTGCGTCTGCTGCAATTGCTGGCGTTTCAAATCGGGAAGGGAGTTTCCTGCACGGAACTGGGGGCGCAGCTGGGCTTAAGCAAAAATACCGTGGACCGTTATCTGGACCTTTTGGAAAAGGCCTTTGTGATCTATAAATTGCGCGGGTTCAGCCGGAATCTCAGGAAAGAGGTCTCGAAGAACCCGCGGTATTATTTTTACGACACAGGCATCCGCAACGCGCTGATCCAGAATTTCAATCCCCTCAATTTGCGCGATGATATCGGGTCGATTTGGGAAAACTACCTGGTGATGGAGCGGCTCAAAAAGCAGGAGTATACCGGCATGTCCTGCGCGAATTATTTCTGGCGCACGTATGACAAGAAAGAAGTGGACTGGGTTGAAGAACGTGAAGGGCGGCTTTTTGCTTATGAATTCAAATGGAGTCCGTCGGCAAAGGCCGGTCCTCCCGGCGGCTTTATGCGAGCTTATCCGGATGCCCATTTTGAGCGCGTGGACCACGAGAATTATTTGAAGTTCATCGCCTGAATCAGCAGAAAATAGAACGGGACACACCTTTAAGAAACAACCATCGAGGGGAGGGAAACGGAAATGACGACCAAGCCGCCTGAAATGTACGAGTCTTTTACCCGCCGGTATCCGAAATTGAAAGAGGCATGGGAAAAAATCGC
>DPIG01000059.1:2063-21930 GCA_003522725.1 Candidatus Omnitrophota bacterium
TCAGGATAAAACCGCTGGACAAACCACGGAAGGTTCAGTAATATGTCGTCAATCCCCCTTGACGGGTTCCCCGGGGAAACCGTGTGTGGGGTTTTGTTAACAGAGCGCTCCAACAGCAACATATGGACTTACTGTTTGACTTAAATGGGCGGACTACCTAAAATGAAAATATTCAAGGAGGATAGACAGATGAAGAAATGCCTAATGATGTGCCTTCCATTAATTCTTATTGGTTGTGCCCCTGCAACATACCACAAACAACAGGTTCAAGATAATACTGAGGATAGAGTTACTGTTGGAAAAGTTCAACGGGAAATAAAAGTTGGGATGTCCTCAGCTCAAGTCATTGAAATATTGGGGTCGCCCAATGTCGTTTCCACAGACGAAGAGAGAAGAGAAGTTTGGGTTTATGATAAAATTGCTACAGAGGTTGTGTATTCTGAAAGCGGGGCTGGATTGAAGTTTTTTACATCTGGACAAGCCGGCGCAGCTTCCAAATCGCAACGGACTTTAACAATAGTTATTAAGTTCGACAATGAAGGTAAAGTTCGTGATTTCGCGTATCACCAGTCTAGCTTCTAAAAAAAAACAAGGATTATGTGATGAGGAAAATTCTTGGAATTGTTTTCCTGCCCCTACTGTTTTTAGGCTGCGTCACTTCTTACCCGTTAGATCTATTAAAAATAAGTGAAAATAATTTACAGCTTAGATCCTTGCAGACGAGGCACTTTGATACGTTAGATGAAGAAAAAATAATTGCGGCTTCTGCCGAAGCGCTTCAAGATATAGGCTTTGCAATAGATAATAGTGAAACAAAATTGGGCTTCATGCTGGCTGTTAAGGACGTTGACGCAACGCAAAAAGGGCAAGTTGTGGGAGCCGTCTTCTTTGATATTTTAAGTGCCGCTGCTGGAGTTTCATCCAATTATTATGGCCAGGCTGACGCTGTGCAGAGGATAAGGGCGTCAATAATAATAAAACCCAGCAATGATGAAAAACAGACAACAGTAAGGATTACTTTTCAACGATTGGTGTGGAATAAAATGGGCCTGCTGTCGAGGATTGAATCTATAAAAGACGAAGAGATGTATCAGGCGTTTTTTGAGAAGTTATCAAAATCGGTATTTTTAGAGGAGCATAAGATATGAAGGGGAAAACAGCTTTATTTGTTGTTCCTGTTTTATTGTTACTCGTGAATGGCTGCGCTTCGACAACCCAGCAGGTTTTTACAACAGAGGAAAGTCAGGCTAAGTTGAGGAGTGTGCAAACACGGGCTTTTGATACAAATGATAAAAATAAAATGATGAGGAATGTTATCAGTACTTTGCAAGACCTGGATTTTGTTATTGATAACGCGGATCTTCTTTTGGGGTCAGTATCCGCGACAAAGTTCGCTAACAACCAGACAGCGGTAAAGGCGACTGTTACTGTCAGGGATCGGGGAGAAAAGCAGTTGTTGGTTCGCTTAAATGTGCAATATGGCCTTAAAGCGATAGAAGACCCAGAACCTTATCAGGATTTTTTCAATTCGTTAGGGAAAGCCATTTTCTTAACAGCCCACCAAGTTGATTGATTTCCATAGGAGATTTGCTTGCGCAATCTTATTATTTTAAGTCTTTCTGTCAGTTTAGTATGTTCGGGCTGTGTTTTTCTTGCGGCTGGTGCTATCGGGGGATTGATAGTAGCAAAGGCAGGGGCAAAGGATTCAAAGAATCAAAAAAGAAAATTAAAATTGTCAGAAATGCAAAGGCGTAATATTGAAATCAAAGAAGTAGAAAGTAGCGACAGAGAAGAATTCCTGAGAGCGGTAGTAACTGTTTTTCAAGACAGAGGCTATATGATTCAAACCTCAGATTATACAGGAGGCATAATAACCGCCTTCAATCAAGATCCATTCCTCCAAATTACAGCCACTGTTGAATCTTTTACAAAAACACGTATAAAAATGCGAATCACCATGAGTGACCGCGAAGGGATTATAGAAGATGAAGAAAAATTTGGTAAATTATTTGATGATATTCAAACAGAAGTGTTTAGACGTTCAAATTTAAAATAACCTTGTATGTCGCTTCGGTATTCGGAGTTCCGGGACACGAAACTTAATTTAAGGAGGAGAATGTGTGCAAAACAGCAAAGAATCTTTTGGCAATGATTGTGGTCTTCGGTCTAGTGGCGCCGGTTGCCTGGGCGCAGGAGGGGAGTTCGGTCCCCGGGAAATTGACGATGGGCGCGGAGTTTTCATACCTCAAGTATGAAGAACCGGATTTTATGGAGCAAGCGGGGCCCTTGTTCGGCGTTTACGCCGAATACGCGGTGCGCACGCCGGAGAACGACAAGGTGAGTTCCTTGGAGGAATTCCTCTCCAGCTACCAGAACAATTATGTCTTCGGCCTCGAAGGCCAGTTCCTCGGGGGCCAGGTGGATTATGAGTCCAATGGTACAGGTTCTCTTGATGACATCAACGAATACCTCTTCGAGATCCGCGGCCTGGCCGGATATGATTTCCCCGTTGTTGAAGCGACCGTCCTGACGCCCTACATCGGTATCGGGTATCGTTATCTGGACGATAATATGGGGGGAAAAACGACCACCACCGGGCATGGCGGGTACGACCGGGAATCGCATTATGTGTACATGCCTTTCGGGCTCAAGACCAAAACGCCTTTGGAGGGACCGTGGTCTCTGGGTTTCAATGTGGAGTATGATCTGTTCCTTAGCGGCACCCAGGAAAGTCATCTGGAAGACGTCAGTTCCTCCTTGAGCACGCTGGAAAACGATCAAGAAGAAGGTTATGGCGTGCGCGGCTCCATCCAGTTAGTCCGTCAGGCGGATACATGGAATTTCCTGGTGGAACCGTTTATCCGTTACTGGAATGTCGATGAGTCCAATATCGCGGTGATTACCTGCGGCGGCACGCCCTGCGCGGCCGGGTATGAACCGAACAACGAATCGACGGAATACGGCGTCAAGGTCGGAACGCGGTTTTGATCCATCTTTGCCGCCCCTCGGACGAAGTCTATTTCTAGGGAAAAGATGGATCATCCCGCCGTAGCGGGATGAATGATATTCAAACGAATACTCAAACTGCCGGAGATCTCCCCAGGGGGTCTGCGGCAGTTAGCTTTTATCCGGGTTGCAATTGTGTACACAATATGGTAAACTTTTAGCAAGGAGGTGGAGCCGATGGTGAATTTTATCACAGTACGGGAATTGCGGCCGGAACTATCCAGCGTTATCAAGAATATCCATGAGAAATTCGACCGTTACGTCGTGACCCGTCATGGAAAGCCGGAGATCGTTATGATGAGCATGGAAGATTATGAGAGTATCCTCGAGACCCTGGAAATCGAGTCGGACCGGGAGTTAGTGAAGAAGCTCAAGAAAGCGCAAGGAGATATCAAAAAAGGTAAGGGCGTTTCCCTTGAGCAGTTGAACAAGGAACTCAAAATTGTATAAAGTCATTCTGCTCCCGGAGGCGGAAAAGTCCTACCGAAAGCTAAGCTCTTCCGATCGCTCCCATTTCCTGCGTGTCGCCCAAGCCCTCGAATCCCTCAAAGAGAATCCGTTTCAGGGGAAGCCTTTAAAACACAGACTTAAAGGCCAATTTTCCCTTCGGGTCGGTGTTTATCGGATCATCTATAAGGTCGAAAAGCAGAAGATCACTGTTTATATTTTGGACATCGGCCACCGAAGATATATTTATCAGTAGTTTTTTGGTTAAAGTACTTTGCTTTTCTTCGGCCGTATGGTATAAAAAATTGCCATGTTCGACATTAAACTCATCCGGGAAAATATTGAAGCCGTCAAAAGCGGCCTGGCGGCCAAGAACGCCAAGGTTGATCCACAGGAGATTTTACGTTTGGATCAACAATACCGCCAGCTGGTCGCCGCGGTGGAGGATCTGCGCGGCCAGAAGAATACGGCTAACGACGCAATCAGCCGTCTTTTAAAGGATAAAAAAGACCCCAAAGAAATAATTGTTTCGATGAAGGCGATCGCGGTGAAGATCGACGAGCTGGAGCCGCAGATCAAGGACATCCAGGCCCAGGTCCAGAACGTCCTTTTGACGATCCCCAACCTGCCGCACGCCTCGGTGCCGGTGGGCGGCCCGGAGAAAAACAAGGTGGTGCGCCAGTGGGGCAAGGCACCCCAATTTGATTTTTCTCCCAAGGACCATATTGAACTTGCCGAGAGCCTGGACATCATCGATTTCAAGCGGGCGGCCAAACTTTCGGGGTCGCATTTCGTCCTGTTCAAGCGCGCCGGGGCGCTCCTGGAGCGCGCGCTCATTAATTTCATGCTTGACGTCCACACCCGCGAGCACGGCTACAGCGAAATCTTTCCGCCGGTCCTCGTTAACCGCGAATCCATGACCGGCACGGGGCAGCTGCCCAAGATGGAAGAGGATATGTATAAATTAAAGGACGACGATTTGTTTTTGATCCCGACCGCCGAGGTCCCGGTGACCAACATCCACCGCGATGAGATCCTTAATGAAGAAGATCTCCCGCTGCGTTACACCGCCTATACAACGTGTTTCCGCCGGGAAGCGGGTTCCTACGGGAAAGACACCAAAGGCCTGGTGCGTGTGCACCAATTTGATAAAGTCGAATTGGTCAAATTCGTCAAGCCGGAGCATTCTTATGACGAATTGGAGAAATTGGTGGCCAATGCCGAGACGATCTTTCAGAAGCTCGGTTTGGCGTACCGCGTGGCCTTGCTGGCCAGCGGCGATTTGAGTTTTGCCGCCGCGAAATGTTACGACATTGAAGTGTACGCCGCCGGTTTGGACAAATGGCTGGAATGTTCCAGCTGTTCGAATTTCGAGGATTTTCAGGCGCGCCGGGCGAATATTCGTTTTAAAGGAAAGACGACCCCAAAGCCGGCGCTGGTTCACACGCTTAACGGTTCCGGGGTGGCCCTGGCGCGCACGGTGGTGGCGTTACTGGAGAATTATCAGACCGCCGAGGGTGATGTCGTGGTCCCCGAAGTCCTGCGGCCGTACATGGGGGGACTTGAAAAAATAGTCATAAGTGGTAAGTCGCTCCGACGCTCGGCCAAAGCCTCGGTCGGAGTCCCGACCGACATCGAAGATGGCGCGTCGGGATAAGTGGTAAGCAAAAAATTTGTTGCTTACGACTTATAACTTACGACTTACGACTGTACGAAAGGATCGATACAATGGGCGAAGGAGTGCTTTTTCTTTTAAGGATCGCTTTTACGGTTTTGTTCGCGCCGGTCGTGTATGCCGGCGGCGTGAATTTTTACAATCATTTGAATGTTTACCCGCCCCCGCACGGCGAATTTTTCAAGTGGGGGATGTGCGCTTTTTTTCTGGTATTCCTGTTCCTGCACCGTTTCGAGAAGATGTACCAGGGCGGGCAAAGCGCCATGACGGAGGTGTTTAAATTCCTCACGCCGCTTAACCATGCCATCGCCCGGACCGTCCCGGTATATACGTTGCTTCTTTTTGTGGTTTTCTTTATCTGGGGCAAGCTCCATGACTTGAGCGCGTATGTCCATTATTTTCAGTTCTTCGCCGGGTTCTTTTTTATGATGCATATCATCCTTCTCGCCCGGGAACTGCAGGATGAAGAGTCGTCCTTCATAAAACCGTCCTATCTTTTCCAGATGAGCCTTTATTTTGTGTTTAGCCTCTGCGTCATGGTCCTTTTGCTGGACCTGGTGATCTGGCAATCCACGTTCCCGCAGTTTGGCGGCGACGTGTTCAGGGGCGCCCGCGATATTTACCTGGCCGCGATTGAGAAGATTTTTTGAAGGGTTATCCCTTTGGGAGGCGTGGCAGAGTGGTTGAATGCGGCGGTCTTGAAAACCGTTGGGGATGCAAGTCCTTCGAGGGTTCGAATCCTTCCGCCTCCGTATATTCTTGGGTTCCCCCGTTTGTCATCCCTGCTAACCCCCGCCATTGTCTCTATCCGCATGTTATACTTATAATGTCTTGTTTCTCCCGCCATTCGCCAAAATAGATGAATTATTGATGGCGGGATATATATGTATTAGTTAAAATACTGGTATTTAATTTTACACCCCATGGGACATCGGAATTGTGACAAAATCGGATATGAGCCAGGCATTTGAAAAGCGTCATTCAAAAGAGAAAATCGGAGGGTCCATCCAGGACACCTCGATCGTCCGCAAATTCACCATCCTGTTTCTCTTGATGTCCGTTATCCCGACGGTCGTTCTGTACTATTTTTATGAGCAGATCAAGGAATACGGCCGGATTCAGCTGACGACCAATGAATTCAACGTGACGTTGATTTTCATCGTTCTGGGCGTGATCGTCGGTTACGCGTCAATGCGGGAAGTATTAAGCCAGTTGGTCCAGGTGACGGAATCCAACCGCCGGGCGCTGGAGAGCATTTTGAGCCCGGAAAGGATCCGCGCGCTTGGCGAGGAGAAAAACGAGATCGCGGTCCTGGCCCAGTCGTTTTCGGCCATCACTGAAAGGCTGGAAGAAAACGTCCGCAGCCTGGAACTGGCCCGCAAGACCCTGCATGCCGTGATGACGAAAATAGGCCAGGGCATCTCCAACATGCAGAATATCGACACGTTCCTGGGCCTGATCTTGGAGACTGTCACCGACGGGTTGGGCGGCAAGGTGGGGGCGTTGTTCGTGCTGGAAGAAGACAAAAAGACGTTAACGACCCGCTGCGTATATGGCAGCCCCGTGGAGCCTCATCGGCAGAAGCCTGTCGAAGTCAGGGAGGGGACAACTCTTTATTCGGTCCTCACGTCGCGCCGGCCGTTGTTGTTCCCCGAATTACCCGCCGATATCAAGGAGACAAAATCGTTCGCGTATCTGTCCCTGACACCGATGGTCTGCGCGCCGCTCATTATGAAAGAAAAAACCCTGGGGATGGTCATCGTCAGCGGCAGGAAGGTCCCGGAGATGTTTGAGGAAGATGAAGTGAATCTTCTCGCGAACGTCGCCGCGCAAACGGCCGTTTCCATCGAGAACTCCCGGTTGAACCAGGACATGGAAAAAACCTATTTCGAAACGATCTCGGCGCTGGCTTTGGCGGTGGATGCCAAGGACCGGTATTCCCGCGGGCATCTCGACCGCGTGGCGGAGCATTGCGTGATGATCGCGCGCAAGCTCGGGCTCGACGCGCAGGATGTCCAGACGCTGCGCGACGCCGCGCGGCTTCATGACCTGGGCAAGATCGGGATCCCCGACGAGGTCTTGCAGAAGAAAGGGTCTTTAAGCGATCAGGAATGGGCGCTGATGCGCAAGCACCCTGAAATCGGAGAGAGCATCATCAAGCCGATCCGTTCCTTAAATCATCTCTGCGATGTCGTCCGCCACCATCATGAGAAACTCGACGGTACCGGCTATCCTGACGGCCTTAAGGGCGACGCCATCTCCCCGCTGGTGAGGATTACGACCATTTCCGACATTTTTGATGCCTTGACTTCGGAGCGCCCGTACAGGGACAGGATGAGCCCGGCGCAGGCCTGTGATGAACTTCGCAAGATGGGGGGCAAGATCGACCAGGATATCGTTGAGGCCTTTGCCGAGGCGTTGAGTGAACATCGCAAGATGTAATCCTTCTTTTTGACCTCCGCTCTTCATCCCCCTCCGGAGCTTCGCTGGCAAAATGTTGACTTTCAAAAAAGAAGTCTTAAAATAGCACAGCGTGAGGTTTCCATGGATGTGGATGTGTTCGTTTTTTTGGAAACGTGGCAGAGTGGTTGCCCGCCAGAGGCGGGTCCACCTCTGGTGGAAATGCGGCGGTCTCGCGAAGCGAACGAAGTGATCGGAGTCCCGACGAAATAGCTGATTTTACTTGGTTTTCGGAGGAGAAAACCGTTCGTTGTTGATCCCTCATCCATTGATGTTGTAGTGGTGGACACGGGATCCTCCAAATTTTTCTAATAAAAATTAGAGGTAATTCTTCAGGAGGCGTGGCAGAGTGGTTGAATGCGGCGGTCTCGAAAACCGTTGCCTGCGCAAGCGGGTCAGGGGTTCAAATCCTCTCGCCTCCGCCAGTTTCTTCTTTAAGCCTAAAACCATCAACCCGAAAGGGAGATAGGTTTAGGCAATTTTAGAAAAGAAACAAGGACTCTGATGAGGCTCCGCCCGGATCAGAGTCTGCCGATTTTTTCTGGCTTAATTATTTGTGTGTGTTATTCTAGTGAACTTAAGTCGAAACTTTTCTGGATAAAGATAATTTTTCGGAGCGTCCGCCCTTTTCTTGAATTGAGGAAGGGCGAGACATCTCCGAAATTTGCTGCGCAAGTTTCGGAGAGGTGTCAGAGCGGTTGAATGAGCACGCTTGGAAAGCGTGTGGACGCAGTAATGTGTCTCGAGAGTTCGAATCTCTCCCTCTCCGTAGTTTCTTCTTTAAGCCTGAAACCATCAACCCGAAAGGGAGATGGTTTCAGGTAATTTTAGAGAAGAAACAAGGACTCTGATGAGGCCCCGTCCGAATCAGAGTCATCCCTATAACATTGAAAAGGATCCATTCCGGGATCACAATAAAGCGAGAACAAGTGGACATCGACCACGCCTGGACAAAGGCATTAAAGGAAACCGAGATCATCCGCTCGCGCGTGCAGGCGCTTTTGCCTTTGAGCACCACGCGTGTGCCGTACATTTTGCTTTCGGAATCGTCGATCAACTACGGCGACACGGTGGTGCGCCAGGGCGATCTCTATGTGGAAAAGCCGTCGTTGATCGTCCCGCCCAACAATCCGCAATTCAACGGTTTCGAATTCGACGGGGAACAGGGGTTCAACCAGAATTCATTTATCAACTTTTTGATCGTCCGCGGTGTGACGCTTCCGTCCTTGCAGTATAACAACCAGACGAACACCCTCGATGTTTACGAAGGAAAACTTTCCGCCGCCATTAAGCATTACAGCGATCTTTTACAGCGGCAGGAAAATGTCGACACGGGATTACTGGTCGGCCCGGAAGACGTGTGGCAGTTCTCTTTACTGATTTTTATTTGCACGCAGATCGCGCGCAACGTCAATGCCGATATCCGCAGGCTGCTTGATGAATACCATAAAAAACAAGAGTAATGGCCCGTAAAATTAGACCTATGCGCAGAATCCTTGTTAGTTCTCTTGTCGCGGCATTTTTTCTTCTTTTCCTCCCGCACGCGCACGCCTCTTCTTCAAAACAGATACTTGATAACGGTTTGACCGTCCTGATCGATGAAATGCCTGCCAGTCCGGTTGTTTGCGTGTATGCCCTCGTCAAAACGGGTTCCGCGACGGAGGGCGAGTACCTGGGCAGCGGTATTTCCCATTTCCTGGAACACATGCTTTTTAAAGGCACGCCGGAAAAAGGCGTTGGGGAGATCGCTTCCCGTATCCAGGCGCTGGGTGGGACGATCAACGCGTCGACGGGACACGATTACACGATCTATACCATCGAAGTCCCTCCCGAAGCTGTCGATACGGCGCTGGGTACGCTGGCCGATATGCTGATGAACTCCAGCCTCGATCAGACGGAAATGGAAAAAGAGCGGCAGGTCATCATGGGGGAGATGCGTTTGAACGAAGATAACCCCGACCGCAGGCTCGGTGACATCGCCTTTGAGAATATTTATATCCGGCACCCCTATCATTATCCGGTCATCGGGTACAAGGAGTTATTCCTTGATATAACGCGCGATGACCTGGTGGATTATTACCGTTCCCGTTATGTCCCCGACAATATTATTTTGTCGGTCGCCGGAGGCGTCCGCGGACAGGACATGCTTGCCAAAGTCCAGAAAGTTTTCGGCGGATTTTCGCGGCAAAGAGGGGCCCCGCGCAACCTTTCCTCCGAACCGCCGCAGATCAGCCCGCGGCGGTATGAACAGGAATATCCGACGGATCTCGCGCGGCTGGTCATGGCTTTTAGCGGCGTGAGCCTTTTGGACCGCGATCTCTACGCGCTCGATATTCTGGCAATGATCCTGGGGCAGGGGGACAGTTCCCCGCTGTATCTTAATGTCGCCAAGAGAAAAGATCTGGTCCACGCGATATCCGCGGCCAATTTTACCCCGGTTGACCGCGGTTTTTTTGAGATCACCGTGGTCCTTGAACAGGAAAATGTTGAACCGGCGATCGCGGCTGTATGGGAAGAGATCGGGACGGTCCAGCGGAAGGGTGTCGCTAAAAAAGATCTGGAAAAAGCGAAGCGGCAGGTTTTAAGCGGGCATCTATTCAGTCTGCAAAAGGCATCGGGAGTGGCGTATGCCCATGCCGTCGATGAGGCCTGGACGGGGGATTATCAATTTTCACAAAAATATGTCGAGGCCGTTAAAAAAGTCACCGCGCGGGATATCCGGCGCGTGGCGGTCCGGTATTTGATCGAACCGGCGCTGACCGCCGTCCTTTTAAAACCGCGGCAGGAAAAATCACCGCGGGAGGATCGTCCGGAAGCTCATCCCGGGGAGATCCGGAAATCTGTTTTGGATAACGGGTTGACGGTCCTTTTAAGGGAAGACCACACTTTGCCTGTTGCCTCGATCCGTGTGTCGCTGCAGGGGGGGACGCGCCAGGAAGCGCCTGAACTTAACGGTCTTTCGATGCTCACCGCGGATGTCTGGGCCAAAGGCACAAAAGCTTTGAGCGCGGAGCAGATCGCGATAAAGACCGAATCCCTGGGCATGGATCTGGATACTTTTTCGGGGAAAAACAGTTTTGGTTTAAACGTGGAATGTCTGTCGGAAGATCTGGGGCAGGCGCTGGATATGGTCGAGTCGATCGTGAAGGACCCGGTTTTCCCGCAAGCAGAGATCCTGAAAACAAAAGAAAACATGAAAGCGGCCGTGCGCCGGCGGGAAGATGATATTTTTCAAACGACGGCCCTGGCTTTGAAGCAGACTCTTTTTCAAACCCATCCTTTGCGTCTGGACGAAGGCGGCACGGCCGAGACCATCGACCGTATCGATCGTAAGGACGTGCTTGATTTTTATCGTCGCCTCGTTGTGGCGCCGAATATGGTCATTTCTGTTTTTGGGGACATCGCGCCGGAGCGGGTCACGGATGTTTTAAAAAATAAATTTGGTCCGCTGCCCCGGAGTGACCCGCGATTAAAGTCATCGTCCGAAGATTCCCCCGGCGAACCGCGCGCCAAAGAGCTGTTTATGGATAAAGAGCAGGCCATGGTCATGTATGGTTTTCGCGGGGCGGACCTGAAAAATCAAGACCGTTATGGGCTGGATATATTGGCGGCGATTTTAGGGTCTTCGTTTAGCGGGAGGCTTTTTAACAGTGTCCGTGAACGATCGGGACACGCGTATACTTTAGGCGGCGATTCGGCCACGGCCCTGGACGCCGGGTGGGTCTATTTTTATGTCCTGACCACGCAGGAAAATATCGCGCAGGTGCAACAGGTCTTGCGACAGGAAATCCAGGACCTCCAGAGTGAACTTGTTTCCGACGCGGAATTAAAAAATACCAAAATGTATCTTAAAGGTCTTTTCCGGGCGGGACTGGAGACGAACGCGTCTTTAAGTTTTGTCAGCGGATTGGATGAGCTCTACGGCCTTGGATACCGGAATTACCAGGATTATGAGGCCGCGATCGACCGCGTCAGCGCGCAGGATATCCGGCAACTGGCCCGGCGGTATTGTGATCTGAATAAAGCCGCCATCGTGACGACGCGACCGAAGAAGAATTTGAAATAAACTTGCCCGCGTGGCATTTGTCTCTATAATAAGGAATGGATTTCAGCTTTTTTAAAGACGGCTATGGATAAAACACAATACGAAGACCTGGCGTTTTGTTTAATTGATAAGCTCTACGGCAGGATGGCCCTGTTGCAGCCGCAAAAAGAACGCGAGTTGCTGGTGGAGGAGATCCTGACGGGCGTCCTGTCCAACGGCAAATTCGCTTCTCTAAAACCCGAGCTGGATGATACAGAGTGCCGTCTGCAGTTTATCCGCGATTTTCTTTCCTACGGCATCGTCACCGAACTTTTGTGTGATTTTTGCGTTGAAGACCTTATTATCAACAATTTAAAACCCATCTACATCCACCATAGCCAGAAAGGATTTGTTTCCACGGGAAAACATTTTGGCACTCCGAGAGAACTGGAGCTTTTTATCCAGAAAATCCTGCTTTTTGCGGGGAGAAAGAAGATGGACAAAATCGTGAACCTGGAGCTCCCCAACCTCGAGGGGCGGGTGAATATCGTCCTTTCCCCGTTCGGGCCGCAGATCACGATCACCAAAGCCAAGGTTTCGCCGTTAAGCATCCTGGAGCTTGTCCGTGAGGGAAGTTTGACCCATGAGGTCGCCGCCCAGTTGTGGCTGTACATCGAAGGGATGTCGATCCGCCCGGCCAACATCATCATTGCCGGCGGGCCGGGGGTGGGAAAGACGACGCTTTTAAACGCCTTGTTCGGATTTATCCCGGAAACCGACCGTCTGGTCGTCATCGAGGATACTCTGGAATTAAATACATTTCTGGAAGAGAGTTGTTCGCGTCTGGAAAGCGATGAGGACTTGAGCCTCGCTGATTTAGTCAAGAATGCCTTGCGTATGCGCCCCGAACGTATTATCGTCGGTGAGGTACGGGGAGACGAGGCGCGTGACATGATCACCGCCTGCAACATCGGCAAATACTGCATCGGGACCATCCACGCGCTCACCTCGCGCGAGGCCATCATCCGCCTGCAGAGCGAACCGATGAACATCCCCGAGATGCTCGTCAATTTGATCGACGTTTTTATCGTCCTGAAGCGCTATCACGTCAAAGACAAGATATTCCGCGTCATCGATGAGGTCAGCGAGACCAGCGGCATGGAGCAGGTCAAGATTTTACTTTCACAGGTGTATAAATACGACTATGACGGCCGCAAGCTCAAACAAGTGAACCCCAGCACCGTTTATCGCGACCGTTTGGCCCAGCAGTCCGGCGTGACGGCCCGTGAGGTCCTGCGTGAACATCTTTTGAGGACATTTTTGTTGCAGCAACTCGACGAACGTAACATGGTGAGCATGAAAGAGATCGCCACGTTTTGCCGCGCGTACAGCCGCGACCCTAATGAAACGACGGCGCGCCTGGGGTTCGACCGCGAGAAACTTTTGCGCGGGGAAGCGTAGAAAAGCCGCTGGATTGCCGGATATTTGAATTGACAAAATCCATGAGTTCAGCCATACTTTTACGTCGAGGAGGCAAATAATGGCAAAGGGTAAAGTAAAGTGGTTCAGCAACCAAAAAGGTTACGGTTTTATTGTTCCAGAAAGTGGTCCGGATGTGTTCGTCCATCACACGGCAATTCAAGGCGAGGGATATAAAACCTTGCAGGAGGGCCAGGAGGTTGAGTTCGAGATTGAAGCCGGCCCCAAAGGCAGCCATGCCGTCAAGGTTGTCAAATTATAAATGAGGATCAAAGGCCCGGTAGTCTTCTATCGGGCCTTTTTTTAATACAGCAGAAAGACAGTGGATGAAACTCTCTCACGCGTTGGTCGTTTTGGACCTGGAAACAACCGGGATATGGGTCGAGCGGGACAAAATTATCGAGATCGCGATGGTCAAGTCGTTCCCGGATAACCATACCGAGACATATTTGAAGAAGGTCAATCCCGGAGTTCCCATCCCCGCGGTTATCAGCCAGTTGATCGGGATTACGGACGCGGATGTCAAGGACGCGCCAGCTTTTAAAGATATTGCCCAGGAAGTCCTTCAATTTATCGGGGACAGCGACCTGGCCGGATTTAACATCGAGAAATTCGATCTGCCGCTTTTGGAACGGGAAGTACGGGAGGCGAACCTGCAATTTAACTGGAGGACGCATAAGGTTTACGACGCCCAGAGGGTGTATCATCTCAACGAAAAAAGGGACCTTTACGCCGCCTATAAATTTTATTGCGACAAGGACCTGAATAACGCGCATTCGGCGTTGGCCGACGCCCAGGCGACGCTCGAGATCCTCGAGGCCCAGGTGGCCAAGTACGGGGACGGAGACGCGAGCGTGGAACATTTGGGGCAGTATCGTTACCGGTCTACGGAAGAATTCTATGACAAGGAAAAGAAATTCCGCTGGTGGAATGGCAAGCTGTATATGATGTTCGGTAAATATGCCAACAAATACACGCTGCAGGAGATTGTCCAGAAGGACCGCAGTTATTTGGGATGGATCCTCTCCGCCCAATTCAGCGAAGAGGTCAAGGAGCTGGTGGAAAACGCCCTCAACGGACGGTTCCCACAGCCGTCGGAAAAATAAAGGACCGGACGTGCCGACGTTATTCACCCGTATTATTAATGGCGAAATCCCCTGTCATCAAATTTGTGAAGATGAGCGTTTTCTCGCTTTTCTGGACATCCGGCCGATCAACCCGGGGCATACGCTGGTGATTCCCAAAAAAGAGATCGATTATTTTTTTGACCTGGATGATGCCATGATGGGCGGCATCATGGTGTATGCCAAAAAGGTGGCCCATGCCATCAAAAAAACAGTTGAATGCCGGCGCGTCGGGGTGATGGTCGCTGGGATCGAGGTCCCGCACGCCCACGTGCATCTGGTGCCGATCCAGTCGGTCGGAGACCTGAATTTTGCGAAGGCCAAACCCGCCGACAATGAAGACCTGGCCCAAATGGCCGGGAAGATCCGCAGGAACTTAAAATGACAAGATCAAGAAGGAGAACGAGCCCATGTCGTCATTGACATCATCCAAACCCAAAAACTGGTCTGAAGAACAAAACGAAGTCTGGGACTGTCTGGAAGCGCATTGGGACCATCTGATCAGCGGCCGCGTCGATGATTTCTTAAAGTATATCCATCCCGAATTCCTCGGCTTCGGGCACGAGAGCCCCATCAATATCGACCGTCCGTGGCTGAATAAATGGGTGGGCTTCTGGACCAAAACGACCAAGATCGCCATTTGTGAACTGCGCCCCGTGGATATCCGCGTCCACGGCGATATCGCCATCGTGCAGTATTTTATTTTCACCATCGAGAAAAACGATGAGGGCGGCAAAAGGGTCATCCGCCGTTACACGATGACCTGGAAGAAACAGCCGGAGCGATGGGTCGTCATCGGCAGCCACAATAATCTGATGGACGAAACCATCCGCAGGTAAACGCGCGAACCCATGGCTCATACGCTTCCCCTGACGCAAAAAGAACAGGACCTCATCCGCCGCTATTTAGTCTGGTGTTACAAGACCGGCAAAGAGGAACTGGATAAGACCGACCGTTACTTCACCCAGGCCGTGGTGGATGATTATCTTACGGAGCGGTTAAAGAGTTTGCCGGAATACGAGGACCGGAGGACTTCTTTTTACAAGTCTGTTGAGGATTTTGTCCAGTACGCGCGGGAAAAGAAGGCGAAGGCCGTGGAGAAGAAATTTGCCGATCCGGCGCAAACGGCGCTCCATCCGGATTACCAGTACCTCAAGGCCCGTTTCGCGGCCATTGAGCAGGCGATCTGCCATTTTTTCGATCAAAAGGAAGTGGAAAGGATCGCGGCGCTCTATGAAAAAGAAATGACGGAGCGTATCCTCAAGGCGGAAGGGCATACGTAGAATTCTGGCAGGAAAATTTTACTTGTGCTGCATGTCCCGGAGTCTTTGGCGTTGATCTTCCATCATCCTTTTCTGGCGGCCCAGAACGTCCTGGGACCTTTGCTTTTGTTCTTGCAGGCTTTGGGAGGAATCGATTTTTTTCGGCTGGGACACGGAAAAAGATTTTTTGACGGCCGTGATGAGGCCAAAGAACAGCAGGCAGGCCGCCACGGCACCAATGATAAAGATAATAACGCCTTCAAAATCTTTCATGTCAACCATAGTATAAAATGAAATAACAGGCACGGCAACGTTAATTTCGCAAAAAAAGGAGAGACCATGGCCAAAGAACACGATTTTAAAAAGGATTGGGATAAAATGAAACAGCAGCTGAACCAGTTCAGTAAAGAGGCTATGGTATTGGCGAAAAAAGGGGAAAAAGAATTTGTCAGGTTCTCCCATCGCGGGAAGCTGCACCTTAGCTCAACCGCCATCGACCTCAAGCGGGAACAGTTGTATTATCTTGTCGGGAAAGAATACGTGAAAGCCAAAGCGCCCGCCCAGCCGACATCGGCCATGACGAAATGGCTTGAGGAGCTGGAGCGGATCGATAAGGAACAAAAAACGGTACGTAATGAACTGAAGAATATAAAGTAAGCCGACCCGTGCTCCGGATCATCCTCGTTTTCTTTGTCGCCTCCGGTGTTTTTCCCGTCGGGTACGTCTTTGCCCGGGACGCGGAGACCTCCCGTGCCCCGGTCGAAATCTTCGCCGCCGGGAAAAGATACCCTTCTTTGCACGCGTATAAGCTCCAGCGGCTCAAGGATCATTTGCGCGGCGTTTTATCGCCGGGACAGCTGCGCGAGTTCAGCGCGGAGGAGATATCCGCCGTCGTCCAGGAGTTGAGGACTGAACCGCCGGTCATGGCGCAGCTTCCCGCGCCAGAGCTGGCCGTGTCCCCGGCGGAGGCGCGCCGCAAACTGGTCGAAGAAGCGTTAGAAAATTACAATGCCAGGTACGGGGACGGTCCCCCGGTAACGGTCGACCCCGTAAAGGGCAAGACGATCATCATTCAACCTTCCCCGCGGGATGTGCCATCCAATGTCCAAAAGACCGACGAACGTTGATCTGCTCATTGCCGCCGTTTTTATCGCCCTCATTACCTTCCAGCCGTATTTTCTGCATGGAAGAATCAATCTGTTTGAGTTAGGGATATATTTACCGGGAATTAATGCGGTTTTGGATGGGCTTGTCCCCTATAGGGATATTTTTCATTTGCGCGGGCCGCTGGAACTTTATGTGCCGGCTTTACTTATGAAATTTCTCGGAGAGAGCATTGGCGTTTTGGAGGCTTATTTTTATATAGGGACAGTGATTGCTTTGATTGTTTGTGTTTTTATCGCAAAAGAATTATATCAAACACGCTTTGTTTTATATCTTATGGTTCCGGTTCTGGCAGGGAGGACATTCCCCCGGGTTGTTTTTACATTTTGGGGAGGGATGCGGTTTGCTTTTGGTCTCGTTGCAGTATTGTTGGTCATCTATTTCTTTAAGCGAAGAAAGATTATTTGGCTTTTTGCAGCGGGTTTGGCCTCAAGTCTGGCATTTTTGACTAGCGTGGATATTGGCGCGTGTTCTATTCTCAGCATAGGTGCAACATTTGGTTTTGCATGGTTTTTAAAGCTGGAGGAAAGAGGTGCCCTTTGGAAATCTTTTTCTGTTTATGGAGCAGGTTTGTTAACAATTCTCGTGCCCTATGGTATTTATTTATACGCTGTTGGGGCGCTGATTCCGTATATCGATGCCGTTTATTCGATAGTCGTTATTATGACAAAAATATTCCCGGATTCTCTCTTTGAAAATCATCCAAGCAGTGTGGCAGAAGCGATACTTGCTATGGGGCCGTGGAGTCCACATTTCAAGCATTTAACACCAGCTTATTGTTATTTATTTTCTTTTTTTTATGTAGGACTTAGAATTAAAAAGAGATCTTTGAGCGCGACGGATTTAAGTTTTGTATGCGTCTTTTTTTATGGGCTAATTCTTTATATCCTTGTTTTTCGCAAGCTCGGTTCTTCAGTCTTCGAAATGGCGTTGCAGCCGGAAAAAATTGTGCTGTTTTTTTTGCTCGAAGCTGTTTTTTTGACCCTTTTGGAAAAGAAAAAATTATTTAAAGATCAGCTTTTATCAAAGGCTTTTATTGAAAAGAAATATTTGCGGACCAAAATATTCTTTATTAATTTCGTTTTTTGTGCATTTATAGGGTCGTCTCTCGGCTACGCCGCCCAAAGATATAATAATCGGTTCTTTTTCCCCAAATATATGCGTAATCTATTGACTCAGAAGAAAGAGGACTTAAAGCCTTTGGCTGGCGTTGAATCAAGATTGTTGACGTTAGATCGGGCCCGGGGGATGGTGGTGCCGGTTTCGCAAGCCGAGGATTTAGAGCAAATCACTGAATTTATTCAAAAAAACACAAAGCCAGGCGAAGCTGTTTTTATGTTTCCTGAGCTTGGAAGTTATAGTTTTGTAGTAGACCGTCCCTTTGTTGGAAGATTCCCTATGGTGACATTTTCATGGTTTGGTCGTGGTTGGGATGAAGAATTATTCCAAGATTTAAAGAAAACCAGGCCCCGGTTTGCGGTCGCGCAGAAGACATTGCCTCCCTATTTTGAGGACATGTATTTTAAGGCCGATAGTAACAAGCAAAAGTATGATAAAGTTATTTCTTACCTTGAACAAAATTACGGTTTTGTTAATTCAACTCCAACATTAAAAATATTAAGAATTAAGGAGGAGATGGATGAATGACGGCGTAAAAAGGCTGGATATAGGCTGTGGGACCAACAAGGTCCCGGGTTCGACATATCTGGATGTGGATGAGAATGCTCACCCCGATATTTTACATGATCTGAATAAGTTCCCTTATCCGGTTAAGGACAACAGTTTTGATGAAATCTATGCCAAGCATATCATCGAACATCTTGACCGCCCGCAGGAATTTCTTGCGGAACTTTGTCGCATCCTGGCGCCGGGTGGAACGATGTTCATAGAGACTCCCCATTTTTCAAGCTATGTCGCCTATTCCGAAGTTCAGCACAAACTATTTTATTCATACTTTTTGATTCTTAATTTGATCAGGCCCTTGCCGTTGAAAATTCTAAAATATGAAATTACCTTTTACAAGACTTTCAGGATGTTCGGGATCAAGTATTTGGCCAATAAGTGCCCGCGTACCTATGAACGGTTTTGGACATATATGTTTCCGGCCGAAAATCTAAAAATTTTACTTCGGAAGGAATAATTTTACAATAAAATATCATTATTGTCCGACAGCAGTGCCCAGTCATCTACAGGCTGAGCGTTCGTTAATGGCAAAGGAAAGGGATCGGATGTCCTCTTCTACCAAAATATCCTGGTATCTGGCAAACTTGCGAAACCTTCTGGTCGTCTGCGTACGGGTTTTCATTTATTGTTGTATCCACCCCAGGGAGTTTTATCGTTTGAGTTTTTATTTCTTTTCGACACTCAATGAGTTTTACCAGGTTTCCCACGGCGCGTTGGAGGATTTTGAGAAAACCCGGCTGTGCGCGCAAATGAAAAGTCACATGATTTTGGCCCGCAGCAACGTCTTTAACGCCGAGGCGTTCGTCACGCGTCCCAGCGAGACACAGACGCTCGCCGCCCTGGTTTGCCACTTGCGGCCCAGGACGATATTTGAGATCGGCACTTACAACGGTTTTACGACCCTGCATTTCGCTTATAACAGTCCGGATGATTGCAAGGTTTATACTTTGGACCTGCCGCCGGATTTTGAACTTGAGGATGAGAGAAATTATTCGTATGACGACCTGATGGTGGTGGAATTGAGTAAGAAAAACATCGCCCGGCGGGTCTATAAGCAGGATCCGCTGGGGCGCAAGATCACCGAGTTGTTCGGGGATTCGGAAAAATTCGATTTTTCTCCTTATTACGGTAAAATGGACGTGATATTCATTGACGGCAACCATTCTTACCGGTACGTCGAATCCGACACCGGGAACGCTTTCCGGATGCTCTCGCCCAACGGGGTCATTGTGTGGCATGATTACGACTATATTATCCACCGTGATGTCTTTAAATATCTCAACAGCCTTGCCAGGCGCCATCGGATTTATGCCATCCGCCATACCCGCTTCGCCATTTACGGCAAAAATATCTGATACGGCCCGCGCCCGTTGACTCATTAAAGAATGTTACCCGGAGAGATTTTTAGCATAAGAGTTATCAAGAAGCAAGTTGTAAGATTTTTTCGATCTTTTTGTTGATAATTTTTTTGAGTTCAAAAGGGTTAAGGGATTCGAATTGTTGAGTGAGTTTGTGTTTGGCATGGTTTGAGACGTCAGCCGGA
>DPIG01000062.1 GCA_003522725.1 Candidatus Omnitrophota bacterium
GTTAATGAGCCTTCCTTTTCCAACTTCAAATCTCCCTTGGAATTCTTTGACGCTGGTGGGAGATTGGAAGTTATGTTTGTTTAGAGGAAGCTCAATAATCCAGTCAAGGCTGACATATGAGCGGGATGTTTTGGGAGGAAGCAATAGTCCTGATGGTGGTCGTTGTGTCGGTGCCGGCGCTTGTTTACGCGCTGCAGAAACTCACCGGCCGGCGTTTTAATCATAAACTCGCCATTCTGCTTTTGTACGTGGTGATCTTTTCCATTTATCTGGAAATTAACGAGCGGCGCATTAAACATCAGCCGGGGGAAGATGTCTGGCTGCCCAAAGCGCTGGTGCGCATCTTAAGCAACTGGTAATTCCGGAGCCACACGGGAATGGCACTGACAGCCAAAATATATCGTCTGTCAATGGTCGCGGGGTGGACAGACCCCCATCAAGGTCGAGGCCGGGGACAGGCGACATGATGAAGAATCTTGGTGGTATAATAAAATAGAAAGCGGAATTCAGGGGGGACTTATTTATGTCCAGGAAAATCCTTATGGTGGAGGACGAACCGGATATCCGTGAAGCGGTCCAGGCGAGCTTGCGGTCCCGCGGGTATGTGGTGATCGTAGCCGCGGATGGGGAAGAAGGTCTGCGCAAGGTAAAGTCCGAGAAGCCCGATCTGGTTTTGCTGGACATCGTGATGCCCAAAGTCGACGGCTGGCAGCTGTTAAAAGCGATCCGCAGTGATGAGGCCACGCGCAAATTGCCGGTTGTGATGCTCACCGCGAACCGGGAAACCTCTTCACTCATCGAATCGCAGTCCCAGAAAGCGACGGATTATCTGATGAAACCCTTCGATATCGAGATGCTCATGCGCTTTATCAACCGTTACATTTGATGGTCGAACATAATCGCAAGTATACGTTCCGCTTCAAAGATAAACGGATAGTCTTTAACAAGCTCGCCCACGAACCGGAGTTCCATCCTTTCGCCAAGGCGCTTGTGTACGCGCTGTATCACAAGGAATACCCGACCATCCGCGTTGAAGCCAGGCTCGATGACCGTTTCCAGCCGGATTTGAACGCCTTCAGCTACGACGGGACCATGATCTTTTGGGCCGAAGTGGGTAATGTGTCGGTCCCCAAGATCGGGAAGCTCTTCAAGAAATACCGTCAGGCGCATTTTGTGTTCGTCAAAGAAGAGAAAGACGTCGCTATTTTCCAAAAGCAGCTGGACAAGATGGCCAAAGATATGCGCAGTCTCCCCCTGGTTGAGATCGTGGTCTATCCGGAACATTTTCATGAGTGGAACGTGAGCGACGAAGGCGACGTCTTTATCCGCAAGGACGACGTGACCATTATTCCTTGGCACGACCCTAAAAAGAAGGTGAAATATTATTGATAAAGAAGTGATCGGTGCTAAGTTGTAAGTGGCAACTAAAAAGCAGGCGATAACTGTCATGGTCTCATTGAATGAATAATAGTGAAAAAATAGCCGAAGCGAAATATTCCGAGGAGCAGATAAGTATTTGCGTTGCGGTCATGGACGACCTGGTCCGAAACAGCGTCGGATTGGCCCATCTGTCCACGGAATTGCGGATCGCCTTGATCACCGCGGCCGGGAAGCTCTCGCGCCCGGAGCGTGATGAGATCCGCAAGCGCAAACGCGACAGCCGGCGCATCAAACGCCAGCGGGTCGTCAATTATGAGCGGCGTCTGCGCGCCTCGACCGGCATTCGCAGCGCGCGGGAAGCGGCGGTCTTTGCCGCGCCTTTACAGATCACGGACACGAGCGCCCCGGAGAGATTCAAGGAGCCTGAATTGGTCTCGCCCCGCGATTGTTACGTCTGCAAGCGCGCGTTTACCCGGGTACATTTTTTCTACGACGCGATGTGTCCGGGCTGCGCCGAGTTCAATTACGCCAAGCGCTTCCAGACGGCGCCCTTAAACGGCCAGGTCGCTTTGATCACCGGATCGCGTTTGAAGATCGGGTATCAGGCGACGCTCATGATGCTGCGCGCGGGCGCCCGGGTGATCGCCACGACCCGCTTTCCCGTCGATTCGGCGCTGCGGTACGCGCGCGAAGCGGATTTTGTCCAGTGGCAGGACCGGCTGCATGTTTATGGGCTGGACCTGCGCCACACGCCCAGCATCGAGATCTTTTGCAACTATATCGAGCAGAAATACGACCGTCTGGATATCCTGATCAACAACGCGGCGCAAACGGTACGCCGGCCGCCGGGTTTTTACGGCCATCTGGTGGAAAATGAAACCAAAAGAATCGAAGACTTGCCCGAAGGCGTTCAACGGCTTCTTGGTCCTTTTGATATGTGCAAGAAAGAATTGGTGTCTTATACGAACGTTAATCCGGCAACGGATCTGGTGCCCGCAGTGGCCTGGAATGGGAAAATGCAGGGGATCGGGTTATCCGCGTCCGCCGCGCTTTCGCAAATTCCTTACGCCTACGATCACGCCTTGCCCGCGGAACAGGTTTTTCCCAAGGGCAAACTGGACGCGGACCTCCAGCAGGTGGATTTGCGGGAAACCAACAGCTGGCGCCTGCGCTTGGGCGAGGTCCCCACGGCGGAGCTCCTGGAGCTGCAGCTGGTGAACGCCATCGCGCCGTTTGTCCTGTGCAACCGGTTGTCGACGATGATGAAACGCGATCATACGGGGCAAAAACATATCGTCAATGTCTCCGCGATGGAAGGGAAATTCCTGCGTTACGTCAAGACCGACCGTCACCCGCATACCAATATGGCCAAGGCGGCGCTTAATATGTTGACCCACACCTCGGCGAGCGATCTGGTCAAATCCGGCATCTTTATGAACTCGGTGGACACCGGCTGGGTCACCGATGAAGATCCTTTCGCGCTTTCCCGGCGCAAGCAACAGGTGCATGATTTTCAGCCCCCTTTGGATATCGTCGACGGCGCCGCGCGGGTGTGCGATCCATTTTTCGACGGCATCTTGACGGGCAAGCACTGGTGCGGGAAGTTCCTGAAGGATTATTTCCCCATCGATTGGTGAAAGGGCCATTCCAGAAAGAATAGCCCTTTCACCCCGGAGAACCATGTTTTTACGCAAGACCTTGATCCTTAGCCGAAAAGACGTCGCGAAACTGCTCGATGTCCAACGCGCCATTGGGGCGGTGGAGGAGGCATTTGCGCAATACGGTCTTGGCCGGGCGCGGATGCCGCCGAAGATCTACCTCGATCTCCCGGAATTCGCGGGAGATTTTCGCGCGATGCCTTCTTACGTTCGCAAGTTCAAACTCTGCACGCTCAAATGGGTCAACGCGCATCCGCGAAACGCGCGCTTCGGGTTGCCGGCGGTCATGGCCGTTTTGATCGTCAGCGATCCCAAAACCGGTTTTCCTCTGGCGATCATGGATGGGACGCTGGCGACGAGCCTGCGCACCGGCGCGGGCGGGGCGGTAGCGGCCAAATATCTGGCGCGAAGGAATTCCAGTGTGGCGGCGCTCGTGGGCTGCGGGGTGCAGGCGCGCTCACAGCTTGCAGCATTACGCGAAATTTTTAAGATCAAGGAAGTGCGCGTGTGGGGCCACCAAAAAGCTTTGGCCGCGCGGTTCATCCGCACGATGAGAAAGCCCGGCGAGGTCATGACTGCCGCCGCGCGCATCCAGGGATGTGTTACCGGCGCCGACATTGTGGTGACAACTACACCGTCGCGCAAGCCCATCATTCGATCGCAATGGATCAAAGACGGCACGCATATCAATGCCATCGGCGCCGACGCGCCGGGGAAAGAAGAGCTTGATCCGGAAATTTTCAAACGGGCCAGGGTGGTGGTCGATGACGTAGAGCAAGCCAGCCACAGCGGCGAAATCAACGTGCCTGTCGCGAAGGGAATTTTTAAGCCAGAAAATATTTACGCGACTTTGGGTGAAGTCGTTGCCGGCAAGAAAAAAGGCAGGAACAGCCCTCACGCCGTGACCGTATTCGATTCCACCGGCCTCGCCATCCAGGACACCGCGGTCGCCAGCCTTATCTACAAAGCGGCCCTGAAGGAGAACATCGGACGCTGGATGACGATCGTTTAAAGTTAAACATAAAAGAGATGAAAATCCTCATCATCAACGTTTTTGGTATTGGCGATGTGCTGTTTACCACACCTTTGATCAGCAATCTCAAGGCGGCGCACCCGGACGGTTACCTCGGGTATCTGTGCAACCGTCGGACGGTTCCGGTCCTAGAACACAATCCCAAGATCAGCCGGATTTTCGTGTACGAACGTGATGAATTGGAAGCCGTGCGCCGTAAGTCGCCCGTGCGTTACTGGCAATCGCTCGGCAAATTGGTGGGTGACATCTGTAAAGAGCGCTTTGACCTGGTTTTAGATATTTCTTTGAACAGTTCTATGGGGTTTTTAGCTTTGGCGGCGGGCATCCCGCGGCGCGTGGGGTTCGATTACAAGGGCCGCGGCCGGTTCCTCACGCAAAAGATCCCTTTGGAGGGTTACGAAAACCGGCATGTGGTCGAATATTATCTGGATCTTTTGGCCCAAATTGGTGTTCCGGTCGTACATAAGAGCATGGAATTGCCTTTGACCACGGCAGATATGGATTGGGCCGCGGGATTCCTGGAAGACAATGGCGTTTTCGGCCGCGGCCAGGTCATCGGCCTTGTTCCCGGGGGCGGGGAAAGCTGGGGAAAGGACGCTTCCTGCAAGCGTTGGAGCGCTGAACGCTTCGCGAAATTAGCCGACAAATTGATTGAAAAATCCGCCGCGCAAATTATACTGTTGGGTGGCCCGACGGAGGCCGGATTATGCGGCTCCGTCGCGCGCGGGATGAACAATCCTTGCGTTTCGGCCTGCGGGAAGACGTCTTTAAGTCAGTTCGCGGCGCTCGCCAAACGGTGCGCGCTGATCGTCGCCAACGACGGCGGGCCGTTGCATGTGGCGGCGGCATCAGGGAGTAAAACTGTTTCGATCTTTGGTCCTGTCGATGAGGTTGTTTACGGACCGTATCCCGCGCAAGGACATAAAGTTGTCAAAAAAGATCTTCCTTGCCAGCCGTGTTACCGGAGATTCCGCCGGGCTGATTGCGGACATATCCGTTGTCTGAATGATCTGACTGTCGAAGAAGTATTCAAAAAGGTTGAAGAAATTTTATGAACGTTCCATTCGTTGATTTTCACGAGCAGTACCATGCCGTCAAGGACAAGATCGATGCCGGGCTCAAGAAGGTCTTTGAGGACGGCAGTTTTATTCTAGGGCCGCAGGAAAAGGCGTTTGAACAGGATTTCGCCCGTTATTGCGACGCCCAATACGCCGTGGGCGTTAATTCCGGGACGGACGCGTTGTATCTGGCCCTTCAGGCCATTGATATCGGTCCCGGGGATGAAGTGATCCTGCCGAGTTTTACTTTTATCGCGACGGCCTTGTGCGTATCTTACACGGGCGCCAGGCCGGTGTTCGTTGACATCGAAGATCAAACGTGCAATATCGATCCCGCGCGGTTCCAGGCGGCGATCACCCAAAGGACCAAAGCGGTCATCCCGGTGCACATTTACGGCCAACCGGCGGACATGAAAGAGATCAACGCGATCGCGAAAAAGCATGATATTACCGTTATTGAGGACGCTTGCCAGGCGCACGGGTCAACGTATAACGGCAAGAAGGCCGGGTCACTCGGTGACATTGCCTGTTTTAGCTTTTATCCCACCAAAAGTTTGGGCGCCTTTGGCGACGGCGGCATGGTCGTAACCAGCAATAAAGATGTCTACGAAAAAATCCTGATGCTTAGAGATTATGGCCGCACCGGGCGTTATGATCATAAGATCAAAGGGCATAATTCGCGTCTGGATACCGTCCAGGCGGTCGTCCTGGCGGCGAAATTGCCGCTTTTGGACCAATGGAACAAGATGCGTAACGACGTGGCCGCTCATTACGGCAAGTTGCTCAAAGGCGCCGAGGGGATCGTCACTCCGGTCCTCAAAAAAGACCGCACGCATGTCTATCAGACCTACGCGGTGCGCCTGCCTGCCTCGCTGGCAGGCGGGCGGCAGGCAGGTATCCCCAACCGTGACAAGATCTGCGATGCGATGAAGACCAAAGGCATCGGTGTCTTGATCCATTACCCGATTCCCCTGCACCTGCAGGAGGCGTACGCGGATCTGGGCTGCAAAAAGGGAGATTTCCCGGTCTCGGAGAAAATCGCCAAGGAAATTTTGTCACTGCCGATGTTCCCGCACATGAGAAAAGATCAAGTTGAATATGTGTGCGAAAATTTGAAAGGATTAGTCATCAGTCATCAGTCGTCAGCCGTCAGCTGAAGACTGATAGCTGATGACTGAAAGCTAAGAATGAGCACGGTTTCAGTCACGGTTGCGGTCATTACCAAAAACGAAGAGAAGAATATCGACGAATGTTTGGGCAGCGTGCGCGGGTGGGCCGATGAGATCATCGTGGTCGATGATGAAAGCACGGACAGGACCGTAGAGCTGGCGCGCCGCTACACCGACCGCGTTTTTCACCGCAAGATGGACAACGAAGGCATCCACCGCAACTGGGCCCACGCGCAGGCGAGAAATTCCTGGGTGATGATCCTTGATGCCGACGAGCAGGCGACTGAAGAATTAAAAAGTGAAATTGCCGCCGCCTTGCCCGGCACGACGCACAGTTGTTTTTCCGTCCCCATCAAGACTTATATCGGTAAAACGTGGATCCGGCACTCGGGCTGGTATCCGGCCAGCAAGATACGGCTTTTCCGCAAGGAACATTTCGAGTATGAGGAAGTCGGCGTTCATCCGCGGGCGTTTTTGGAGCCGGGAAAGACCGAAGGGCACCTGACCAAAGATATTGTTCATAAAGGATATCCGGATATTGAACATTTTTTGGCGAGCGTCAATCGCCAAACGACGCTCGAGGCCCGGAAATGGATCGTCACCAACAGAAAAATGTCGTTTGGCAAGGCGCTCTGGCGCATGATCGACCGCTTTCCACGAAGGTATATTCGAAAAAAAGGATACAAGGACGGGATGTACGGCTTTCTCATTGCTTATTTCGATTCGTTTTATCAGCTGATGAGTTATCTCAAGTATCTGGAGATGAAAAAACAAAAATAAACATATGAAACTGGTTTTTCTCGACAGAGACGGGGTGATCAACGAGTTCCCCGGCAACGGCAAATACGTCACGAAACTCAAGGAATTCCATTTTATCCCGGGTTCTCTGGAGGCCCTGCGGACCCTTACCCGGGAGCACTTCACGGTTTTTATCATATCCAATCAGGCCGGCGTCAGCAAAGGCGTCTACACAAAAGAAAAGCTTAGCCACATCACGCACAACATGCTTGACAAGATCAGGCAATCCGGGGGGCGGATCAAGAGGGTTTTTTACTGCACGCACCGCTCCGATGAAGGATGCGACTGCCGCAAGCCGGAGATCGGCTCCGTGCGCAAGGCTTTTGAGACGATGAACAAGAGCATCCGCGCGGCGCAAAAGGCCTTTTTCGTCGGGGACACGGAGTCTGACATCCTTGCCGGGCATAATGCCGGGTGCAAAACGATCTTTGTCCTCTCCGGACGCGAAGACCGCCGCCACATGCGCGCGTGGGCGGTGCGTCCGGATTTTATCGCCGCCGATCTCCTGGAAGCTGTTGATATCATCAGCCATAACCACGCGAAACCTTCCAAGCAGCTTAGGAAAGAGAAAAGATCCTAAGTAAGGCCTTATGAAGATCCTCGTCATCCATGCTTCTGCCGGGGCCGGACATCTTAAGGCCGCCCAAGCCATCTACGACGCTTTGAAAAAGAACACTTCTTTTGAAGCGGTGTTCGCGGACGCGCTGGATTATACCAGCCCGTCCTTTAAGAAGTTTTATCAGCGCACGTACATTTTTCTGGTCACCGGGATGTCCTGGCTATGGGGGTTCTCTTTCGAGCTTCTTGACCGGCCGTGGATCCAGCCGCTGATGCGCTCCGCCCGCAGGTTTTATAACGGGTTCAACGCGCGGCGGTTGAGCGCTTTTCTTAAGGACCGGAATTTTGATTATGTGGTCACGACCCATTTCCTGCCAAGCGAAGTCGTCGCGGCGTTGAAAAGAACAGGAGAGATCCGTTCCCGGCTGATCACGGTCGTCACTGATTTCGATGTCCACCGGATCTGGCTCAACCCGGAGACGGATTATTACGCCGTTGCCAGCGAATGGACGGCGCGCAAACTTCAGCAGCTTGGCATTGCCGGGGGAAAGATCCGTGTCACCGGGATCCCGGTCAATGAGCAGTTCCTCCACCCCGCGGACCGCGGAGAACTAAAAAAGAAATTGGGCCTCAAGGAGAACGTATTCACCGTCCTTATTGCCACGGGGTCATTCGGGATCGGTCCCATCGAGGAGATCCTGCAGATCCTGGAGCGGGAAGACGACTTTCAGACGCTGGTCGTCTGCGGGCATAACCGGCGTCTTTTCGAGCGGTTAAGAGGGCGCAATTATCGCGGGGCAGAAATTCTCGGATTGGTCGACAATATGCACGAACTGATGGCCGCCTCCGACTGCATGGTGACCAAGCCCGGCGGCTTATCGATCGCCGAGGCCTTGGTCAGCCATTTGCCGATGATTTTTTTTCATCCTATCCCCGGGCAGGAGACCGGTAACGTGCGGGTCTTGCGTGAATACGGCATCGGATGCATGCCGGCGAACGTGCCGGGCATTGCCGGAGAGTTACGAAAATTAAAATCTTTCCGCGACGCGCATTTGACGGCGCTCAAACAGACCCAGCGGCTGGCACGGCCGGCGGCGGTGCGGGATATCATTGCATTGATTGGATAAATTTCTTAAGGTCCATGGGTTAAGGTAAGGATGCCCGTGTCGGTGACGTCTTATGGTAACGCCTTTTTAACATAACCGTTGCCGTATTACGAAACGGGCTTCGTTACCATAACCCTTTGACGTTTTAGAGCTTTGTTATGCCACTTAAAATAGCCCAGGTTGTCGTCGGCCTTCCCGTGGAAGGCCCTTTTGATTATTCGGTGCCGCCGGCGCTGATGGATAAAGTTGCCGTCGGGCAGCGTGTATGTGTCCTTTTTAACCGGCGGCAACGGCTTGGTACTATCGTCGGGTTCAAAGCGAAAAGTTTTTTCAAACGGTTAAATCCCGTTTTATCCTGCCTCGACAATCTTCCGGTTCTTGATGAAAAAGCATTGACCCTCACCAAAGAATTAAGCGCCTGTTACGCGTGTTCCTGGGGCGAGGCCATCGAGACGTGGTTGCCGCCGGCGTTGCGAACGACCAGGCCTTTGGAATGGACGCCGCCGGTATCCGGCGTTAAGCCGGAAAGTCCGCCCGCCGCCATTTTGTTGCATGACAAAAGTCTTGATAAACGCTGGCCGCTGATTTTGGACATGATCCACAAAACATTGGACGCCAACCGCAGCGTGGTCTTTCTGGTCCCTGAAGCGGCGATGGTCGACTTCGTCGTTGCTCATTTGGCGAAAGCTGTTTCTGTTCCGATCGTGGTCCTCGACAAAAAGGCCTCCGCCTCGAAAGAACTGGAAAGCTGGCTCGCGGTCAGAGAGGGAAAGGCCCGTGCCATTGTCGGCACGCGCTCGGCGATCTTCGCCCCGGCGGCAGATTTGGGGCTCATCATCATTTATGAAGAAGAAAATCCGGCGTATAAGCAGGAGCAGACACCCCATTACGACGCGCGCACGCTCGCGCGGATACGCGCCGGCGTGGAACAGTGTTCCGTTTTATACGTCAGTTCCGCCCCCAGCGCCGAGACGTGGTTCCACTTCCTGAAGGAACAGACCCGGAAGGAAAAATGGCAGAAGATCACCTGCGAGGCCGAACGTTCAAGCGCCATCCAGATCGTCGACATGACAAACTATAATCCGCAAAGGACCTCGATCCTTTCTTTCCCTTTACAGAACGCCATCCGCGACACGCTGGCCCAGCAGGGCAAGGTGGTTTTGTTGATGAACCGCAAGGGATTTACGACGCGCACGCATTGCCAGCAGTGCGGCTTTACGGTCAAATGTGAACGCTGTAACGTCAATTTGACGTACTTGTATTCCCGGAAGGTCATGGTTTGCCGGCATTGCAACTTCAAAACGGAACTGCCCAAAATTTGTCCGCAATGCCGCGGCGGGTATTTGCGCTCCAGCGGGACGGGCACCGAGAAGCTGGAGAGCGAAGTGGCGCGGCTGTACCCGCAGGCCCGCGTGGGGCGCTTTGACACCAACAGTAAAAATTTCCCGCGTCAGGCCGACATCGTTATTACGACCAAAGCTGTTTTAAGAGAGCGGGAGGCGCTGGACACTTCCCTGGTCGCGGTCATCAATTTTGACGCGGAGCTTCATCATCTGGATTTCCGCTGTGGCCATCACGCCTTTGCCCTTTTGGTGCGGCTGCGCCAGATGGCTTCGCAAAAATTACTCGTGCAAACGCGCATGATGGATAATTACGCTTTACAATCCGTGCGCGAGAACGATCTTGACGGATTTTATAAAAAGGAATTGAGCCTTCGCAAAGAGCTGGGGTTCCCTCCGTACCGGCATCTGGTCTCCATCGGCCTGCGCGGGGTCAACGAAGACTTCGTCTTCGAACAGGCCAAAGAGCTCTTCGCGCGGCTGGAGAAGGACCATAGTCCCAAAGTGGAAATATCCGATCCTCATCCCGACGTGAACCCTAAACTGCGGGACAAGTATCGTTTTACAATCCTGTTGAAAGGCCCTTCGGTCAAGCGTATACTGGCGTTTATTAAGAAAGCCCTAAAAGATTTCGCGAAAAAAAGAAACATGATTGTAACCATCAACGTTGATCCGTAAATGAAGCAAAGAAGCAAGAAACAAGAAGCAAAGACGATGATTTTTTCTCTGCTTCTTGCCTCTTGCTTCTCTATTTCTCATTATGAATATTATATTTTTCGGCAGTGACGATTTCGCCGCGGTTCATCTCGAGGCCTTGTTCGGCTCGGAACACAAGGTCTGCGCCTGCGTGACGCAGCCGGATAAAGCCAGGGGACGCGGCATGGAGGTATCCGCTTCTCCCGTCAAAGAAACGGCTTTGCGTAAAGGCGTTCCTGTTTTTCAGCCTTCGGATTTGAAGGAACAGAATTTCTTGAAAGGACTGCGGGTATTGGAACCCGATCTGTTCGTGGTCATTGCCTACGGACGGCTCCTTCCCGCTGAAGTGCTGGCCATCCCGCGGACGTTCGCGGTCAACGTCCATAGTTCCTTGCTTCCTCAATATCGTGGCGCGGCGCCGATCAACTGGGCGGTCATCAACGGGGAACGTGAAACGGGTATTTCGATCATGCGGGTCACGGCGAAAATGGACGCGGGCGATATTGTTACCCAAAAAAGATTGAAGATCCTCAAGGCCGATACGGCCGCGAGCGTGCGCGCGCGCATGATGGAAACGGGACCGGAGCTTCTTTTAAAGACGATTGACTCCCTTGAAAAGGGAACCTATACTTTTACCGTCCAGGACGATCAAAAAGCGACGCCGGCGCCCAAATTAACGAAAGAACTGGGACATATCCAGTGGGGCAAACCGGCGCGGGCCGTTAATAACCTGGCGCGCGGATTGTTGCCTTGGCCGACGGCCTATACGTATTATCAGGGGAAGCTTTTGAAGATACTGGAAACCGAAGTAGTCCCGGGCAATTTCCTTGCGTATTCGCCCGGAGAGGTGGCCACGGTGGACAAGAAAGGTTTTACCGTCGCCACCGCCGACCAGGGGCTTTTGGTCAAGGCGGTGCATCTGGAAGCCTCCAGGCCGATGAGCGCGTATCAGTTCATGATGGGTCACCGGTTGGGAGTTGGATTTAGATTCGACAAGTAGAAGCAGAGAATCAAAGAAACAAGAAGCAAGAAAAATTTTTACCTCTTGTTTCTTGTATCTTTACTTCAGATGGAATCAGAGCTATGCCAGAATTCCGACAAGATCCTGTGATCGGCCGTTGGGTCATTATTTCCGTTGAAAGGGCGCGCCGGCCCGGGAATTTTATCGATCCGATCAACCGGCGCCGGCGCGACGATGATCAGGCGTGCGATCTGTGCGTCAAGCCCGAGAACCCGGTGTACACTCTGGGGGATATCTGCGTGGTGCGTTCCCGGCAACCTTCCGCGACGTCGGGACAACAAACATCCATCCCTGACGGGCAAAACGGCCTTTACGAAGTGATCAAGGACGTCGGCATCCACGAGACGGTCATTGAGACGCCCGATCACGTGTCCAATATGGCTGATCTGCCGGTCGGAAGGATCAGGGAAATCGTGCAAACTTACGTCGCCCGGTTCAACGAGATAGAGCAGAACACCCGCCTGACGCACGCGTTGATCTACAAGAATTACGGATTGTCCCAGTTCGCCCACCACGCCTGTTCTCATGTCATGGCCATGCCCGTGGCGTCGCTGGAGATCTCCGAAAAGCTCTCCGGCGCCCAGAAATATTTCAGGGATCACAGGCGCTGCGTGTATTGCGATCTCATCGAGCGGGAGATCAAGGACAAAAAGCGGATTGTCGTTGAAACCGACGATTTTTTAGCGGTCATTCCCTTCGCGGCGCGGTTCCTTTTTGAAACATGGGTCATCCCCAAGAAACATCACGCGGATTTCGCCCAGGGCATCCGCGGCCATGAGGAGGGTCTGGCGAGAATATTCAAAATAGTCCTGCAGAAGATCAAAAATGGCCTTGATGATACCGCGTACAACTGGGTCATCCAGACGGCGCCGTTTCGTCGTCAAGACGTCGCGCGCGGCAAATGGCGGACGATCGACGTGGATTATCATTGGCACGTGGAGCTGATCCCGCGGCTGACCCGCATGGCCGGGTTTGAAAAAGGGAGCGGGTTTTACATCTGCGCCATCCCTCCCGAGGAAATGGCGGAATATCTGCGGGACAAGGAGATATAAAGAGGAATAAATTATGGCGGAATTAAGACACAATCCTTTAAGCGGCCAATGGGTTATCGTCCACGTGGAAGACTCCTGGGGGCCGGAAAAATACGAGCGGGAAGACCATTCGATCCTCGCCAAGGCGACCTGTCAATTTTGTCCGGGCCGGGAATTCTTTACGCCGCCGGAGATCGAGGCGGTCCGAAGGAGCCCGCCGGGCTCCCGCCCCAATTCTCCGGGCTGGCAGGTGCGGATCATCCCCAACAAGTTTCCCGCCTTGCGGATCGAGGGGGATCTGGACCTGCGTCACGACGGAATGTACACGCTTTCCAACGGCATCGGCGCGCACGAGGTCTTCATCGAAACGCCGGCGCATGAACGCAACCTCGCCGATCTTAACGATGACGAGATGTTTCACGTGATCGATAAATACCAAAGCCGGCTTAACGACTTGACCAAAGACCGGAGGTTCAAGTATATTCTGATCTTCAAGAATTACGGCGAATCGGCCGGCACGACGGTCGAGCATCCGCACAGTCAGATCATCGCGCTCCCTATGGTCCCCCAATATGTCGCGCAGGAACTGGAGGGGACCCAGGCCTATTACGACCGGTATCAACGTTGTGTTTGTTGCGATATGATCGCCCAGGAATACCGCGCCGGTACGCGCGTTATCACGGACAACGCGCAATTCCTGGCCTTTTGTCCGTTCGCGTCGGGGTATCCTTTTGAATGCTGCATTATCCCGCGGGAACACACTTGCCGGTTTGACACGATGAACGACGGGGAAAAATACGCCTTGGGCAATATCCTGCGCGAGACGCTGGCGAAGATTAAAGGATGCCTCTGGGACCCTTCCTATAATCTCTACATCCATGTCGCGCCGGTCAATGACGGGCCGCAGGAACATTTCCACTGGCACATCGAGATCGTCCCCAAGCTGATGCGAACCGTCGGCCTGGAGCGCGGGACCGGTTTTTTCAGCGTGCCCACCGACCCCGACCACGCCGCCCGGTATTTAAGGGAAGCCGCAGTCATCGCCCGTCGCTAATGGTTAAATCAGTGACAGGGACTAATTTAAAATTAGTCCCTGTCACTGATTTAAAAGTTTCTTGACATTTTAAACCTCAAAGGATATTGTATAAAATCTATTCGAAGACGAAATAATTCTCAGGTTATATTTTTACAATATAAACGTGGAGGTAAGCAATGGTTAAGATAGGAATTAACGGGTTTGGACGCATCGGACGGCTGGTCTTTCGCGCGGCGATGGAACATCCCCAGGCGCAGATCGTCGGCATCAACGACCTTTTTGAGGCGGATTATCTCGCCTACATGCTCAAATACGATTCGACCCACGGTGAATTCAAGGGCACGATCAACGTCGAAGGCAATACCCTCATCGTCAACGGCAAAAAGATCCGCGTGACGGCGGAAAAAGACCCGGCAAATCTGAAATGGAACGAGGTCGGCGCCGATTATGTCGTCGAATCGACCGGGTTATTCACCACGATCGATACCGCCAAAGGACATTTAACGGCCGGGGCCAGGAAGGTCATCATTTCCGCTCCGTCGGCCGATGCCCCGATGTTCGTCATGGGTGTCAACCAGGATTCTTACAAGCCGGAGATGGATGTCATTTCCAACGCGTCCTGCACGACCAACTGTCTGGCGCCGGTTGCCAAGGTCCTTAACGACAAGTGGGGGATTGTGGAAGGGTTGATGACGACCTGCCACGCCGTTACGGCAACGCAAAAGACCGTCGACGGGCCGTCCAAGAAGGATTGGCGCGGCGGCCGCGGGGCTTACCAGAATATTATTCCTTCTTCCACGGGCGCTGCCAAAGCGGTGGGGAAAGTCATTCCGGCGTTAAACGGAAAATTGACCGGCATGGCCTTTCGCGTGCCGACCGCCAACGTTTCTGTCGTTGATCTGACCTGCAAGCTGGCGAAACCCGCCAAGTGGGATGAGATCAAACAGGCGATGAAGCAGGCTTCCGAGGGGCCGTTGAAGGGAATCCTCGGCTACACGGAAGACCAGGTTGTCTCATCGGATTTTAACGGCGACAAACGCACCTCGATATTTGACGCGGACGCCGGCATCGCGCTTAATGATACCTTTGTTAAAGTGGTTTCGTGGTATGACAATGAGTGGGGTTATTCGAATAAAACTGTCGATCTTATTCAATATATCGATAGTGTTAAGTAGGGGTTACGACAAATCATAGTCGTTTTTGATCGAAGTAATGTTCAAAAAGCAACATTGATAAAAAGCAAAACGATAGGATTCTATCGGTAATAAAAAGGCCAGTTGCAGAAATGCGGCTGGCCTTTTTTGATAGTAAAATAATTGAGATTATTCCTGTAAATATGAAGAGAAGCACTTGATAACAAAGGGTTTGTGGGGCGATTGAGGCGTTTATGGGGCGATTAAAAGTTTAATGTTCGTGTTGAAAATTGCTTGGTACAACAACTTTAATTTATTAATTTTGCCCTTGCAAAATGTATCAAATGTGATACACTATTATTGTTAGATAATATTAAAAACAAAATTGGGACCGTTCAATGGTTAGGCATAGATTTGGCGGATACATAATAAAGCACCATAAACCTGACCACCCGCCGTATCATGTGCATATTTACAATGATCGTGGCTTTGTGGGCAGATTTAACATAGAAGCGCAAGTAATGATGGAAACTGGTCTCCCGGTCACAGGGAAGCTCAAAAAGGCATTGATAGATGCCGGATACTATATCGAAAAAAAGGGGTGATCTAAATGACATATGACATTCTTCTTGCCACAAAAGACAGCAAAGTAGGAATTGATATTAAGAGAGCCATATCTCATGCTAAATTGCAGTTTAAACTTATTGATGTTATTTCTAGATTAAATACTATTTCAACAGTTAGAAATAAAATGAATGAACTTATCTTATTGGATTTAAAATTACCTAATGAAGATTTTGAAAGATTTATGTTTTATCTTAACCAAAGAAATGATGAAATCCCGATTATTTTGTTAACAAAGATGGAAGCTCTAAAGGATAAAATTGAAGTACTCAGAAATCTTCCTATATATGATTGTATTGAATCTTCTTCTAATGAAAAACAGGTATTAAGTATGTTGGAGAACTTTATAAAATTGTTAGATGTTGATATGGACAAAAAATTTGCAAGGGTTGAATATTTAAAGAAAGAAAATGTTTTTGTGTGCACATTTAAAAACATGGAAACATTTTTTTTAAGTAGAAAGAATATTTCTGAAGATGATGGATCAGAAGTTGTAAGTGCGAAGATTGATAAAAAGGGGTATTTTATTGAAGTTAAACTAAAATCAGGTAAAGAGTATGAGCTAGTTTGGGATTTCGTGCGGCATATGTGTGATGAAAGTTATGAGTATCATATTAGTAAAATACAACAGGGGCATAAGATTTCACCAGAAGAAATCGGAAATAGAATATATACTTTGCGTAAGCAAAAAAATATGACTCAGGATGACCTCGAATTAAGAACAAGTATTAAAAGGGCAAATATTTCGAGAATAGAAAGTGGTAAGCATTATCCTAATCTCGAGACTTTAGAGAAAATTGCTGGTGCTTTTGAGATTCCCGTAGCTCAGTTAATTGTAAAATAAATTATTATGATTTGATGCAAGAAATGATTCTGTTAAAGATGGAATTTTGTTGATAGAAAAAACCATCTATATATCATTCTCAGTGGTGTGTTCGAAGGGGAGAAGTCCTCCACAAAAAATAAACAAGACCTTCGTTAGCAAATCTGCTGATGGAGGTTTTTTATTCTCATAAACTTTATTCGGAAGTTTTAAATACCTTTTGGAATAGAAAGAATGACGATATGTAGAACTGATATTGAGAAAGCTCTTGATGAGATGATCTCTAACGAGGAAGGAATGAGATTCCAGGGGCTTGCTGTAGTTCTTGTAAAGCTAAAATGGCCTGAATTTATAGCTTCCGAACGACATAATGATTTGGGTTTAGACGCTTACGTGCCCGCACATCTTGCTAGTGACGGTGTCGGAAAAGCCTTAGCTTGTTCGCTAACTACAACTCTTGAAAAGATAAAAGGAGATATTGAAAAGTTTAAGAATCATATCAAGGATGTGAGTGTCCTTTTGTTTGCCACGCCTAAGAAAGTGACTAAAGATGTCGAGAAAAAGTGGGCAGATGAGATTCAAAATGCCTATGGTATTAAACTCATTACTGTTCCGAGAGAAGATATCATCACAGATTTGATGATACCCACCAATATTTCGCTCTGTCAGTCGCATCTTAATATTCAGGTTTCAGTTGAACCAACGCTACAGGAGTTAATTACAAAAACTCGAGAGGCAACGGATGAGGTATTAGCGGCATGGCTAGCACATCCACGTTTAGCCGGAAGACCAAAGATAGAACTGCAGTCGATTAGCCTTGATAAAGACGGACGTCAGATCGGAGAATTTTCAAGTCTTACAAGTTTGTCTCAATTGCTTCAAGAGGGCCGCCGAATTATATTGGAAGCACCTGCTGGACGAGGAAAAACCACGACGCTTATTCAACTCGCTGAGCGCATGGATCGATTGTCTTTTCTAATTGATTTTCCAACATGGGTGAAATCAAACAACGATATTTTAGAATTTATTTCCAAGATGCCTCAGTTTCTATCTCGTAGAATAGACGCTAGGGCCCTCGCGCAAATGTATAACGTACTGCCTTGTGTGTTCCTATTGAATGGATGGAATGAGGTTTCGGATACCTATTCTGATGAGGCGGTGCGAACACTTTCTGATTTAGAACGCAATTTCCCCAAAGCCGGTATTATTGTTGCAACTCGAACACACCACATCAAACCTCCATTGCCGGGTTCCTCTAGAATTCAGTTGCTTTCTTTGAATCGGCGACAGCGAGTGGAATATCTTAATCAGGCGTTGGCAAGCCGTGCGCGAGAACTCATTCCGCAATTAGAGAATGATCGCGTTTTAGACGACCTGACTAGAACCCCATTAATTCTTGCTGAAGTAGTGAATATTTTTTTATCGGGATTAGCCATTCCAAAAACAAAGACAGGCATTTTAGATGCTGTGATACGGTTGGCTGAAGAATCTGATGAGCACCGAGATCACTTGGCACGTTCACCACTCTTGGGTAAGAGTCGAGACTATTTAGCTGACCTCGCTGTTCAAATGACGAAAATCGGTACTGTAACGATGGAAGAAATGGACGCTCGGAGAGTTGTTAATTTATTGAGTCGTAAATTACAGGCGGAGGGACAAATTGTAAATCTATCCGAGCCAGCGGAGATTTTAAGCGTGCTTTGTGCGCATCACGTATTAGAACGCTTGGAGTATCCTTCAGTGGCATTCAAATTTCAGCACCAACAGTTGCAGGAGTGGTATGTTGCCACGGTTTTAAGGAAACTTCTCTTGGAACTTGTTGAGAAAAATGATCAGGATAGTAATCGGAATTTTATACGAGAGTATGTTAATAAGCCCTCTTGGGAAGAACCACTTCGAATGGTTGCTGAAGAAGTTGGTGATTTGAAGAATGAATCGGCCGATGCTAAAGAGTTGATAAAAGGCGGGAAGATGTTGGTTGAATTTGCGCTAGAGGTAGGCCCAGTTTTTGCCGCAGAGCTGGCCCGATTGTGTGGAAATGCTGTTTGGATGGAAGTGCGAAATAATTTAGGAGAGTGTTTACGGGCGTGGTATCAGATGGGTATCGATTCTCATAAACGCTGCGCATTGGCTGGAATGATTGCCAGTGGCTCAGAAGATTTTAAAGACATTCTATTGCCGCTTTTAACAAGCGCCGATCAGCAAGTACGCCTCAGAGCATATCGTTCATTTAGAGAATTCCATGTGTCCAGTTTAGGAGAGAACTGGAAGCAGATCGTTAAAACTTGGAAAGACGAGCACCAAGCCGATTTTATCGGAGAAATAGTTCGTGAACCGTATATGGCCGTTGTTGCAGGGGAATTTGCCTGTGCAAACTCAAATTCTAAAGTACGTATTGCGGCTTTAGGCGCACTTGAGTGGATTGGCGCAGTTGATACACTTGTCCGTATTCTAACTTCTTATGATGATGAGACCTTCAAGGAAGTATTGCGGGGACGGGCGTTGCATGAGATTCCGGATGAAGTGAGACCACGAGTGATTGCCGTCTACAGTATGCTTCTACAGCAGATAGAAGATCCAAAAGATCGGCTTAGAATTCGGCTAGCTATAGCAGAAATCGGAGGAGAGTACACAATTGAAGGTGTGAAAGAGGAATTAACTGGATGGCGGTTTGAAAAAATAAGTGACGGGGAAGAGTTGTTAATAAAGTCAGCAATTGAACTTGTACAAAAGAATGATGTAGATTGGGTTAGCCACTGGATAGCGGAGCGTATTGTCAAAGGATTATTATGGAGCGACCGTTGGACAACATTCATCTCAAGTCTCTCTCAAGATTTTAGACAAGATTTACTTAAAAAAATATGCACCGAAGCCCTCGACCATAGGAACAGTTCCTCCATAGCATCTGTTCTGGTTGCAATTGCTAATGCAGATCTTGCAGGAGATGTATTTTCGCGGCTATGCGCGCTTCAAATTGAGACACTCCATTCTACCCAAAATACCACTGAGACACATTGGGCGATCATAAGACAGTTGCAAGATTTATTTCGAGCAATGCCTTCAAATGTGGCTGTATCCGGTTTGCTGGGCCGTTTGTCATCTGAGTTTAATCCGGTTGAACATCAGACTGCTATTGAGCTTTTAGGAAAGATTGGAGATACCGGGTCTGATATGAAGAATCAATTAACAGATAATTTACGGCAGGGTTTGAGGGCTTATTTAAGAAAAGGAATTTCGTCTGTATTAAGTCAGGATGATTTTAGTGGCTCTTTAAAGAGTGAGCTTGCGACAGCTTTGGCCAGGGTCGGTTATCCTGAAGATATGGCTGATTTGGATAAACTTATTCAAGGTGATATTGATCGCAAGAGGAGGGGGTTGGAGGCTAGACGTAAGGGGGATCGGGGGCCCATGGGCAACGGCGCGGCGATGTCTTATTCCAATTGGCACGTACGGGCGGTAGAGTGTCTGGATTCTAAAGGCGCAGAGGATGTCCTTCTACGGGTTTTATGTGATCCGGAATATGAGGATGAAGCCGCTAAAGTTTTGGTTCGATTAGCAAGAATGAATGGCTCAGCAGTTCAGAATGGATTTAAGAGAAGAAACTATCAAGACTTGTGGAAAGCTCGCTCTGGTCAACAAGAAACTTATTTTTGGGAGGACCGACGTCGTCGTTATGTAAATGCCATTAAGCAGAGAATTGCCGCGATTAGAGAGCAACAATCCCAAAGTGATAAGCCGGATTCCTTCATTGGACGATTGAAAACACTCGCATGCATCATATCTATCCTTGATGGTCGGGACTCCGTTGATCTTGTTATGGAGATAATGGCTCTACCCGGTCGGTGGGATGGTTACGTCAGAGCAGAAGCACTTGAAGCATTACTATTCAATGGTGTAATTATAAAAGCGGACGCGGCATTAAAAGTACTGAATCCTATTATCGAGCAAATTACACAACCGGGGGCATTTTACGATCAACAAAATCGTTTTCTTTTACAACGATATTTTTGTCTGATGCCTTTTATTGATCCTCCTTCGGCAGGAATAGCACGCATTAAAGAGATTATAGCTACGGTGCAAATTCCCATTTACGAATTGAGGGAAATACTTGATGCTCTCGGTAATAGTCGCTGTGATGAAGCACTCGATCTTTTATTGGGACTCCCTGCTAGGTATGGACAAGCATTAGATCAAATAAAGATTGAATGGATTGATGCTATTGCGGCACTTAATACTTCCAAATCAAAGCAGATTTTGCTGAGTTTTATTGATCCCAACGTCGAGCCTTTTAAAGGCCAGCAGAACTTTGAATATCATGATCGTGAACGTGTCGCGGGTTATATCTCAGATATCGCTCGTGAGGATAGTAAAATAAAAGACCGGCTATATGAACTTTGCAAAACGGAGCCATCAAAGCGCAGCTTACTTGCGGACATCATTTCTCGAATAGGGACATCAGAGGCTTTGATTGTGGGTCTTAGCTTGATTCATGATGAATTGAAACCTTCAATTCCCTATGAGTTATCTCGGGGTTTAGAGAATGCCTTTTTGGGAAGACAACCATATGGCGGAGGGTATGCATATACAATTGAACCTATTATTGCAAACGATATCCGGCGCCATCTTTTTGAGATGGCTTTAAAAGATAAGCATCGGGAACGTTCATCTTTGATACTCCTAGGGCAAATAGAGGCGTGGCGCTTAGAGTATGGGCGTCCCGATAATGAACCGAGGCATCCAGCTTTTGATTCTGGTAAACCGTGGCCACTATTTGAAAAAATCGATGGAGACACGAAGGGGCCCAAATCAATTAACGCGACCTTTTCCAATAATTCTGTGAAAGAAAATGCAAAATAAGGGTAAAAAAAGAGTTGATGTTTGGCGTGAACAATATTACACGCGCAGATATCTTCAGCATGTTAGTGAAGAAGATCTGGGACAGCGGTTGAGGGATGTAGTTAATAATTCGA
>DPIG01000017.1 GCA_003522725.1 Candidatus Omnitrophota bacterium
AACATTTAATGTGAGGCAATGCGATTTCGTACAAAAAATAACGGAAGGGATTTCCTTGTGTTATAATCTGGAAAATCTTTTCGTAAATCGGTTATGATTACGATGCCCGTATCGGTTACGTTCCTGGGTAACGTTAATTTGACGATTAACGTTACCGTTAGACGAAACGGGCTTCGTTACCTTAACCGCTTGACTGTTTATTATGGCGCACATTGAATCTTTAACCAGCAACGAACGAACTCTTGGCGCAACGGCTCGCACGGATAATTGGTGGATTGAGCCGCTTCTGACGGCGGCGGGATTCTTGGCCTTTGTTATTTACACGACTTGGGCGATGCTGCAGGCCGGGTATTATTGGGCCGGGTCGTATCTCTCGCCGTTGTATTCGCCGCTTTTATTCGTTGACCCTAACGCCGCCGGCGCGCCGCCGGTCGTTCACGCCTGGTTCGGGTATTGGCCCGAATGGTGGCCGAGCTTTATTCCGTCCTCGCCGGCCATTTTCATCCTCGCCGGGCCGTTATCGTTTCGCCTCACCTGTTATTATTACCGCAAATTTTATTACCGCGCCTATTTCGCCACGCCTTCGGCCTGCGCCGTGGCGCCTTTGCCGCGGAGAGATTATAAAGGGGAAACGCATCTTCTTTTATTCCAGAACCTGCACCGGTACACGCTGTACATCGCGATCTTTTATATTATTGTTCTCGCCTATGACACGGCCGCGTCCTGTTTCCGGTACGGACAATTCGGTGTCGGCGTCGGCACGCTGGTGATGGCCGTCAACGTGGTCCTTCTCTCGGGGTACACCTTGGGCTGTCACGCTTGGCGGCATCTGGTAGGCGGGCGGCTCAATTGTTTTTCCTGCCCGTCGGGGCAAGAACATCTGGGGCACAAGGCCTGGAAGCGGGTGACGTGGCTTAACGAGCGGCACATGCTCTGGGCGTGGATGAGCATGATCTGGGTGGGGTTCACGGATTTTTACATCCGCATGGTTTCCATGGGCATTTGGCATGACTTTAACACGTGGGGAAATGGTTAAGCGGTTAAGGTGACGAAGCCCGTTTCGTCTAACGGCAACGTTACCCAAGAACGTAACCGATACGGGCATCGTTACCTCAACCTTTAAACGGAGTCTTAATGGACATTTCAGAGATCCAAACAATCGAACACGACGTCCTCGTCATCGGCGCGGGGGGCGCGGGGATCCGCGCGGCCATCGAATGCGCCAGACAGGGATTAAATACCGGGATCATTTCGAAATCTCTTTTGGGCAAGGCGCACACGGTCATGGCCGAAGGCGGGGTGGCCGCGGCGTTGGGCAACGTCGACAAACGGGACAACTGGAAGGTCCATTTCCGCGACACGATGCGCGGCGGAAAATTCCTGAACCAATGGCGCATGGCCGAACTGCACGCCAGGCAGGCGCCCGACCGCGTGCGTGAACTGGAAGAATGGGGCGCGGTCTTTGACCGGACTAAAGACGGGTTGATCAGCCAGCGCAATTTCGGCGGCCACCGTTATCCCCGGCTCGCCCACGTCGGCGACCGCACGGGCCTCGAGATGATCCGCACCCTGCAGGATTTTTGTGTTCACCAGGGGATCGCCACACACATGGAATGCACGGCGCTCGATCTTCTTTTGGACGGCGCCCCGCCCTTGGCGAGGCTCGCCGAAGGCGGCCGCGTGGCAGGGCTCGTCGCGTATTGGCGCGAGACCGGGCGGTTCGTGATCTTCAAGGCCAAGGCCGTGATCTTCGCCACGGGCGGGGGCGGCAAGGCCTGGCGGATCACATCGAATTCCTGGGAATATACCGGCGACGGGCTGGGCATGGCGTACCGATCCGGCGCGGAATTGATCGATCTGGAATTCACGCAGTTTCATCCCACCGGCATGGTCTGGCCGCCGTCGGTACGCGGGACACTCGTGACCGAAGGCGTGCGCGGCGACGGCGGGGTCTTGCTGAACAATAGAAAAGAACGGTTCATGTTCAAATATATCCCGAAGAAATTCGCCGCGGAGACCGCCGACACGGAAGAAGAAGCGAACCTCTGGCTGGAAGGCAAAGAGGGCGCGCGCCGGCCCCCGGATCTATTGACCCGCGATGAAGTGGCGAGGGCTATCAAGAAGGAAGTCGAGGAAGGCCGCGGCTCGCCGCACGGCGGGGTATTTCTCGATATCGCCTCCAAGCGGTCGCCGGAATTCATCAAAAAGAAACTTCCCTCGATGTATCACCAGTTCAAGGAATTGGCGGAGCTTGACATCACCAAAGAACCGATGGAAGTCGGGCCCACGATGCATTATTTCATGGGCGGGATCCGGGTCAATAGCGATACGCAGGAAACGTCCGTGCCTGGGCTCTTTGCCTGCGGGGAATGCGCGGGCGGCATGCACGGGGCTAACCGCCTCGGCGGCAATTCGCTCTCGGACCTTTTGGTCTTCGGCAGGCTCTCAGGGGAAGGCGCGGGTAAATATATCAAGAAACTCCAGGGGACGCCCAAGCTCGACGCCGGTCAGGTCAACGCCATCATCCGGCGCGCGACGGATATCCTCAACCGCGAAAGCGGCACCAATCCGTTCCTGGTCCAGGAAGACCTGCAGGATGTGATGCAAAAATACGTCGGTATTATCCGCACCGCCGATGAACTCAAAAAAGGTTTGGAAGAGCTTAAGCGTTTGTATCAGGACGCGGGCAAGGTCAAAGCCCACGCAAGCCCGCAATATAACCCGGGCTGGAACGCGGCCATTGACCTGCCGAACCTCTTGACCACCGCCGAGGCGGTGACCCGCGCGGCGTTGACGCGCGAGGAAAGCCGCGGCGGGCACACGCGCGGCGATTTTTATTTTGAGTCCGAGGAATGGCTGCAGCACAACGTCGTTATCCGTAAAGGTAAAGACGGGAATATGGAAGTCGCGAAGGTCAAACGTGACGCCCCGCCGGAAGAATTAAGGAAAATCGCGTACGCGAGCCTCGAAGAGCTGGAGGGCGTGAAAGTTGGCTGAACGGCATTTCAAAATCTGGCGCGGGGATAAAAAGGGCGGCGGCTTTGTCGATTACAAAGTCGAGTCGGAGCCGGGGATGGTTGTGCTGGACGCCGTCCACCGCGTTCAGGCGCGGCAGTCGACGGACCTGGCGGTGCGCTGGAATTGCAAGGCGGGCAAGTGCGGCTCGTGCAGTGTGGAGATCAACGGCAAACCGCGCTTGAGCTGTATGACGCGCCTGAACCAATTCCCCGAAGGACAGACGATCACGGTCCAGCCGCTCAAGACATTTCCGGTCATCAAAGATCTGGTCACCGACGTGTCCTGGAATTACGCGCAGAATAAAAAAATCGCGCCCTTTAAACCCGGCAAGAAAGGCACTGACGGCAATTACCGCATGCAACAGCGCGACATCGACCGCGTCCAGGAATTCCGAAAATGCATCGAATGTTACCTCTGCCAGGACGTCTGCCACGTCTTGCGCGATCAGGGGAAGAAAGATAAATTTGTCGGACCACGCTTTATGATCCGTCTGGCCTCCCTCGAAATGCACCCCTTGGACACGGAAGACCGCGTCCCCAAGATCAAGGAAGAATACGGCTCGGGCCTGTGCAACATCACCAAATGCTGCACCGACGTCTGCCCCGAACATATCCACATCACCGACAACGGTATCATCCCTTTAAAAGAACGCGTCGTGGACCGCTACTATGATCCTATCTTGTGGCTCGTGCGGAAGCTTTTTAGAAAAAGTAACATAGAAGACGGTAAAAACAGAAGAGGTGGCCGATGAACGATGATCCTTTATCCAGGTCTAAAGAACAATATGAGTCGATCATTGCCAAAATAAATTCCCCCAATTCGGCCGTCGGGATCGATGCCCAGTATACGCATGCGATCATTATCACGTATCTGCAGCAGATCACCCGCCGCCTGGACGCGCTGGAAGAAAAATTAAAGTTCAACAAATAAGTCGAACCCGTATCGGCGGGAAGGATAATCCTCATGAAAAGATTTTGCGTGATCATGTCGTTATTGCTGGCCGGATGCGCGTCGGCGATGATGGCACAAAGCCAATCCGTCCTGGATCGTTACAAGACGGTCGTTTTTGAGGACGGCATCAGTCTCGAGGAAGCCAAATTAATCGCCCAGAGAGAATTGATCCGGGAGGGTGAAGTGGCCGTCTATGATCTTGCCAACCCGCGGGTCGACGCCAAGGCGGCCGACCTGCCGCGCTCCCGGGAGTATTGGTTTGTTTTTTTTGACGAGCGGGAGGCCGGGAGCATCAAATATATTTTTATGGCCGCTATCCATAAAAAGACCGGGGACGTCAAGTTTTCGCAAGGTTACGCGGAAGAGAAACGCTGGATCCTGGAAGCCGCCCTGCTGCGGTGAAGCCGGGGTCCACCTTGTTTTTATATATAAGATATGGTATTCTTACTATGCCTTATATATATAAAGGGAGCGTTCCAGGCCTTTTTACCGGCCAAAAATCTTGTGTGTTGGAGGATTGAGCCATGATGAGCCGTTCCTTTAGCCCCGCCCGCCGTATCCTGTCGTTGACCACTGCCGTTATCTTCGCCTTCAGCCCGATTATTCAGCCCGTCGCTGTTTTCGCCCAAGGGGCCGCGCCGGTTGGACTGAACCTGCCCGCGCCGGGCTCGATGGTCCCTATGAGCGAGAATTTCACGCCGTTATATATTAAAGGGATCACGGTCAACCCGGATGACCCTCTGAAGTTTTCCTTTATCGTCAATTCGGGAGATACGAATTTAGAGGGTGAGGCGTTGAAGGAAGAATCGCAGAAGCTCATTAAATATTTTCTCGCCTCGCTGACGGTGCCGGAAGAAGAGCTGTGGGTCAACCTCTCGCCCTACGACCGGGCGAACATCATCCCCGAGCGGTTCGGTTACACGGAAATGGGCAGGGATCTCCTGGCGCAGGATTACATGCTCAAGCAGATCACCGCTTCGGTGATGTATCCGGAAAGCGAGACCGGCGGTACGTTCTGGAGCCGGATTCAGCAGAAGGTTAAGGAAAAATTCGGCGCGGAAGACATCCCCGTCAACATGTTCAACAAGATCTGGATCGTCCCCGACAAGGCGGAGGTCTACGAGATCAACGGCAGCGCCTATGTCGTGGACAGCCACCTGAAGGTCCTGCTGGAGGAGGATTATTTCGCCCTTAAAAACGACGTGAGCAATTCCGGTACGGTCGGCCAGGACCAGGCGCAGGCGGTCAGCGCGGTCTCCGCGGATGTCGTGCGCGAGGTCCTCTTGCCGGAGATCGAGAAGGAAGTCAATGAAGGCAAGAATTTCGCGAACCTGCGGCAGATCTACAACGCGAGCATCCTGGCCACGTGGTACAAGTTAAATCTCAAAGACAGCCTCCTGGGGCAGGTGTACGTGGACAAGAACAAGGTTTCCGGCGTCGATGTCGCGGACAAAAGCGACAAGCTGAAGATTTATGAACAGTACGTGGACGCCTTTAAAAAGGGCGCGTACGAGCTGGTCAAAAAAGACTACGACCCCGCCACCCAGCAAATCATCACCCGCAAATATTTTTCGGGGGGGGTCTCTATTGAAACCACAAAAGTTTTTAGTTCTCCGGTAAAGAATGTTTCCCTTCAGGAATATAATAAAATGTCTCCCAGCTCTCCTGTCAGACAGAAATTTGTGCAGAAGGTTGAGAGCGCTAACCCGGATAAGAATTTCACTGTGAAGTTTACATTAGGTACCGTAACCCAACCATCTAGCGCTATGGCCGCTTTCAGTAGTCCGGTGCAGAGCGCATTTTCTAATGCGCTTTCAGTCGCCTATCACGCAAATCCCCAGGTGTTCGAAGATAACGTGAATTATCATTTGAAAAATGTGATGCAAGAGGCCAAGATTAGCGGTGATATCGAGAAAATGACCGGGGACATTACATATTTAGCCAAAAATTTTTCAGGACAGTTAAAGTCTCCAGATAGGATTGCAGATTATTTTAGTACAAAAGGCTGGTCACAGGATGCCGTTGGAGCTGTGGTTAAAAACTGGGATCAATTAACCGTTGCGGCCGTAAACAACGTGGATCGGGATGTTGCGGTGGGGGCGGCAGCGATAAGGAGCGGTGACCGTGAGGTGGTGGTGCGGGATACGACAGGATTCTTGCGAACACCTCAGATGGCCTCAGAGGTTCAGGAGCGGGAAGCGGCACCGCTTGCGCAGGAGATCGTGCGGGTCATCATAGAGAATCCGCAGGCGGTACAAAGCGGTAGGCTTGAAACAATATTGAGAGAAAGTCCTGCGCTGAAAGAGGCGCAAGTGCGGCCGCAGGCGATCAGCGCAGCGGCACGGAACTTT
>DPIG01000002.1 GCA_003522725.1 Candidatus Omnitrophota bacterium
TCGCCGTTGAGATTGGAAGCGCGACCGTCGGAAATGTGGCCGGGGCCACCGTTATTGTTGAAGATATGCGCTTCGCCAAATCTTTGCCCGCCTCTTCGCCCCGCCAAAGGCGAGGCTCCTCGCCGCTGGATCAGAAGGCCAAAAAATTACTGGCCGATTTAAGAAACGAGAGGGACTTTATCGCGCGCGCCGAGGCGGCGCTGGAAACTTCCGAAAAATCATCCAGCCCGGTGGAGAAAGACGCGGGATCCATGCCTCTCGACAAAGAGCGGAAAGATGCCTTGAGGAAAGTGGCGCACCAGACGGCCAGGGAGGTGGACCGTTACATCGCTCGGTTAGAACGCGCTCTTTCCAAGTTTGACATGATGGATGCCGGGACACAAATCGGAAAATTACGGTTAGCGCAAAAGATTGCCGCCGAGATCCGCGGGTATCTGGACGGATTGAGAGAGACGGACCCGGTATTGGAATTGACGATTTCCAACGGCGGGGAGATCAACATGTACGATATCCGTAATCCCCTGGCCGCCCTCACCATGTGGGCGGATGTTTTCCAAATGACCCGCATTTTTGAAGAACAGCAGAGGTGCCTGGAGCATATGAAGGGAGATTTGAAGCGTATCCGGAAAATTGTCGGATTGCTATCCCGGGTAAAGACACCTGTTATCAGAGAATTAAAGGATGGCGCGGCATTTATCGATCTTAAAGCCTCCATGGCCTCCTCGCCCCTCGATTCTGCCCGGGGTGAACCCTTAGACCGGGCAGAAAGCTCCTCGGCGTTATATGGAAAAGGAGGCGCCCCCGCCCTGGAAAAAGTGGAGGATATTGAGTCGATCAATATAAATACCTTGACCGATTATCAGATCGAACAACTGCTTGTCACGATAGACGGGCGCGAAGAATCCCCTGTCATAGACGCGGCCGGGAATAAAATTGACTTGATAGAACACAGTTCATTCGTCAACCACGCCAGGGTCCTGAAGATTTCGCGGTACCTTGGGCTGCGTTATCTGGCGAAACTGAACAACGGCCTGAAGAAAGTCGTCGGGGAACTGAAATCAATTTATGAACACAAAGGCAGGCAGGTTCCCGGGCTTTACATTGTGGGTGGGCTCGCGAAATCTCTGACCGCGAAAACTCCCGAATGGATTACGGGGAGGACGGATGTGGATATCCGTTTGGTGGATGCCGACAATTATCTCATCAGAGAACACCAGCGAGCGTGGAATGATGAGGACAAGATACAGGTTATGGCGCTCCCGTTTGAGCCGTATCAGGAGCCGGCCTGGGTAAGGGTCGATGTCAACGCGCTCATGGAAAAGGAATCGTACCTGCACTGGCTTCTTGAAAATCACCATTCGTCCTCGCCGTTGGAGCAGAAGGTCGAAAGATTACTGGCCGATTTAAGAAACGAGGGAGACTTTATCACGCGCGCCGAGGCCGCCTTTGCCCTGGGGCAAATTCCCGTCGGCGAGGAAGATAAACCAGAAGTGGTTGAGGCGCTCGCGGCGCTCTTGAGCGACCGCGAGGCCGTGGTCCGGAACATGGCGGCCTGGTCGTTGGGAAATCTGGCGCATCCGGCGGCGTTGGCGGCCTTGGGTCGGCTGGCGGCAGCGGCAGGCGAAGACGAACGGGTTGTCCGCCGCGCCCGCTGGGCTGTTGAGAAGATTCAGGCGGCGCTGACAGCCCCCCAAAAATCCTCCAGCCCGGTGGAGGGTGGAGAGGATGATTCCTGGGAGGCCGTAGGCCTGGGTAAAGAATTAAACGTCTTCAGACGCTGGATGGAAAAGAGCCGTAAAGACGCCATGCGGGAGGGCCGCGTCTTTGATCCATATCTTGACGTTAGGGATTTCTTGGAACTTTTACGCTTCATCGAAGGCAGGGGTTATTTCCGTTTTACCCACGAAGGTTACATTGACCTTTTTATTTATATTGCCGGGGGCGCCGGACGCGATATTTTTGAAACGGTCGTCGAGCGGCTCGTGGTTTTGAATTACATCTTCGTGGTCTCGGCGCGTAAATTCGAGAAAGGGCTTCTTCATCTCCCGGCGATTTCTCCCCGGGAGAGAGTGGACCTTATTTACGCGGCCGGGGCGTCTGACCGCGGGGTGTTTTTTGAACTGGATGAAGCAACAGGATATCCGCGGATTAGTCTCAACCTTCCCTGGTGGCTGGGCCGGCCCTCTTCCGAGATCAAACAGTACATCAGGGTTGAGGCCGCCCATTTCCTGGCTGTGAACTTTTTGTTGAACAAGGAACGTTATCTGCAAACGCCGGAATTTTCTATCAGCGGCTATCCCCCGGCGTTCCGCGAGGACATCCTCCAGATGCTTTACGTCGTGGCCAAAAGCAAAATTATGTTTGAACTTCTCGGCCGGCGGGAATATCTGGAAATCCTTCTGCGGGACATGGCGCAGAGCGCTTCTTTGTATAGGCAGGGCGAAACGGCGGCGCATTTATTCACGTATTTAAGTGTCCTGGAAGCTGTCTCGGCTTTGGAGCCTCAAAAAACGAGGGACACCCCGGCGGCGCAGGCGCTTTTGGAAAGACTGCGTTTGTATAAAGAGAAGTTTCACTCCAATGCCGTCGGTTTTATGACGCAGCAGATGGTTTCCCGAAGCGCGCAGGCGGGTGAGCCCATAAGCGCGTGGCGTGCCATCGTGTTGTCGCTGACGCTTTTCCATGATATTAAAACACAGTTTAGATTGACGCGTCTGCGCCGGGATTCGAACGGAGGCATTGTTCTCCATGCCAACCTCGGCATCCCGGATGTCGTCAAGCAGTGGCTGGCGCGGTTTTGGGGCGGCTGGGCGCGCGGCAGACTGCGCGTCAAGGCGTCTCACATGAGCGAATCTTTGATGGATTCGCTGAAGACGCACGCGCCATTGAAGCCGTTTCTCCCCAGAAGCAAAAGCCGCGGGGAAATACTTCCCTTTTCTTCTTTTGTGGATAAGAGGCGGGCGGTAAAGCGTCTTGAGAAGACAAGAATGTCCGCTCAGAGACGGGCTCTTGATGAATTGTTGCGCTTCATCGGGAGGGTCCAGAGGCACCCCGAGGGGCCCGCGGCCAATGAAACCGTATTGAAGGAAATGGTGGCGCGGGTGTACCACAAGGATATCAGCCCGGTCGCGGCGCACGCGGTCAGGGTCCTGCGGATTGTGCTGGTGATTGCCGACGGCCTTGGCCTCGGAGATCTGGAAAAGAAGGCGCTGATGGAGGCGGCCCTGCTTCATGATTTGGGCGGAATCGGATATCATAATCACCGCAAGTATTTTATCAGGGAAACGCGAGAGGAGCGCCATCTGTGGCCCATCTTCGTGGTTCTGGAGCTCCCCGACTCGATCGACGCCTCGCAGAGGGTTTACAACAATGGTGTCAACGGCCTGGCGAAGAGGGTTGACGCTGTTATTGATGAAGTCGAAAAGTCCTGGGAAAAATACATAAGGCAGGATGAAGAAACAGGGAACAAGATCCGCGCGGTCTTCGATCAGGCCAGACGCAAGGAATCGGAGATCGTCCGTATTGTCCAGTCGTCCGCGGATCAAGCAAAGAGCGTCCGCCCCGCTTCTGGCGGGGCGAGACCTCGCCCTGAACCGCACGGTTCAGGGCGGGCCTCCTCGCCGGTGGATTATTCTTTTAATTTAAAGAAACCCTCTTTCCCCAAGATAATAAGTTTTCTTTCGAAATTTTCTTGGGTGGGGAATATCTCGAACAGTTTCTCCAGGGAGGGGATGATGTCTTCAATATATGAAGGGTGGATTTTGATTCTGATTATTCCCGGAAAGTCTTTGGGCGGAAATCTTAAGGTATTTGTAAAATCTCTATCCTGGGTCAAGAGCGCGGCTTTTCGTTCTTTAGCAAGAAGAGCCACTTCTTTATCGGAAGAACCTTTGGGAACAGTAAATGTTTTATGGCCATTTTTGTTTAACCAAGGGATGATCTCGACAGGGATGTTCTCATCAACAACAAAATTCAATTTAAGCCTCAATGGGGTTGAAGGGGACGAATTCGTTTCTTTTAATCATTTCGCTCGCGTAGTGGAGGGCGGCTTTGATCGACTCCGCAGACAACTGAGGATAGTAGCGCTTGAGGATTTCGGGGATATTGACTCCTCCCTCAAGGAGGTCCAGGACAAGATAAATGGGCACCCGCGTTCCCTTGAAAACAGGGTCTCCCCCGCAAATTTTAGGATTACAGCTAATATAATCTCTTATATCTATGTCCATTTTTTACATCCTTTCCCTGATGCCATCGTTACTTTAAGAATAACCTTGCTATTGCCGAATGTCAAGATCGGTTTCGCAGTCTTGTCATCCAGCCGCGGTTTTTCGCCGTCAGGAAATCAGTCCAGATTCCGGATTTCGCACCGCAGACCTCCGTCTTTAGTCGTTGGCCCTTGGTCTCAACCAACCGTCTCCTCGCCCCTCGATTCTGTTCGGGGTAAACCCTTTAAGGCGCCGGGGGCTTCGTCCTTCGACAGGCTCAGGACTCGGCCTGAGCGAAGTCGAAGGCCTTCGTCGTCCCGCCAACGGCAACCGGAAAGCGGGCGGGTCTCCTCGCCGGTGGGTAAAAAGAATAATGATCCCAAGGGGCTCTCCGCGAACGGTCTTAAAGAGAAAATTTCCCATCAGAAGATAGGGTGGGAGTTTTACAGGGATCTTTTGCCCGTTAATCCGAGGCATGTCTTGTGGATGATGCAGATGCTTATGGACGCCGGTGGGCTGGAGTCAAAGGACGGGGAGGCCATTATCGGTCTTGTCGGAGACGCGTTAGCCGCTCTTAAGGACAAGCCGCTGGAATTGCTGGAGGATATGAAGCATTCCGCGCATGATGAGTACGCCTTCAAGCGGCTTTACGCGTTTGCCGAGGTTTATCCGGGAATTTTCTTCAGCCTCATTGAGCATTGGAAAGAGTCTCTGGATGAAACGGAGCGGAAGATCGCCGGAGAGTTTGTAGTGACCGATGCCGGCGCGGGACTTTTGGAAAAGACGAGGCGCGTTGTCTCTGACTCTTGGCGGAAGAATAAAGAGATGTCCAACGGCGGGCTTTCTGGGAGAGAAGAAGGCGCGGCCAAGCCCGTCTCCTCGCCCCTCGATTCTGTTCGTAAGGCGCCGGGGGCTTCGTCGTCCCGCCAAAGGCAACCGGAAAGCGGGCGGGTCTCCTCGCCGGTCGAAGAACGCTCTTTTGTTTCAGCCGCAAAGATGCTGAGAGTGTTCTTGGGGCACAACAAAAAGAAAGATTCCGTGCAGCAAACGGCGTTGTTCGTCGGCGCGGGCATCAGCCTCGCCCCGCCGTCGTCTTTGCCGCGGTTCGGCGAGTTCAAGATCATGGCGTTTGAGACGATGCGGGAAGTTCTGGGCAACGCTTTGAAAAATAAGGAAATGACGGACGCGCGGGCGTTTGAAGAGGCCTTTGAGGCCGTCCGGCGGCACGACGAGCAAACCCCTCTGCCGCCGGATGTCTTTTTCCATCTCCTGCAGGAATATCTGGCACCGGATCAGTTCCTCTCTTTGTTTGATATCATGGATCATCGAAAGCCCGTTGGAATGAAATCTGCTGTTAGACCCAACCTGAATCATAAAGCTCTGGCGGCTTTGGCGAAGAAGGGATATGTTTCCGTTATCATTACCAATAACGTGGATGCCTTGCTGGAAAAAGCCCTTCGCGCCGCCGGCGTTTTATATCGTGTTTACGTCAGCGAAGAGGATTTCAGGCGGTATCTGAAAAGGGAAGACGATGAAGCTGGTTTCGAGGGTGTGCGTATATTCAAGACGTTTGGTACGGTGGACGGCCGCAAGGGTATTGTTGAGGCGGTCCACCAGGAGACGCGCGGCCTTTCGCCGTTTAAAGAAGCGGTTTTGGAAAATATTCTTAAGACATATCATTTACTCGTGATGGGATATTCCGGGCGGGACCGCGCGACGGCGCCCAAACTTCTGGAATTCGCCCAGAGTTCGGGCCGGGAGGTCTTTTGGATTTTTGAACCCGGCATGGCGGCCGCCGAGATTAAACATCTTTGGAAAGAAGCGCTGGCAGAACGGTTCCACAGCTACGACGCGGATTTGAATCACTTTGTTAAAACTGTGGCCGACGATTTCGGTATCGGCGTGCGCTGGTGGGAAAAAGTGCCGCCGGTTTTGACATTGTCCCGTGTTTTCAAAGAGACGATTACGGATCCCTTCGGCCGCCACGCGTTTTTTGACGCGGCCGCGTTTATTATTTCTTCCGTCGGAACGTATTTATTGACCGCGGACCCGTTTTATTCCATGACGGCGGGTCTTGGTTTTAGCATTGTTTTGGCATTAGTCAATCGCTGGGTCTATCCGCCGATGCGGGAGAGAAAAACGCGGCGCGCCCGTCAGCGGATGGCGGAACGCCTCGAATTCATCCGCGGCCAGTGGCAGAAACAATGGAGCGCCCAGACGCTTCTGAATATTCTCATCGAGATGCTTATGGAATACGGCCGCTTTGATGTGGCCGGCCGGCTGGTGGAAGCCAACAAAGATCTTTTAAAATCCGATGAGAGGGCGCCGGTCGTGGTGCGTATCGCCTTGGGCCGACTCTCTGGGCAGGTGCATCATCATTTGGGGAACTGGGACCAGGCCCTGCATGATTACCGTTTGAGCCTTTTCTTGAGTCTGCAGACAGACAATCTCCTCGCTCAATACCGCGCTTTCCACGGGTTGGGCGATCTCCATGCCGACCGGGGGAATATCCAGGAAGCCATCACGGCCTATCAAAAGGCTGTGGGCGTCCGCAGAAAAATCAGCGGTCAGGTCAGCAAGGTGGAAGAAGCGCAAGACATGAACAATCTGGCGGGCTTTTATTTGTGGATCGGCCGCCGGGAGGAGGCCAAGAAATATATCAAGGAGGCTTACCGGATCGCCGGGAAAATTTCTCTGATTCCGCAGCAGGCACGGGCCGTAAGAAATATGGGTGTTTATTATCAATACCGCGGCGATTTCGCCAGGGCCCGGCGGCGTTTTCTTCATAATTTAAAATTGCGCCAGCAGACTTACGATTGGCAGGGAGAATCCAGGGCCTGGCTGGATTTAGGACAGCTTTTCTTGAAACAGGGTGAACTGGAACAGGCGCAAAAAGTTCTTCATGCCGGATGGAAAATTTTCCACGAACACCGGGATCTCCTTGGCGAGGCCGAGGCGCTGAGACACTTCGGCGTCCTTCACCGGCTCAAAGGCAACCTGGAAGAATCCGAACGCGATTTTAAAAGGAGCCTTGAGCTGTGTGATTACGCCACGCCTTCTTTGACCGAGCGCGAGAAATTTGAATCCGGGATCGTCAACAAAAGGCTTACCGCCGAGACCTTGTATCAGCTGGGGCGCCTTTATGAAGATTTCGGCCGTGATAAAAAAGCGCTGGCTTTCTATCTTAAGGCCCGGAGCATTTTGGTCAAGATTGCCGAGCAGTTCGGCGATTGGTGGGGCCTGGCCAAACTTGAAAACCGTTTAGCCATCTTTTACACGAATATGGCGAAGAAGGCCAAGGCCAAAGATTCGTTGACCGAATTTGAAGAATATTTGATCAAGGCCGGGGCCGAAAATCTCAAGAGCCATGATTTAAGGGTGGGTATCGGCGACCTGGTCGGGTTGGCGAAGGCCGCCCAGCAGAAAGGGATGATCCTTGAGGCGCGCGGCCAATGGCAGGAGGCGCAAAACTCTCTTTCTGAAGCCAGGCAAATCATGGAGGAGCTCGGCGATAAGGTGGGTGTTTCGGTTGTTCTTTATCAGTCAGGGCTTGCCGCCGACAGCCGCGGCGATTCACAGGAGGCGCTGGAGAGGCTTTCCGAAAGTATCCGGATTAAAGAGACTATCGGCGAAAAACTCGGCCTGATGGAAAGTCTCTTAAAGCGCGGTCAGGTTTATTCAGCCGGAGATGATTTTGTGCCGGCGGAAAATGATTTTAACAATGTCCTGGAGACCGCCCGGAAGGTCCGGGCCAAGCCGTATCAGATGCAGGCGCTCCTTGGACTGGGCCGGTTGTATCTCAAGCGCGGCCTGCCGCAAGACAAAAAAGCGGCCGTCAAGGCGCTGGAGGAGGGCGAAGAAATCCGCGAGCAGACCGAAGGCTGGCCGTGGCTGGGCGGTGAATTCAATCGGCTCATCCGTCAGGCCTCATCCAAAGCAGGACATGCGGGTCAGGCCGGCAACGACACCGCCTCCTCGCCCCTCGATAAACGGGGGATTTCGTCGCTCCGCCAAAAGCGGAGCTCCTCGCCGGTGGGCAACGAGAAAAATGACGTTACTCATGAGTTTGCGCTGGCACAGGGCGGACTCTTGGATGAGGCGATGGTGCAACGGATAAAACCCCTGCTGACGGGGCCAGGTTATAATTATAAGGAAGCAATCTGGGCAGGAAAGCCGGAACAGATTGAATTGTATAAAATATTAGCACAAGAACTGCGATTGACAGGACCGGTTATTGAGGTTGCGAGAGGAGAGAACTTTTATCCCGCGCAGGGGTTAGAAGAAGGCGGCGTAGAACTTCCCGTAAAAGCAATCGATTATAATACGCGTTTTTGGTTTGGTTCTGATAAAGAAATAGATGCAGGAGGATTTGATGGATTCGGTATAGCGAAGGAAAGTGTAGAAGCTGTTATTTTTAATCATGCGCTTACATTCGTAGCTTCGGAATCAAAACCAAATTGGTGCGAGCCTCTGTCCTGGCTTAATTTTAATAATTATTATCAGCACCATCCCCTGGAACGATGGAATAGAGTAAGGCGCGCCTTTCGATACACCTGGGATGTTCTTCAACCGGGAGGCTGGGTTATTGTCTCAACAGTTCATGGCCAATTCGAAGGAGATAATTGGCGATACAGAGTAACAAATAATTCACATAAAATAATTCCACAATTATTAGAGAAATTGGGCTTTTCAAGAATTCAACTTGTTGAAAATGAACTAAGCGGGAATCGCGTCTATGCCAAAGGTTCTTTTGTCAGCCTCCTCATTATTGCCCAAAAGCTTTTTGAAAGAGTGGAAGGGGACGGTTCTATTTTTGGATCCAGCTCAACAGATATCGGCGAGCGGGGCTCCTCGCCCCTCGATTTTGTTCGGGGCGAACCCTTTAAGGCGCCGGGGGTTTCGTCGCTTTCTGCCGCAGACCAGGCAGAAAGCTCCTCGCCGGTGGACCCAACGGATTCGGACGGTGTATCGCTCAATGACATAGAGGGATGGCTTTTTTCAGATTCGTTAGATGAGATCATGGAAGGGCTCATCAATGCATCTGTTAAAAAGGTAAATGCCGGCTATGGTTCCATTGTCCTGTTTCTGGAAGACAATCCGGGATATCTTTATTTTGCCAAGGCCACGGGTCCCTTTGAGGAAATGTTGAGGACGATTTTATTGGAAAAAGACAAAGGTTTTACCGGCCGGGCGATTAACGAGAGAAGGGCATTCTATGTCAATGATTTATCCCGTCATCCTTCGCCTTCCTTGGCCAAAGAAAAGCTGGATACACTCATAGGCCATGAGACCCAATCGTTATTGCTCATGCCGTTAGAGGTGCACGGAGAAATTATCGGCGTGCTGGAACTCATCAACAAGAAAACGGCAGGCGGTTTCAACGATGAGGATATGGAAAAAGTTAAACGGATCGCCCGTATAGGGGCCTTTGCCATTAATCAGTTCAGGTTAGTTCAGGACGTGAAGAACGCTTCCCTGGAAAGGTTTAGGGCCAGCGTGTCGATGCTGGAAGCCAAGCATCCTTATACCAGTGGGCATACGGCAAGAGTGAGTCTGTTCTCATGGGTTATCGCCGCCCAGTTGGGCCTTAGTGAAAAAGTCAAGGAGTCCCTTGAGTTGGCGGCGGTCTTGCATGATCTCGGGAAGATCGGTGTCCCTGATGAAATTCTGGATAAACCCGGGAGGTTGTCTGATGAGGAGTTTGAACATATCAAGTCGCATCCTGCCAGAGGAGCGGAGATGCTGGGCCCCCGGGAAAATGCGGCGGTGATAAGAGGCGTGCGCGGACACCATGAACGCTGGGACGGGAAAGGGTATCCGGACGGCTTTAGAGAGAAGGAGATCCCGCTGGAAGCCAGGATTATCAGCGTGGCCGACGCCTTCGATGCCATGACATCCGGCCGTTCTTATCGCAAGGGCATGCCTTTCGGGAAAGTTGTCGGAATATTGAAAGAAGAAAAAGGCAAACAATTTGATCCGGAAATTGTTGAGGCATTTCTCAAGGTTCTGGCTGAAGAGACAACGGTCCATTGGTTCACCATTCATAATCTTATTGATGGGGCGTTATTGAGATCTTCGGAGAGTCAGGCCGCTCTTGAGGGATTGAACACTATTTCTGAAAGCGTGAGGGCATTCAAGCTTGATGGATTGGAGAACTTGCGACAGATCAAAGAAAAGATACATTCGATGGGAGAGGATGGGGTGGAGGATGGCACTTCCTCTCTCGAGATCCTGGCTGGTCTGATAGAAAAGGGTTTGATACAGGGAAGGGGAAAGACTGTGGTTGTCCGAAAAGTTTTCCCTGGTGAAAAGGTGATCTTTACCATTCAGGACAAGGGCAGCGGTATCAATAATGTCGAAAGCCTGCTGCCGAGGCGTTTTCTTGAGAAAGCAGGCAATCCAGGGATAACGGCGGCGCTTTGGGAAGCAAATCAGGAATTCGTTTTTAAGCGGGGGGGAAGAATTACTGCCTATTCCGCAGGCAAAAAACTTGTATTATCAAAAAATACTGGCCGTGGAAATGGCTGGGGTGCCGAAATTGAATCGACACGTATCATGCGCGCAGGAGGCCTCAGGATAGAAATCGATATTCCATTGGCAACGGCTGACAGAGGAAGCGCCTCCTCGCCCCTCGCCGTTAACAGAATTGTGGAACGGCGCGGGACTTCATCGCTGGTGGAGGATCAGGCGAAAAGAAACGATGAAGAACGGTCTTCTCTATTTGAGGAGTTGTATAAATTTTTCGACGGGGATGCCGGCATCCTTAAGAATGCCCTTCAGCGTCCAGCGGTCAACTTCACGGTGGTTGGGAACAACCAAAGTGATTTGTTCAGCGGGAAGGAAAAGTTTGACATGGCTGCCGCGCTGCCCGACTTTGATGTATCCAGCCCGCAGAAAGGCATGGATGATTTCATTGCCGGAGAGCAAGGGCGGTTTCATATCGTCAGGCTTAAGACTCTATGGGACGCGTTGGATCGGATATCCTTGGGGTTAGGTTCCAAATATAACAATATGGCCTCTTTGATGTTTTTGATGACTTCTCTTTCGGTTTTGCCTTGGCTGCGGCAGCCGGGCAGCGAAGGCGCACTGGCCACGATGTATCCATCCTGGCCTTTCTCAAGTACGATTTTAATTTTCATGGGCGTCACCTCTCAAAACAAACATACAATACGCGCATGGCCCCGTCAAGGGCAATTTGATGTCGATACCACTTCAAAAGTCCTGGATGCCTCCAGTCCTCTCGACACCTCGGGAAAAACCTTAAGTTTTTCCGCCTCCTCGCCGGTGGAAACCATTATTGCGGGAAGGGCCGCTTATGCCAAACCGACAGCTTTGGCAAGGCAGACGTCCAGTTCTTTCTGGAGGGAGACGGTGGCGCGGCCCAACCGTCTGACAATGAGCGAGGAAGAAACAGTTAACAGCTTGCCCATTTTAAACACGGAGTCTTTTTTAAGGCCGGATGCCGCAAAGTTTTTGTCTTTTGACGTCAGCAGGAATTCCGTTTTAGCCAGCGTGTGGGGGAGGACAGACGAGATAAAGGCGATGGTAATATCTTCGGGCTGGGGGTCGGCAGAGACGATAACGGCCGGCCGGACTTTCGAGCTTGTGAGATCGGTGAACGGGAAGGGAACAAGCACGATATCACCGCGGACAAGATCCAAATCAGACTTCCTCTCCGTCTTCGGGGGAGTAGATGTCTTCTTCCGGACTCTTCAGGAATTCGAAACTTTCGGATTGTTCGGCCAGTTTGGATATGAACATGCCGGGTATTTCGTCCTGACGGATGGCAATGGCCACAAAAACTTTTTGATGTTCGGGAAGATGGAAGGACTCAGGCAATTTCAGGGTTCCGTGTTCATAAATGGCGGGGAGCAGTTTTGTCATTTCATTATACCTCGGCTCAAATATATAACATCTCTCCGGCAAAGTCAAGGAAGGGTTAAGTCGTCAAGCCGTATGCCATTGGCTGACGGCAGTTCCGCTGCCCCGCCTCTCGGTCGCCTTTGGCGAACCTCGCCTTCGGCGGGCGAAGCCGTGGGCCAAGGGCGGGGCTCCTCGCCTATTTTAACCAGGGAAAAAGTCCTGGATCTGATCAATCAGAGGGGCCGCCATATTAAAGGGGAAACGGGTAAATATTTGCAGATATTCAAAGAGACGGTTTGGCAGAATCATTATATTAAATATGCCCTTAAAGGAAAAAAGAGGATATTTTTAAGCGGGGCCGGGAGGACTTTCGACAAGGTCCATTTGGTTGAAGGAACGGCGGTCGTCGAAAAGACCCTCAAAGAAGGCCGTAACATAAAAGATCAGGTATACACCCTTGACCTGGCGCGGCATCGTCTCGCCGGCTATGGCGCCAGGACGTTCATCTATCACAACCGTTTGATCCAGGAATTCGTCGAGGTTTTAGGCGATATCGAGCATAGGGAAGAAGGGCTCTTGCACCGGCTTTCCAGGGCGGATGGGAACAAGGTCCTGGACGAGTATTTTATGCTCCACCCAAGGATATGGCGCAGGGGTATTTTTGATCTGGATATAGCCCTGCACAACTACGGCCGCACTCTTGAGGGAAATATCGTGGTTTTTGATTATACGAATATCCAGGACTTTTATCCGGGATCGCCTGAGCTGACGGCCGCCAGTAAAATTACCCTTTATTCAAACAGGAAGTTCCTGCCGCCATGGCTGGTGGAAGACTACGATGATAAAGCGAGGGATTTTAACGACGAGATGGAAGAAGAATTCCGTCGCACGCCATTTGGCAAGAATAAATACTGGGAAAAGGATATTGAAGAAAAGACTCCCTGGGGGGTCCTGGGATTTCCTCATCCCTATCTTGGGGAAACAAAGAAAGACGCCTCCTCGCCGGTTGCCGGCGCGGCGGATGAGGATGGCCGGCGGATCGCGGCAGCTCTCAAGGATCTGGGCCGCTGGTGGGAGAAAGAGCACCGGGCCGCCTGGCAAAAAGGCCGGCACTTTGAGCCGTCGCAAGACGCGGGAGATTTCAAAAAGCTGTTGAACCATCTGGGTGAGGAACGTCTGGTGACGATTGACGACCGGGATTCGGCCACGCTATTTTCTATCTTTGCAAAGTTGGGTCACGGTCAGCAGGCGCGTCAGATCGTCAACCGCCTTTTTATTCTTGTCGCCCGCCTGTTGGACACCTTGGCTGTTTTTGAAAAAGTCTTCGACCACACGCCTTCCTTGTTTTCTTCCGGCGAGAGCCTCGTTGACCTGACGCACTGGGAAGAGGACACACGGTCTAAAGAAGGTTACTTGATAGATCCGGCCACGGCCCGTATCCACTTTGATCTTGATTACTGGATCGGCCGAGATTTCCGAGCGATCGAAATTGAGATGAGAGAAAAAGCTGCCAGGGTCATGGCCGCCTCTCTCTTTGCCGCGGGGCGTTATTACGTCGGGCGGGATTTAAGTCTTCCAGGCTATCCCCGGCCCTTGGGAGACCGCCTTTGGGAGATGCGGCACGACGTTGTTGTGAGCCGCCTTCTTTGGGAGATATTGGGCCCCACGGATTATCTGAATGTGTTTTCACGGGACTTAAGGCGCGCGGTGGAGACCTTGCGTGACCAACGTGATCCATCCACGCTTTTTGTCCACTTCGCGATCCTTGAGGCGGTCATCGCGTTGCATGGCCGGGGCAAAGTCACTGACACATTCTCCCTGGTCCTCATCGCGCAGATGAAAGAATCCAAAGAGCTGTTGGGGGATGCCGTCGCGGCGGCGTTGAGCGCGACATTGTTTGAGGAGATCCTGGCCGCCGGGTCCTACGAGGATTTTCTTTCGCCCCGGGCCCGGGGTCTTTCGGGAGACCTGCGCGATGTCTTCCTTGCCACGTCCGTCCGGCGGCAGGGGGATGAAGGCGTTACTTTCCACGCCAACTTCGGCGTTCCCGACGTTGTCAAGCGGCTGGCGCGGCTTTTAGGCGAGAGGCTGCGCGTCAAGACGTTTCATATGAGCGAGTCTTTGATGGACTACTTAAGGACACACGCGCCTGTCCAGCCGTTCCTTCCTGAGAATCGCAAAGTAACTCCCGTGGTTTCGTTCTTCGCAGGCCGAAGACAGACGGTCAAGCGCCCTGGAAACACAAGGACGTCCGCTCAAGGCAGGGCCCTGGATCAATTGTCGCGTTTTATAGAAAAAATTTATAGGCACGGCGGGGATGTGGCGGCGGATGAAGCTGTATTAAAGGGAATGGTGTCGCGTATTTATCATCATGACATCAGATGGGTGGCTGAACACGCCCTGCGCGTGATGAAGATAGCGCTCCTTATCGCCGCTGATTTAAACCTGGATTCCGGGACGACGAAGGCCCTTTGTGAGGCCGCGCTTCTTCATGACATTGGCAAGGGTGCCAACAAGCGGTTTATCGAGCTGACGAATAAAAAGGGCCAGTTCCGGCTGCAGGAAAGATTGGAATTCCTGCGACATCCGTTTTTGTCCCTGGTGATTTTAAAAGGTGCCCGTATCACGCTGTCCCGGCTGACCGTCCTTTTGATCGAATATCATAATCACCGCAAGGACTTTATCCGGCAGACGCGCGACGAAAAGTATCTGTGGCCTGAATTTGTCATTCTTGAGCTGGCCGACTCGATAGACGCCGCACGGTCCAAACGGCCGTACAACAATAACGGTCCCGAGAGAGTTGTCAAAAGAGTTGACGCCATTATCGGCGAGATTGAGGCCGCGTGGGAGCCTTACTTAGGCGGAGATGAGGCTGTCAGCGTTAGGGTGCGGGAGGTCTTCCGTCGGGCCCGCGTCCGCGAGCGGGAAATCGCCGATATTGAGAGGATTTCCTCGCCTGTATCCGATGAAGATCAGGAAAACCCGAAATCGATCCGGCTGGTGCGTATTTCTTACGAGGGGAAAATCATTGAGGTTTCCCCCGAGGTGGCGGAGGTCTTAAACGAATCCCTGGATAAAGAAGAGTACCGCTGGAATAAACTGAATATATCTCTTAGCCACTCACTGGAAGACCTCACGCCCGGCGAAAGAAAAACCATTTTCAAAAACGATGTTTTGCGCAAGATGGGAGGGGCTTTCTGGGCCAGCGGCAGTTACACGGATAAAGAAAAAGATTTCTTGGTCATCAAGGCCCTGGAGGCGTTTTCGCTCAATCATTTGACGGAATTGCAGCTCAAGGCCTTGCTGCTTCTTATCAAGGGCCCCTCTTTGAGTTTGTCGGATTTAAGCGCGGGGCTCCACGCGGACCGTAACTCCGTCTGGGAAAGCCTGCGGGGGTATAAAAGAATACGGCCCTATGATATCCTCGCCCGCTGGATCATGAAGGAGCGGCCGGATCTTTACGCGTATATTTTGGAAAAAGAAAAGCCTGCCTTGCCGGCGTTAATCGCGCGTCTTGTCTTATTTGTCTATCCTTTAAACTATCGGGAAAAGAATGTCCTGCTTTCTTTCCTGGATGAGGCTTATGAGGATCGCGGCCTTCTTCTTCCTTCGCAGTATGACGCCTTGCGCCTGAAAATTATCCGGCAGGATCTCTCCTTGCGTGAGATCGCCCGCAAGACAGGCATTTCGCGTAATAGTATATCCGCGGTATTTTTAGGAGTTTTGTCCCGCCGGAAATCGGGCAGTGAAGAGAGATCTTCCCGCGGAGGGTTGGACATCTTGGGGGTTTACATCCGTAAACGTGCCCCCAAACTCATGCGCAAATATGAGAGAAAACTTGCGGATATAATTTTCAGCGCCCTTTTAAGGCAGATGATCGAAACGGGCAACTTGGACCTGATGACCCGCCGGCATCTTTGGGACATAGCGGATCAGATATTTAAGCGCGGCGGGACCCGCGCGGCAAGAGAGTTGAAAGATCTCTTGGCGCACCCGCGCCGGCAGGATAACGCCCTGCGCCGTCTCGCCGTACAGGAAATGCTTTACGGCAGAGGCGCCGTCGAAATTCTACGTCGGTTTGTTGAGAAACAAATACCGGCAGGATTTTTCGCTGATTCTCAATACCGCGATCAGGCCATTAAAAATGATCTTAAAGGGCTCATTCAAATGGCGGCAGCCGGGGTGTATATGGATTCCTCTATTAACGCCACGGACTTGCGCGTTTTTACCCTATGGATTAATTCACCGGATGTCGCGCTGGGAGATCTCGGTTTGATGACGGGAATTAGTGATACACAGGTCCTGCGGCATGTCCGGAAAGTAACGGTTGTCTTGTCGCGGCAGGCGCCTTCATTAGCGGAGATCCTGCGGGCGCCGTTCTTCTCTCTCGTGGATTCAGCTTCTAAGATGGATGCGCATCCTGTTTTTGATACTTTGCCTCTTGACCCCCGGATTGCGTTGATGCACAAGACGGCCCAATTCAAGCTTTTATATATTATTGTGGAATTGGTGCTGGGCGGAAAAATGACTCCGGACCAGGCCAAGGCATCGGCCTGGATGATTATGCGTCCGGCGTTATCCTATACATCCGCGGCAAAAGAATTGGGTACCGGACCCAGTGGTTTGTATAACATGCTGCGCGGGCGCAAAGGATGGGAGGGCGCTGTTGAAAAGCTTGAAACGGTATTACCCGGTTTTCAGCACATTAAATTGGAAGATTTGGCGGTCTATTTTCAACAAGGCCGCGCTAAAGACGCGGAAACGGAATGGATGTATAAGGCCGCGGACTTTTTGATGTCCCCATCAAGGACAGTTGAAGATTTTGAAGATTTCTTTACGGCATTAAGCAGGGTGAATAAGAAAATATTCCTTTTATATCTGCGTCGGCTTTCGCCGGGGAAATGGGGCCGCGAAATCAGGAGATTACAATGGCTGGCCACCGCAAAGTTACGCAAACAAGGAGGCTTGTCGCGGCAGGAGGCGGCCATCCTTTATTATCGCTGGAGGCATCCCAAGGAAAGTTTAAGGAGTATCGCGGAGAAATTCGGATTACCGGAATGGAAGGTCTTTGAGGTTTTCTCCAACCGGCAGGATAGCCCGTCGCAGAAAATAAAGGTTTATTTGGAATCAGCCGGCCCTCGGGCAAGGGTTTCCTCCAGTCCTATTAGGAAAAATGGTTTTGGATTAAGTCTCGCCGGGCGGTCGCTGATGAAGGTTTTAGGCGGCTTTGAAACGGTGCCCCGTCGCGGCGCCTCCTCGCCCTTTGCCGTAATCAGAATGGTGGAACGGCAAAGGACTCCGTCGCTCCGCTATGGGCGGAGCTCTTCGCCGATTAAAATTGGCAAAGAGCGGCGGAAAGAAATCGAATCCGCCATGCGCCGGCCCGCGCCTCTGGCCGATGAATCCCTGGAGCGGGCGCTTGAACGCGTCAGGAGGTTTAAGAATAAGGACTTTCATTTCGCTATTCTGAATAAAAAAGTGCGCGCCCTTTTGGGCCAGGAGAACTCAAGCGGTATGGTCAGGGATTTCGTCGTGCGGAGTGTCTTTGGGATGGCCAAAGCGATCGACGAGGGCCGGCGCGGTCATGTCCTGGGATTGGCCGGTGAGATTTCAGGCCTCTACGAGGTTGTGTTTAATCGGGGGACTGTACTTGAGAAGTTAAGTTTCGGCCAGCTCGAGGCTGTTGAGAAAAAAGTTTATACCGGCGAGGGGCTGGTGAAAGAGTTTGACGCCGTCAGCCGCAACACGGTTTTCGAATTCAAGTTCCATTTGACCCTGCGCGATCTTTACGAACAGGTGATCGGCCTTCAGCGGAATCGATTTTCTCATTTGCGGGCTATTACGGAATTGCCGCAGTTTAGGGGTATCCGCAATGTCGTTTATTTCGGCGAAAACGACGGCGGTGTGGTCATTCAAGCGGTGCGGGAGTTTGTCAGGGGCAGACCATATTTGGCGCGGCGTATCATGTTTTCCGGCAAAGGCGGCGTTGCCGTGCGCTTCACGATCCACGAAATCCTGGAATTTCTTTTCGCGGAATCGACACTTACTTGGGCAAGGAGAGAAAACTCGCGGCATGGCGGGAGATTTTCGCCGGAGGCCGCTTTAGAGCACCGCAGGGAGGTCCAGCAGCTCGTCGGCCGCAAAGTGAAAGACCTTGCCGGCGAGAAGTTCGATGTGATCATCGCCGTCAGCAATGCCAAGCGTTCGGCCGAGCGCGCCCTTGAGAAGACCATGAGGAACGCCGGGATGGTCATGGAGGACAAAAGACAATCCAGTTCGCCGGTGACGCCGTCGCGCTTCGTCGAGAAAGCGGCGCGGGAATTGAAATCTTATGAGGAATTTTTAAAAGGCATCGGAGCGTCGGTCAGCATCTTTGGTTCCGCGCGCGTCAGGCCCGGCGAGCCATTTTACGAAAAAGCGCGCGAGCTGGCGGCGGCCCTGTCGAACGATGGCTACGGCATCATCGAGGACGCCTATCTTAAAAAACTTTTTGACCCCGGCAGCACGCCGACGGACGCGAGCTCGCCGGTCCGCCCCGCCGCGGGCGGGGCGAGATCTCGCTCGCCTCGGCTGAAGCCTTTGGCGAAGCCGGGCCCAAATCAAGGATTGGGGCGGATGGATTCTTTCGCGCATTCCTGGCACGGGGTTATCCCGCTGAAGATACGCGAAATCCTTCAGAAGGAAATCGCGCGCCTCGCCCCTGCCGCTTCCGGCGGGATTCCGCAGATTGAGGTGAGGCTTGTTTCCGTGAGCGATTCTTACCTGAACTCTATCCTTTTGAAGAAGGGTTTCCATGAGCTTTTCAGGGATCCTTTGACCGGCAAAAGATTCGACCGCGCATCGCGGCCGCGCGGCATAGCGCGGCTTGTTAAATGGCTTTCCAAAGAGCAAGGCAGGCCGCGCGATTATTATCAGCAGATCCCGCCGAGAAATCTCTGGGGGATGTATGACCAGGAGCTGGGGTCCCAGTACTTCCAGCGGCATCTTCTGGAAGGTCTCAAAGAGGACAATGTCGAACATATTTACCAAGTGACCGTGAAAGACCGGGGAGGTGTTGTTAGAAGATGGACGCTCAGCCTTCAGAATAGCGCCGGAAAGATCGTTTTGAAGTTGCCAATACCGCGCGATACGCCTCAACAGGAAGCCGCGCCTCCGGAGGCGTACCGTCGAGCGGCGATGGAGGTCATCGCGATCAAGATCACCTTTGACCGTTACGGCGATTTGGACCGTGTTCAGCGCAGGGCGTTCTTGTCAAGGATCAGCGCGTTTCTAAAACAGGAAGAGGCCCGTGACTTCCATCCGCAGGCCATTATCTTGTTGCGCCGGGTTGCCGGGGACGATCCGTATTTCCGCGAATACGCCGGCAATATTCTGGCGAAGGCCGAACGCGAAGGCCGCGGCCAAGCCGCCTCCTCGCCCGTCGCCGCCGGGCAGTGGGTCAGGGAATGGGCGCAAGGGATGCGCTTGCGGGATAAAAAGACATGGGACAGCCTTGAAAGCCTGTTTGAAGAAACGGTGGCCGGTGTGATGGCGGAGGACGCGGAATCTATCCCTGATGAGGCCAGGATTGTTCTTATGGCGTCGGTCCATCCGCTGGAAACCGCGCTGGCGTATTTTGAGGAAGACATTTTGCGGACGAAGGAACTCACCGTCTGGACGCATCTGGTGAAAGGACATTTTCTGGCGTCCGGCGCGTTTTCGCTTTTGACCGGCGTCGGCTATTTCGATGCCCGCCGAAAGGCCGCGTCTTCACAAGATGGCAGGCTGGGCAAAGAAAACCCCGCCTCCTCGCCGGTGGGGAGAAGTCCGGGGCTGCTTACGCCGCAAGAACAAAGGGTTGTGAGGGCATCGGATTTTGCGGGACATAAGAGCGCCATTTATCCCGGGTATTTTTATAAATTTGATGGGCTGGGGATCGATGTCATCCGGCAATCTCTGCAGGTGTTTGACAAAATTGTCCTGCTTGTCTTAAGCCAGGACCCGAGGATCGGTCATCCGGTATTACAGAAGATTGTTGACCGGGTTTATGGAGTTACCAAAGATTTATTGGGGCCTGATGAGTTTGAAAAAATCACCGTTCTGGGAATTCCGGACAGAGAGGATGTCGCTGGATTCCTTAAGGAAGCGAAAATCTCCGGCATGATCCGGAAGTTCCACCGCGTGGAGTCTGATGATGACCTGAAGCTTGAAGTTGAGGCGGAGATTTCACGCATCAATTATGAGGATTATCGTCTCCAGACCATTTTTGTCATACCTTCTTACAAATATCTCCAGTTGCCTCGCGATGAGGAGTCTCAAAAGAAATCGGAAGGCTATCGTAAAGCCGTTACCGGCATGTTGAAGGCAAGATTCCCGAGGGACCCTCTTTATCTGAGTACATTGTCCCGTGAAGAATTTGAGCGTCTTATTGAGGAAGAGTCGGCATCCGTGTTGGAAATATTGGGTGAAGAAACACGGGATCTCGACGCCAATATTGCCTTTTATGCCGGCAGTTTTGACCCTGTCACCAACGGCCATTTGGAAGCGATTAGACAGGCATCCAACATTTATAAAGGGATTATTGTCGGGGTAGGGGTTAATCCCGGCAAGACTCCGATGTATTCTCCGGAAGTCAGAAAACAGTTGATGGAGGAATCGCTGATAAGTATAGGCATCAAGGACGTTAAGGTCGTTATTTATGACTCCACCACGCCTACCGTCCGTATCGCCGCGCGGTTGGGGGCCGGGACGTTGCTGCGCGGGGCCCGGAATGTCAAAGATATCAAGGACGAATTGATTTTGGCCTGGATCAATCAAATACTCAATCGAGAGATGCGGACGGTTTTGATTACACCACATGAATATGAGGATGTCAGCTCTTCCAAATTGAGGGAGGAATTTCACGCGGGGCGGGACATTTCCAAGCTGGCGCCCGGCCCTGTCTTCTCGGAAATGATGAAAGCAAGATTCGCCGGGATCAAGAAGACGACTCGCATCATCGGTGTAGTCGGCGGCATTGCTTCCGGGAAAACCACAATTCTTAATGAGTTTGAAAAAGATAAAGATACGGAGGTTATCAATCTACATAAGCTTGCGCATAAGGTGTTAGAGAAAGAAGAAGTGATCAATAAATTGGCGAAATTATTTGGCAAGGGGATATTAGCGGGGGGCAGAGTTGATCGCGCGAAGCTTCGGGACATTGCTTTCGAAGATGATAAAAACCGGTTTCTTTTAACAAGTGTTGTCAACGCTCATATATTTAGCGAGACGCACAGATTAATAGTGGAAACAAAGGAGCATAATCCCCGCGCCCGACTAATCGTGTTAGAGGGGATAAGAATGGTGGAGGCCGGCATGCACCGGTTTATGGATGAAATCTGGTTTGCTGATGCCCCCGAAGAAGCGAGAATACAACGCGCCCTCTCGGATGAGACCAGGGTGGCCTTAGACCGTCGTAAGGTCGGGAAAATTATTGAAAGACAACGGTCAATCCTTGAGATATCAAAAGAAAAAGCTGATGTTATTTTTGACAATTCGAAAGATTTAGATCATTTGAGGGATCAGGTTTCGAAGAGAGCGGCGATTGAATATCTCCGGTATAAATGGAATCAAACCCTGGAAAGAGCGAATGTTCGTGATGAGGGCGGAAGGGCATTTACCCGCATTATTGAAAAATATATGGAACCGCACCGGTATTATCATAACGTGTTGCATGTCGCGGCTATCTTTAGAACATTGGATGAGTTGCTCGAGTCCGGCGAGTTGGATGAATTATTCGCGGCGGTTGCGGAAGAAGAGGTTGTCGCGTTTATGTCGGCCATATTCCTGCATGATGTTATCTACAACGCCGCCACAAAAGGGGAGGACGAAGACCAGAGCATGGAATTTGCTGAAGAGGTTTTAACCGAGTTAGGTTTTCTTGGAGCAATTATTAATAGAACAAAATACTTAATCAATCTAACAAAAACACATCAAGTTGATTCACGCGATTTGTTGGCCCAAGTATTCATGGACCTGGATCTGTCAATTCTTGGAGCGGAAACAGAAGTGTTTGATCGTTATGATCGGAGCATACGGAAAGAGTATTCCAGATACGATATCAATGCTTATCTTTTTGGAAGATCGGCTATATTGAGAGATTTTGCAGAGAAAGCGAGAGGGGGGCAAATATTCTATCATCCCGCTTTTAAACGAATATATGGACAAAGGGCCCAGGAAAACCTGGAGAGGATAAGCAAAGTTTATGAGCGATGGTTTACACGATATAAGATACTTCGTGGAGAATGGAGACAATTCCTGCAGAGATTTGATATTGAAGACATCAATGATCAGAAACTCAATGATTTCTTTGAAAAATCTATTATGAATAAGAAAACTAATGCCTCCTCGCCCCTCGGCCAGCCTCGGGACTTCCTTTGGTCGCCGGCCGGCGGAGGTTTATCTCTTGAGCGCAAAGTTATGTATATTCTGGAGAGCTACTCCGACATCTTAAAAGGTCTTAAAGAGGACAATGTCGAACATATTTACCAAGTGACCGTGAAAGACCGGGGAGGTGTTGTTAAAAAATGGACGCTCAGTCTTCAGAATATCGAAGGACAGATCGTCCTGAAGTTGCCAATACCGCGCGATACGCCTCAACAGGAAGCCGCGCCTCCGGAAACGTACCGTCGAGCGGCGATGGAGGTCATCGCGATTAAGATCGTCTTTGACCGTTACGGCGATTTGGACCGTGTTCAGCGCAGGGCGTTCTTGTCAAGGATCAGCGCGTTTCTAAAACAGGAAGAGGCCCAGGATTTCCATCCGCAGGCTATTGCCTTGTTGCAAAAGATTGCCGCCCAAGACCCCTATTATCGGCGATACACCAGCAATATTCTCAACAAGGCGCGCGCAATGGAGCAAGAAGGTTCCGCTTCCTCGCCCCTCGATTCTGTTCGTAAGGCGCCGGGGGCTTCGTCGCCCGGCCAAGGGCCGGTCTCCTCGCCGGTGCGCACGGTTGTGCATAAGGCGCTGGATTTTGCCAAGAAACTTATTGAACAAGATGACGCCGACGCGGCGTTGGCGTTTCTCAAACAGCTTTTGTGGGATTTGAGGATCGCGCAAGAGGTCCGTGACATCGGCCGGCTGGCCGCTGTGTGGAGCAACAGGATGGGGCTTAAGGAGGGCGAGAGCGATCAATTGCATCTGGAATATCTCCCGGGGGTTATTGTCCGCGCCGAGGCGCTGCTTCTTTTGGCCAGGGAGTCCGCGCTGGATGGTTCCATGGCATGGACCTTTAACGAGTTAGTGAAAAGGGGGTTGAGCCAGGAGGAGGCGTTATTATCCTGCGAGTTGTGGAGCACGTATTTGGATGATTTGCTCAAACAGATGAGAATCTTGACGGCGGCGATAGGGCGGTTCCTGGAGAAATTTTTGAAACGGCAGAATGACAGGGTTTTTCTGGCGGATCTGGCGTTGCTGGAAGAGGATGAAAAAGCGCTGAACAGCGACCGGTCTTTTGGGGCTATGCGCGAATACGCGGCCGTGAAACAGGCCGTGGAAGATTATGTCCGGGAGGAACTTCAGTCAAAAGGATATCCGCGGGAAACGATCGCGCGGGCCCAGGAGATGTTCCGGAAGAAAGTCATCCGGGAAGAGGATCTCTTTAACCAGGAGCACCTGGTCATGAGGATGCTAAAGAAAAATAATTTCCCGACTTTGGCGGCCCGGTTGCGGGAGCTCGTCTTGACAGCTCCGGCGAGGGTTGAACAGCTCGCCAGGGCGTTTGTGAACGCCAACCGCTTGGCCATCAACGGTATTCTGCGGCAACTTGACGAAGCGGCGGCCGAAGAGGTCCTGCGGGCGCTTGTTGAATTTCGTCTGGCTTTCTTGCGGGGCACGCCGATGACAGAGCAGGAACTTGAGGATCATCTGGCCGGTATCTGCGGCATGCGGCGGGATTTGATTGATTTGCTGCTGGCGCGCGTCCGCCTCTGGCAGGGCGGCCTGCCGCCCGTCCGCCCCGCTTCTGGCGTGGAGGCCTCCTCGCCCCTCGATTCTGTCAAAGCCCCGGGGGCTGCGTCGCCCCGCCCAAATCCCGGATTTTGGCGAGGCTCCTCGCCGGTACGCCCTGGCGATATGTTATTTATGAAATCGCAGGCGGTCTTTTTGAACGATGACCAACGTCCCTTGCAATTGCTTTTGTGGAGACTGAATAGCCTCAAGCAGAATTCTGAATATCTCTTCTTTGGACAACAGATGGGTACGCAAGACGATTATGCCGCAGGATTTGGCGGGAGGATACATCAAAATATTGCTGAAATCCAGGTCGCGGGTAATGAGAATCCTGTTTTCCTTTTGCGCGATGGCGAATACTTCCGCGTCCTTAAGGGCGGTTTTGGAAATATCACGAACATCGCTGACATCATGACCGTAATCCTTGAGCCGGGAGAGAAACGAGCGGGGGACATCGGCATCCAGAAGCAGTTTCATGCGCCGGGGTTCACTGATATGGGGACTTCTTCTTCGTTGGCAAGGAGGCTGGCGAACAAGAGAGAGGCCCGTATATCTTTATCGTCAACAGGGGGGTATTCATTCTTAATCTCTTCAGGTGTCATCCCCGAAGAGAGTGCTTCCAATATCACGTACACAGGAGTACGGGTATTTTTGATGCAAGGTTTGCCGTGCTGGATATCGGGATCTGAAACTATACGTTCTAACATGTTCGACATTTTTATCATGTTTGTTTCTCCTCTTAGGGAATATAACTTATCCATCCCACAGAGTCAAGATACTTCTTCTCTTGAGGCCATGGCCCTGGCCACTCCCGAAGTGGACGGGGGCACCGCCTCCAGCCCTCTGAGGGATGAGATCAGGAGGGTCTTCGCAGCCGGCCTCATCATAGCAGTTATGTTCAGTTTTTATCCGGCAAGGACAGGGATATGGGATGACACCCCACAGATCAAGGATGTTCTGGAGTGGGGTCTGTTTGAGAATATTTCCGCGACCATCCTCCGTCATGCCGACCTCAACGATATCGGGCATGTCATCAGTCCTGAATTCTTGCGCGCCATTCAGATTGTCGAAAGCGGGTTTGAGCCTCAAGAGGTCTCGGCTAAGGGCGCCCGGGGACTGATGCAGTTGATGCCGATCACGGTCGAGGAGATCAATGATCAATTGCGGGAGATCGGCCCCGGGCCAAGCCTTGAGGCCATCCAATCAAAACACGCCGTGTTGAGGGCTTTGTTCGGCCGCAGGCGCGGGGCCCTTGTTTTTCAGAGTGTGGTGCGTTCCCGCGAAGACAGCGTCAAGGCCGCCGCCTACCTGCTGTATGACAATCTGGATTTCCTCCGCCATCACGCGATTGTCAGGACGAAAAAAGGATTTTTGCTGAAAGAGTCAGCTGTTCCCGTCGTGCGTGACCGCGACTGGGAGCGCAAGACGATTTTGGCCATGTACAACGGCGGCAGGGGATCCGTCGTCAAGCGAATCCGCCGGCATGGAGACAAGTGGCTGTCCGTTCCCAATGGCCTGCCTATAGAGACCAGGGAGTTTATCAAAAAAGTCGAGGGTCTTTTCCCGGTCCCCGCCGCCTCTTCGCCGCTTTCGTCCGAGAATGATGAAAGAAATCTCAGGAGGATCCAGTACCAGCTTCTGCTTTTGGGGTCCAAGAGGATGAATGTCGAGGATTTCATCCGCAGGTTCCACTACAAAATTCTTCTGCAGAGGCCGCGGCGTATGGTGTTGTTGTCCAGGGATGAGCGGTTTGTCGTCAAGCTCTTCGCGTCGCGGGATCAGGGATATAACCGGGAGAAAATGTTCTTTCGAAGCATTCATCCGCGTCTGGAGCCTCATCTGAAGCCCGATGCCGTGCACTCCAGCGATGTCAGCCGCGCTTTGATCATCGAGAATCTGCAAAAGTCAGGTCTGACGCGTCTGTTTGATTTCATGCATGCCCCGGATGTGGTTGTGGCGCGCGCGCGTTTTGCCCTGAAGTCCCTGGCGGATGTGATGGCGCAGATGCACAGGATCACAGCGACAGGCCGGCGCGCCGGTTTGAAATATTACAGAAGAAGCGAGGCCGAGACGCTTGCCTCCCTCAACGCNNGAGGCGCGTCAGGAAGAACTGGTCCGAATTCATGGTGACGCGTCGGCCTGGAACACGTTTGTCAGCCAGCCCGGCGGCAGGTTGAGCGGCTGGATTGACGCGGAGTTCAGCCGGCTTGAGTCGCGGATCGCGGATCTGTCCGTCGTGGTGCTGGGGTTGATCGATGCCCGCAAGAACAATCCCCTATGGATCGACCGGCTCCCCGAATTGGTTGTTCCATTCCTTGAGGCCTATGCGCATGCGTCCGGGATCAGCCGGGAGAAGATCTTCGGCCTCCTGCCATATTATCTCATCAGGATCCTTGTGAAATGGGCGCATGGCGTTTACGCGGATTGGGGTTTGGGAGATTGGGCCCAGTGGCGGCTTGATCTGGTTAACAAGGTTATCGCGCGTCAGGCCGTGACCTTTGATCAATGGATGGAGATTCTGCAGGAGGAGTCAAGCGGCTATCGCATCGGCTGGGCCGGAGATGTGGATGTGGAGGCCCCCGGCTATAACGGCCCGGCGTCGGGCGTCAGGGTGAATCTCGTTCGCGGGGCGGCGGTCATCGTGCGCGGCCGGGTGCGGATTGTTCCGGAGCCGGCGGAAGTGCTTCTGGCAACGCGGATCGCCGCCGGCATCTGGACGGATATGGATTCCGGCCTCTGGCACACGGTATATCCCATGGAATTCTGGGGCCGGGAAAACAACAACTTTGTTTTCAAGGCGGTATTAACGCCGTCGAGGCAGGGACGTTTTGCCTATGTCCCGCGGTTTTCCCTGGACGCGGGCCGCACATGGGATGAGGCCCGGATGCCTTATGGCCCCGGGCTCCTGGATGTTGGCGCGCGTCGGCCGAAACGGCATGCGTCTTCGCCCGTCACCGGGAGAGAAGTTGTCTGGCGGATGAAGAAAACCCTTCATGGCCATAAGATCCATATCACCGTCGGGGGTCACGAGCCTGTGGCGCTCCATTGGGGATTGGTCAAGGAAGGCCATTGGGAATCTGTCCCGCCATCCATCTGGCCGCTCAAGACGATGATTTATGAAAACGGCCAGGCGGTTCAGACGCCTTTGCATGTTGAGAAAGATCATCGCGCGGTCACGCTGTTTATTCCTCACGCCGTCGACGCCGAAGGCGTGGTGTTTGTGTTGTATTTCCCGCGAAGCGAAGATTGGGATAACCATCAGGGCCAGGACTATTTCATTCCGTTCACACCGGCTGCCATCCATCGGGACGCGCGGGCCGCGAAAGACATTGAGCTCAAAGAGTGGCTGGCGTACGGCCCGGGATTTGATGAACAATGCTATCCCCGGGAACCTTTTGTGATTTTGGCCAAGGTGAAATCTTCCGTCCCCGGGCCTTTTATCAGCGCCGAGGTCCTGGCGACGACACCGGAAAACACTTTGGAAATCGTACCCATGACATGGCTGGCCACAACTAACGGTAGTCTGCATACGTTTCAGACGATGATCTTGCCGACGGCTTCCGGTTTGTGGCGGTATCGGATCCGCATCATGGCTTTGGGCCGGGAGTTGATTTCAGACAAAGAAGGCCGG
>DPIG01000050.1 GCA_003522725.1 Candidatus Omnitrophota bacterium
AAACTAACAAAAAGTCACTGGGCAAAGTCACTTAAAATTTTAATAAAATACAATCAAAAGGAAACACCCGATTTTGATATCATCACAAAAGGTAAGGCTAAAAAAGTTGCAAATGATAAAAAACTATTAATTATATCTTTTTTAAAGGAACGTTTTTATTTTCAGTATATCCCAGCAATTCGGGGAGTGTCTTTTATTAATGATATCATTCGTGATTTGATTGAAGCGGAATTAGAGTCTGTTGAAAGCAACGCTGATTATATTAAGGCATTAAAACAAATTGAAGACACTCAAAAGCCAACTCTCGATAAACTTGGAGCACAACTTTCTCGTTCTATACAAGGTTTTATTCCAACTGTAAAAAGCCTCGATTTTATTGTAAAAGAAGACCGTGCACGTTATTTAAGGAGATCTTTTAATGTTTTAGTTGATGATGGTGTTAAGACCGAATTACAAAGGAAGGGCGATGGCATTAAAAGCCTTGTTGCCATTTCGTTAGTAAAGTATCTTTCGGAACAGGCAAAGGTCAAGAAGTCAATTATTCTCGCATTAGAAGAACCGGAATCGCATCTGCATCCCAATGCAGTTCATCAATTAAAGGCTGTGTTGGATAATGTCTCAAATAATATGCAGATTATTGTTACTACTCATTCCCCCATCTTTGTAGATAGAATGGACCCCGCAAACAACATACTTGTTTCTGATAATAAAGCTCGGCCTGCTAAAAATATTAATCGAGTGCGTGAAATCCTAGGTGTTCAGGTATCGGATAATTTAGCAAGCGCAAGTTTTATAATATTAGCTGAAGGTGGGGAAGACCAGCTTATATTGCAGCATTGGATAAAAATATTATCACCTAATTTAAGCAAGAAAATAGTAAACGGTTCTGTCATGATTTATCCCATGGTAGGGGTTACAAATTTGTCCTATCATAGTTCGCACTATAAAGAACAAGCCTTTCAAGTACACGCATTTATAGATAATGACTCAATAGCTCAAGGTGCATATGCTAAAGCAGTCGAAAAGAGTATACTTTCCCATCAGGAAGTGCATATGGCTTCTGTGCCTAGGATGAAAGAATCAGAGATAGAAGATTTAATAGACCCAAAGATTTATATAAACGCAATACAGAAAGAATGTGATGTAGATTTGAATAATACTAAATTCAGATCTGATAAAAAGAAATGGACTGAGCGCGTCCAATACTGCTTCTTACAGCAAGGTAAACCATGGAATGATAAGATTAAACTAGATGTTAAAAAAATAGTTGTGAGATGTTTGGTTGACTCTGGTGAATTAGGGGTATTGCAAGAAAGAGTTCAATTGGTGAAAGGTTTCATTGACGTGTTGGTCGATAAGACTAAAAATTTATAAAATAATTTTTTGGGTGGGAATTCCGTGGACACGTACTTAATATGATTAATAAGGTTCAAAATAGCAAGGTTGCATCGACCCCTAAGCGGGACGATGTCAACCCCCTCAGATTTCTCGCCGAAAACACTCGAAATTTAAGCATGGGGGCTGACAACCGTACGTTTTCTAAAAAAGTTTTTATTGAAACTTACGGTTGTCAGATGAACGAATACGACACCGAGCTCGTGCGCTCAATTTTGGCCAAGGCGAAGTATGCGTTGGTGCCCAGCGAGGAGGAAGCGGATGTGGTGTTGCTGAACACTTGCGCCGTCCGGGAGCACGCGCATCAGAAGGTTTATAATCGGATCCACGAGATCAAGCGCGGGCACAATGGAAGCCCGGTGATGATCGGGATTCTCGGTTGCATGGCGACGAATTTAAGAACTGATTTATTGGAAAATCGAAGATTGAAAATTGATTTTATCGCCGGGCCGGATTCTTATAAGCGGCTGCCCCAGTTGATCGACGAAGCCGCGAAAACAGAGGTAAGAGGTAGAGAGGTAAGAGGTAAGAAGCAAGAGGTAAGAAGAGTTTTTGACATCACATTGAGCGAATTTGAGACGTATTCGGACGTGTATCCGCGGCGCGAGCGCGGGGTCAACGCGTGGCTGGCGGTCATGCGCGGGTGCAATAATTTTTGCACGTTCTGTGTCGTGCCCTATACTCGCGGGCGCGAGCGCAGCCGGACCATCGAAAATGTGGTCGAAGAAACGCGCCATCTTGCCAACGACGGTTTCAAGCAAGTCACTTTGTTGGGACAAAATGTCAACTCTTACTATGCCGAGGGCAAAGATTTTGCCGATCTGTTGGAAGCGGTCAGCGAAGTGAAGGGTATCGAGCGCGTCCGCTTTACCTCGCCGCATCCCAAAGATTTCCCGGACAAGCTGCTGGAGGCCGTGGCCCGCAACCCAAAAGTCTGCAAACATGTTCATCTGCCCCTGCAATCCGGCAGTAACCGCATTCTGGAATTGATGGACCGTACGTACACCAAAGAAGAGTTCCTGGCGCTGGTCGAAAAGGTCCGGGGCCTTATCCCCGGTGTGGCGCTCTCCACGGACGTGATTGTGGGCTTTTGCTCCGAAACCGATGCCGACTTCGCGCAAACACTCGATGTGATGGAGCGGGTGGGCTTTGATTCGGCCTTTACCTTTAAATATTCTCAGCGCAAAGGCACGATCGCGGAGCGCAAATTCAAGGATGACGTGCCCGAGGCGGTCAAGACCGAACGGATAGTCCGCTTGAACGAGCTTCAGAAGGAAATTTCGCTTAAGAAGAACCGCGCGCATATCGGCAAAACCTTTGAGATCCTCCTCGAGAACAAGGGCAGCAAGCGTTCGCCGGAGGTCCTTTACGGGCGCGCCGACGGCAACCAGCTGGTCACCCTCGATGGAGGCGGCTGGGCCTTGGGCGAGTCCGTCAAAGTCCGCGTCATTGACGCCTCCCCCAATGTCTTAAAAGGGGTTGCAATTTTGTAGAAAATGTTGTATCTTATCGTAATTCCCTTTGGAGTCGTAAGTCGTAAGTTGTAAGTCGTAAGCAGAAAGTTTTGATGTTTTTAGCTTACCACTTACGACTTATCACTTACCACTGAACAAATATGTTAACCAAACAGCGCCAAATAACTCCCGAGCAGCTTCACGAATCCCTGAAAAATATCAGGGTCGGCGGAACGGTCTGCCATTATTCCCTCAAGAAATGCGCTGAACTGGTCCCGGTCATCAACGAAATCAATGAATTAAAAGAGGAACTCAACGCCGTCATCCTCGTCCACTCGTACGTCAGTCCCGAGATCGTCTACGGTGTCGGGGATTACGTGGGCGATTCCTACGCCCTGAGCAAGAACGCGATGGAAACGAAGGCGGATGTGATTGTCTTCGCCGCGGTGCGTTTTATGGGGGAAACGGCCAAGATCATGAACCCCGGGAAAGAGGTGTTGATCCCCACGGCCCTGGACGGCTGCACGCTGGCGGATTCGATCAACGCCGCCGAAGTCCGGCGCCTGCGCCGGCAGTTCCCCGGCTACACCTTTGTCTGTTACATCAACACGACCGCCGAGGTCAAGGCGGAATGCGACGTGTGCGTCACGTCCTCGAACGTCTACAAGATCGTCGAGCGCGTCCCCAGCGACAAGATCTACTTTCTGCCCGACAAACTGATGGGCCAGAACCTGGTCAACGAAATGTATGCCCGCGGCGTGCATAAAACGATCAGCTACTACACCGGCGCCTGTTATGTGCATGAGGAATACGGCCAGGACCAGATCTTCCGCATCCGCACTGAATATCCCAACGTGAAGGTCGTCAGCCACCCGGAATGCAGCCCCGCGGTCGTCGCCCATTCGGATTTTGTCGGTTCCACCGCCGAGATGCTGGGATACATGCGCGAGACCGAATCCAAAGAATTCTTAATGCTCACCGAATGCGGGCTTTCTTCGCGTCTGCAGAAAGAGTTCCCCGAGAAAAAACTGGTGGGCACCTGCACGCTGTGCCGCTACATGAAGTCCAATACCCTCGAAGATATCCTGCGGGTGATGAAAAACCCCGCGCCCCGCGACCGCGTGGTCCTCGATGAAGCCGTGCGCCGGCGCGCCGCGCGCACGATCGAGGCGATGTTTCATTACACACGGCAGTAGAATTGACACGTTGGAAGCCCTGTGTTAATATCCTCACCATATGCATATCGTTGAAACCCAATATCATACGTGTTGCGCGCCGCCGCATGAACTGAAGCTCAAAAGCGGTGTGAGCCTTGGACCGGTCACCCTCGCCTACGAAACCTACGGCACGCTCAATAAAGACAAGTCCAACGCCATTATGGTGTTCCATTCTCTGACCGGCGACGCGCACGCGGCGTTTTTCCACAAGGGCGAGGAGAAGCCCGGATGGTGGGACACGATGATCGGGCCCGGCAAGGGCTTTGACACGGACAAATATTTCGTCATTTGCTCGAACGTGATCGGCGGATGCAAAGGAAGTACCGGTCCGGCGTCGATCAACCCCAAGACCGGAAAACCGTTCGGCTTAAGTTTCCCTTTTGTCACCATCGACGATATGGTCGCCGCGCAAAGACATCTCATCGATCATTTGGGCATCAAGAAATTGCTGTGCGTCTCCGGCGGTTCGATGGGCGGACTGCAGGCGCTGATCTGGGCGACGCAATATCCCGACTACGTTGAGTCGGTCATCGCCATTGCCACCAATACCCGTCACACCGCCCAGCAGATCGCCCTGCACGAAGTGGCGCGCCAGGCCATCATGGGCGATCCGGATTGGCAGGGGGGCGACTATTACGGCAAATCCATCCCCGCGCGCGGGCTCGCGCTGGCGCGGATGATCGGGCATATCACCTACATGAGCGACAAGTCGATGGACGAGAAATTCGGCCGCAAGCTCATCGCCAAAGAACGCCTGGGGTATGACTTCTCGCACGATTTTGAGGTCGAAAATTATCTTAAATACCGCGGCGGTAATTTCGTCCAGCGCTTCGACGCCAATTCGTATTTGTATATTTTAAAGTCGCTCGATTATTTTGACATGGCCGCGGAAGGAAAATTGACGGACGTCTTCGCGAAGGCCAGGGCGCACTTTCTGGTCATTTCCTTTACCTCGGACTGGCTGTACCCGTCGTATCAGTCCAAGGAAATGGTGCGTGCTTTGAAGGCCAACGATCTCGACGTTTCCGACATTGAGATCAATTCATCCTACGGCCACGACGCGTTTTTGGTCGAAGTGGAAGGCCAGACGAAGCTCATTTCACATTTTCTCGCCCGTATGCAGAAAGGCGTCGCGCATGTCTGAAGCCGGCAAGAGTATCCGTTTTGATCATCAGATCATCATCAAGTGGGTGGACAAGGGGTCCCGCGTACTGGACCTGGGCTGCGGCGACGGCGTTTTGCTGGAGTTGTTGATCAAAAACCGCGGCTGTCACGGCACCGGCGTTGAGATCGACGAGAAGGCCATTTATAGCTGTATGGCCAAAGGCCTCACGGTCTCGCACATCGACATCGACGCGGGGCTGGCGGATTACTCCAATAAACGCTTCGATTACGTGATCCTCAACGAAAGCTTGCAGGAGGTCTTGCAGCCGCGCAAGGTGATCCTGGAAGCTCTGCGGGTGGGCAAGAAAGTCATCGTCGGTATCCCGAATTTTTGTCACGTGCGCGCCCGTTTGCAGATCTTTTTCCAGGGCCGCGTTCCCGTTACCAAAGAATTGCCCTACGAATGGTACGACACGCCGAACTTGCGATTTTTGAGCTTGAAGGATTTTCGTTACTTCTGCAAAAATAACGGCATCAAGATCCTCGATGAGGTCGGCATCAGCGGCAGCAAGCGCGTGGGCGCGCGGCCGAATCTTTTCGCGCATACGGGGCTGTATTTGTTGGAAAAATGAGTGTGGTGGTCAGTGGTTAGTGCTCAGTGTTCAGTAAATCTGACCACTGGCCACTGATCACTGAAACACTAAACAGAATTTTAATTTATGTCTAAGAAATTCCCCCACGCCCAAAACGCCCCTTTTGTTATGGAAATGAAACCGGGCCGCTACGCCTGGTGTTCCTGCGGCGAATCCCAAAAACAACCCTTTTGCGACGGTTCCCACGAAAAAGTCGGCATGCGCCCCATCATTGAAGTGATCACCGAAACGAAAACCGTGGCCTGGTGCGGCTGCAAGAGCAGTGAGAAAAAGCCGTACTGCGACGGGACACATAAGAAGTGGGCAGATAAAGAAAAAAATTGATCCGGATATCCGGAAACTTCGTCAAGTCATGTCCCAACACTACGATTACCTCATTATCGGCTCCGGCATCATCGGCATGGCGGTCGCATTTGAGATCAAACGCGAAAATCCCGCCGCCCGCGTCTGCATTATCGATAAGGAACAAAGCGAAGCCGCGCACGCCTCGGGGCGTAACAGCGGGGTTTTGCACGCCGGGTTCTATTACACCGCCGATAGCCTCAAGGCGCAGTTCACCGTGACTGGAAACCGTTTGATGAAGCAGTATTGCTGTCAGCACAGCATCCCGGTCAATCTTTGCGGTAAGCTTGTCGTCGCGCAAAATGAAAAGGAACTGGAACAACTCTACGAACTGGAGCGCCGCGGCAAACGTAACGGCGCCAAAGTTGAGATCGTCGATGAATATAATGCGTCGGAGATCGAGCCGAACGTCCGTACGTTTAAAAAGGCGCTGTATTCCCCTGATACGGCGAGCGTCGATCCCAAACTGGTGTGCGCCGCCTTGCGCAAGGATTTGTCGGCGCAGGGAGTGGAATTTTTCTTCGGAACGAAATACCTGGGACATGCGGAAAATGTGGCCCGTACGACGGGGGGGGAATTCGTCGCCAGCAAGGTCATCAACTGCGCCGGGCTGTACGCGGATAAAATCGCGAAGGATTTTGGTTTTGGAAGGAAATATACGATCATCCCGTTTAAAGGGATCTACTGGAAATACACCAAAAACAAGACGGACGTGCGGACGAACATTTATCCAGTGCCCAATCTGAAGAACCCGTTTCTCGGCGTGCATTTTACCAAGACGGCCTCCGGCGAGATCAAGATCGGCCCGACGGCGATCCCCGCGTTCTGGCGGGAAAATTACGAACGGCTGGCGAATTTTTCGTTGGAAGAATTTGTGGAAATCTGCGCGCGGGAAGCGCAACTGTTCGCCGCCAACAGTTTCGGATTCCGCGACCTGGCTTTGGAAGAAATGAAGAAGTACAACAAGCGTTACATGGTCGATCTGGCCAGTCACATGGTGCGCCACATTGATCCCGAAGGTTTCACGGAGCGTACCTTGCCCGGTATCCGGGCCCAGCTTCTGGATACCCGCCATCGCCAACTGGTCCAGGATTTTGTCGTGGAAGGCGACCACCGCAGTATCCACGTTTTGAACGCCGTTTCACCCGCCTTTACCTGCGCTTTTCCTTTCGCCTTGTATCTTCTTGAGAAATATGACGTTATCGTCTAGCGCGAGCGCAGGCGAGTTCTTTCTTGCATTTTCTACCGGGCGTATTATGATAAATACGTCGTTTATTAGAGTATTTTATGATAAACTTTAAATGGGCGGGAGATACTTCCCGACAAAGGGTTGCCGGAAGTGGCATTTTTAAAGGAGAATATGATGAAAACGCAATTGACGATCCAAAGTACGCCCAATCCAAATGCGCTAAAATTTGTCTTAAATACGCCGGTCAAAACGGCCGGGAACTGGACCTACAAGTCCGCCGGGGAATGCGCGGCGAACCCGCTGGCCGGGGCGGTCTTCGCATTAGACCCGCAGATTAAAGAAGTTTATTTCTTTGATAATTATATTACGGTCACGCAGGACGGCAGTGTGAATTGGGACGCTCTGGAAGAGCGGATCCGCAAGACGATCCTGGATAGGATCAATGACCATAATCCCGATTTTGCCACGCCGGAACCGCAGAAGAAAGCGGCGCCGGCGGGTAACGATTCGCCGGAAATGGCGCAGATCAACGCAATCCTCGACCAGACGGTGCGCCCCGCGTTGCAGATGGACGGCGGCGACATTGAGCTGATTGATTATAAAGACAACGTCTTGCGCGTATTTTACCAGGGGGCGTGCGGTTCATGTCCGAGCGCCGCGATGGGCACGCTCAAGGCCATTGAAAATATCCTGAAAGACCAATTCAATCCTGATGTGGTCGTTGAATTAGCCGATGCGTTCTAACCGGATGACGCGCGGCCTGGAAGGAGGAGGTGGCGGCTATGAAGGTAAATACGTTGACAGAGAAAAAATGTCAGCATTGCGAAGGGATCGGCAAGGCGCTCGACGCGGTCAGGATCCGGGAATACCTTCCCTTGACACCGGGATGGACGGTGGAGGCGGATGGCAAAGGCATTGTGCGCGAATTTGTGATGAAGAATTTTCTGGCGGCAGTGCGGGCCATTGAAAGAATCGCTGAAATTGCCGAGGGCGAGGGTCATCACCCTGATATCCATTTGACCGGCTATCGCAAATTGAAGATCTGTTTGACCACCCACGCGCTGGGCGGGTTGTCGGAAAATGATTTTATCGTGGCGGCGAAGATCAACGAGCTGACGTTTGAATTGAAGGCAGAGGGAGGCAAGAAATAAGAAGCAGAGAATCAGGAAGCAAAGAAAAAATAAGTTAAACGGGTATTGAAGGCCCAAAGTATTTTCTTTGCTTCTTGTTTCTTGCTTCTCTTGTGAAAAATATGTTCAAAATCAATAGAAAGATCGAATACGCGCTCATCGCCTTGAAATATATGAGCCACAAGGCGCCGGGGCAGATCACCTCCGCGAAGGAGATATGTGATCTGTATAACATCCCCTTTGACCCGACCTCGCGCGTTCTGCAGATCATGGCGCAACACGGTATCGTGCAGGCCGAGCAGGGGGCCAAGGGCGGGTATCAGGTGATCAAAGACCTTTCGAAGGTCTCGATGCGCGAACTCTCTGATATGATCATCGGGCCCATCGAGATTACCAACTGTTTTCACGGCGATTATTCCAACTGCGGGATCACGGCGACGTGTCACATCATCGCGCCGATGTTGAATCTTAATGAGAAGCTCAACAAATTGTTTGCCGAGATCATGGTAACGGACTTGATCGAGTCCAAACATCATGGGGAAAAAGGTATCCGGCAGAAAACGATCGTTAAAGAAGCGGGCGCGCGCAGCGAGTGACGTTGTTTAAAGGAAACCATGCGTAAAGAAGAAACAAAATTGCTGAATGAAAAGACCATCGAGGAGAATGTCCTCACCAGCCGCGACTATAAGTACGGTTTTTATACGGAGATTGAGACCGACCGTATCCCGAAGGGTTTAAACGAGGACACGATCCGGACCATTTCCCAAAAAAAGAATGAACCCGGCTGGATGCTCGAGTGGAGGCTGAAGGCGTACCGGCATTGGTTGACGATGAAAGAGCCCCATTGGGCGAATTTTAGATATGGCCCGATTGATTATCAGGGGGTCAGCTACTACAGCGCGCCCAAAAAGGCGGGACAAGGGCCCAAAAGCATTGAAGAGGTTGATCCCGAACTGCGCAAGGCCTTTGAAAAATTGGGCATCCCGCTGGGCGAGCAAAAGCGCCTGACCGGGGTCGCGGTCGACGCGGTCTTTGACAGCGTCTCTGTCGGGACGACCCACCAGACGGAGCTGGCCAAACAGGGGATCATTTTCTGCTCGATGTCGGAGGCCATCGCCCGTCACGGCGATCTGGTCAAGAAATATATGGGCTCCGTCGTGCCGTATTCGGATAATTTTTTTGCGGCGCTCAACGCGGCGGTCTTTAGCGACGGGTCATTCTGTTACATCCCCAAAGGCGTGAAATGTCCCCTGGAATTATCGACGTATTTCCGGATCAACGCGGCCGAATCAGGACAGTTCGAGCGTACGCTCATTGTGGCCGAAGAGGGGAGCTGCGTCAGTTATCTCGAAGGGTGCACCGCGCCGATGCGTGATGAGAACCAATTGCACGCGGCGGTTGTTGAGCTGATCGCTTTGGACAACGCCCAGATCAAATATTCGACCGTCCAGAACTGGTATTCCGGCGACAAGGAAGGCCGCGGCGGGATCTATAATTTTGTGACCAAGCGAGGCAAGTGCCTGGGCCGGCGTTCCAAAATTTCCTGGACACAGGTCGAGGCCGGGGCCGCGATCACCTGGAAATACCCGAGCTGTATCCTGCAGGGCGATGATTCGGTCGGAGAATTTTATTCGGTGGCCCTGACCAACCACCGGATGCAGGCGGACACGGGGACGAAGATGATCCATATCGGGAAAAGGACGACGAGCACCATCATCTCCAAGGGGATCTCCACGGATGAGTCCAACAATAATTACCGGGGGCTGGTGAAGATCATGCCGTCGGCGGAGCGGGCCCGGAATTTTTCCCAGTGCGACTCCATGCTGGTCGGCAACAAATGCAGCGCCAACACGTTCCCGTATATCGAGGTCAGGAACTCGACCGCCACACTGGAGCATGAGGCCTCGACCTCCAGGATCAACGCCGAGCAGGTGTTCTACCTCAAGTCGCGCGGGCTGGACATGGAGGCCGCGATTTCGCTGATCATCAACGGATTTTGCAAAGAGGTTTTTAACGAGCTCCCGATGGAATTTGCCGTTGAGGCTGTGCGGCTCCTGCAAATGAAGCTGGAGGGGAGTGTTGGATAACAGTGATCAGTGACCAGTGATCAGAATAATTGCTGACCACTGGGCACTGACCCCTGACCACTAATTCTAGAAAGGTACCTTAAATGTTCGAAATAAGAAATCTGCACGTCAAAATCAACGATACGGAAATTTTAAAAGGGATCGACTTAACGATCAATACCGGCGAGGTTCACGCGATCATGGGGCCCAACGGTTCCGGCAAATCGACGCTGGCCAAGGTCATTGCCGGGCATCCCGATTATGAAGTGACCGAGGGCGAGATCCTTTATGAGGTGAACTTCAAAAAGATCAACGTCCTCGATATGGAGCCGGAAGAGCGCGCCCAGGAAGGGATATTCCTCGCGTTCCAGTATCCGGTGGAGATCCCGGGGGTGAGCATGTCGGCGTTCTTGCGTGCGTCCTTTAACGCCTTGTGCCGTCATCAGGGCGCCGAGGAAATGGACCCGATGGATTTCGACGTATTCTTGCGCACGAAAATGAAACTGCTGGACATGGATGAGAAGTTCATCAACCGTCCGGTCAACGTGGATTTCTCCGGCGGCGAGAAGAAACGTAACGAAATCATGCAAATGGCCGTCTTGAACCCGCGTTTTGCCGTGCTGGATGAAACGGATTCAGGGCTTGATATCGATTCGATGCGTATTGTTGCCGACGGGGTCAACAAGCTCAAGAACAAGAACAACGCCAGGCTGGTCATCACCCATTATCAGCGGCTTTTGAATTATATCATTCCGGATTTTGTCCATATCCTGGTCGACGGCAAGATCGTCAAGTCATCCGGGAAAGAGCTGGCCCTGGAGGTCGAAGATAAAGGGTACGACTGGTTGAGCGGGAAATGACAGATACGATGATCGCACCAACAGAAAAAAACAGCCTGTTTATGGAACAGCTCGACACGCTCGCCGGGCCGCTCAAAGGTGAAAAGTCCCCGGGATGGGTCGCCCGGTTACGGGAAGAAGGGCTGACGCGTTTTCGTAAAACGGGGATCCCGACGGTCAAAGACGAGGAATGGAAGTACACCAACCTTTCCGCCCTGGCCGGACACCGCTATACGCCGGCTGGTAAATCCGCGCTAAGCCCCGCGCAACGTAAAGACGTCCGTGCGCGGTATTGCGGCGAGGCGGACGTGAACATCGTTTTCGTCAACGGCACGCCCGACAAAGAATTGTCGAATTTTGGAAAACCTCCCACGGGCGTTGAGATCATGACACTGAGCGACGCGCTGACCAATAACGCGGCGGCGGTCCAGGAGATTTGGGCGCATTACGACCCGCAAAAAGATTCCGCGTTCGTGGCCTTGAACAAGGCGCTCACGCGGGAAGGGATCTACATTCATATCAAGGACAAGATCATCGCGAACCAGTTGGTCCATATTTTGCACGTAACACAGGCCGACGGCGAACAGATCGCCACCTTCCCGCACGCGTTCATCCGATTGGGTAAATCGAGCGAAGCGAGCATCCTGGAAACCCACGTTGGATTAAACGACGAAAATATTTATCTCGCCGATCCGCTGACCGATGTGTTCCTGGAAGAGAACGCGACGCTGCATTATTCTAAAGCTCAAAAGGAAAGTCTCAGGGCGTATCACGTCGGGACCACGCGTGTTTGGCAAAAGAGAGATTCAACGTTCAACGGCTTTTCGCTGGCCGCCGGGGCGTCGATCGCGCGCAATAATCTGGACGTTGTCATCAACGGCGAAGGGGCCGCGGCGTTTTTAAACGGCCTTTACAGCGTGTACAAAGACCAGCACGTGGACAATCACACTTCGGTCGACCACCGCGTGCCGAACGCGACAAGCAATCAGCTTTATAAGGGAGTGCTCAATGACGCGGCGCGGGCGGTTTTTAACGGCAAGATCTTCGTTCAGCCGATCGCGCAGCAGACCAATTCCTATCAGCTTAATAAGAATTTGGTGCTGGGCAAGGAGTGTCAGGTGGACACCAAGCCACAGCTGGAGATCTTTGCCGACGACGTCAAATGCACGCACGGCGCCACCATCGGCCAGCTTAACGAAGACGAGATCTTTTACCTGCAGGCGCGGGGCGTGCCGCGCAAAATCGCGGCACGGCTTCTCACCCAGGGTTTCGTCGATGACATTTTAAACCGTTTGACGCGCGACTCCGTCCGGGAACAAGCCGCCCGGATGGTCGCGCCCAGCCTTGAGGTTCTGGAAGGATGAAGGCCGCCCCGTCAGTTTTGAAAGGGCGAGCCTCGCCCGCCTTGCCGAGCAAGGCGAGGCAGGTCATTTCGTTCCAGAACAGGAAATGAGGAAAAATGACGGGAGGTCGTCATGGACCTTGATATTCAAAGAATCCGGCAGGATTTTCCTAACCTTCACGTCAGCGTGCACGGCAAGCCCCTGGTTTACTTCGATAATGCCGCCACCACATTCAAGCCGCGCGTAGTTTTGGAGGCGATGGACGGGTATTACCAGAAGTACACCTCCAACGTGCACCGCGGCGTTCACGAGCTGAGCGAGAAGGCGACCGCCGCTTATGAAGGGGCGCGCGGCAAAGTGCAGAAATTCCTCAACGCGCGCGACGCCAAAGAGATTATTTTCACCCGCGGGACGACGGAGTCGATCAACCTCGTCGCGTACAGCTACGGCAGGCATTCCCTCAAACCCGGCGACGAGGTTCTCATTTCCGAGATGGAGCACCATTCCAACATCGTGCCTTGGCAGATGCTTCGCGAAGAAAAAGGGTGTGTCCTTAAGGTCATCCCTTTTAACGATCAAGGCGAATTGATCTACAGCGAATTTGAGAAGCTTTTAACGGCGAAGACTAAACTGCTTTCCATTGTTTACATTTCTAATTCTTTGGGCACGATCAATCCGGTCCAAAAGATGATCAAGGCGGCGCACGGCCGCGGCGCGCTCATTCTCGTTGACGCGGCGCAGGCCGTCGGCCACCGCCGGATCGATGTGCAGGACCTGGATTGCGATTTCTTGGCTTTCTCCGGGCACAAGCTTTTCGGCCCCACAGGGGTCGGTGTTCTCTACGGTAAGGCGGGACTGCTCAATAAAATGCCGCCGTTTCACGGCGGAGGCGATATGATCAGCTCCGTCACCTTCGAGAAAACGACCTACAACACGCTGCCTTATAAATTCGAAGCCGGGACACCAGCGGTCGCCGAAGTGATCGGCCTGGGCGCGGCGATCGATTATGTCCTCTCCATCGGGTTCGATCGCATTGAGGCCTGCGAGCAAGGTCTTCTGGAATACGGGACCCGCGCGCTGCAAAAGGTGCCCGGGTTAAGATTGATCGGCACGGCCAAAGAAAAAGTCGCGGTATTGTCATTTATCCTGCCCGGTGTGCACGCGCACGATATCGGGACCCTGGTCAACGACGAAGGGATCGCCATCCGCACCGGGCACCATTGCACGCAGCCGGTCATGCAGCATTTCGGTGTGCCGGCCAGCTCGCGCGCCTCATTATCTTTTTATAATACGACTGCCGAGATCGACCGTTTAGTCGAGGCGCTCTTGAAAGTGAGAGAAGTATTCCCGTGAGCCACGACAGCCGCAGTGAACTCTATCAACAGGTCATCATCGAACACAATAAAAACCCGAAAAATTTTCGCAAGATTCCCAGCCCGACCCACGAAGCCGAAGGGTATAATCCGCTCTGCGGCGACCACCTGCACATTTATCTGCACGTGAAGGAACCGGGCGGCGTGATTGAGGACGTTTCTTTTGAAGGCGACGGTTGCGCGATATCCAAAGCGTCGGCCTCGCTGATGACGGCCAGCCTTAAGGGCAAAACGCGCCAGGAGACGGAGGTTTTATTCGACCAGTTCCACCGGTTGATCAAGGGCGAACTGCGTCCCGACAAAGATCCCAATGTTTTGGGCAAGCTTTCGGTTTTCTCCGGTATCTGGCATTTCCCGGCACGCGTCAAATGCGCGAGCCTTTGCTGGCACACGATGAAGGGGGCGCTGGAGAAAGTAAAAACTGTGACAACGGAGTAATAAATCGGTTAGGGCAACGAGGCCCGTTTCGTTGTTCGGTAACGGTAATGTTCCATTGCGTTACCCCAAGACGTGATCGATACGGGCATCGTAACCTTAACCCTTATCAAAATGCAAAAAGCAAATTCCATTCACGACACGTTCCTCCGCCCTTTAAAAGATCTGCGCATCTCCGTCATCGACCGTTGTAATTTCCGGTGCACCTACTGCATGCCGGACAAGGAAGATTCCCGGCATTATTCTTTTTTAAAATCCAACGATTGGCTTACGTTCGAAGAGGTCATCCGTTTGACGAAAGTTTTCGTCGGGCTTGGGGTGACCAAGATCCGTTTGACCGGAGGTGAGCCTTTACTGCGTCCGAATTTAGTCGAGCTCGTTGGCAAGCTGCGCGCGATTGAGGGTGTCAAGGACCTGGCCCTCACAACGAACGGTTCTTTGCTGTCGCGCTACGCCCCCGATCTAAAAGATGCGGGATTGGACCGCATCACGGTCAGCCTGGACACCATGGACGCCCGGTTGTTCCACCAGATGAACGGGAATAAGGGAGACCTGAAAAAAGTCTTGGAGGGGATCCACATCTGTGAAGAGCTGGACTTTCCGTTGATCAAGATCAACGTGGTCCTTCAAAAAGGCGTCAATGACCACAGCGTCATGGACCTGGTGCGGTATTTTAAGGGCCGCAAGCCGGTTTTACGCTTTATCGAATATATGGACGTGGGGAACTGCAACCACTGGGACCTGCGCTATGTTGTCCCCACGCGCGAGCTCGTGGATCTGATTAATGGACACTTTCCGTTACGGCCGCTGGCGGCCAAAGAATTCGGCGAGGTCGCCGCGCGTTACGAATTTGCCGACGGCAGCGGCGAGATTGGATTTATCTCCTCCGTAACGCAGCCTTTTTGCGGCACCTGTACACGCGGGCGTATTTCGGCGGAGGGGAGAATGTATGCGTGTCTTTTTGCGGGTGACGGAGTGGATCTGCGCGCGCCGTTACGCGCAGGCGCCGCCGACGTGGAGTTGTCGGCGCTCATTCAAAATGTCTGGCAGAAACGAACCGACCGCTATTCTGAATTGCGTACCAAAATCCGTTCCAGCCCGGAACACGCGCATAAAGTGGAGATGTTCCAAATTGGCGGATAGTTTGATCTAAAACCAATTTGGAACAAATTGGAGGGTAGTCCTCCAGGCGATACATGGTAAAGACCGGGTTTGCTTATCGAAAATTCATCATTCCGCTGTTTGCACTGCTGTGTCTGGCAGCGACGGGGATATATGTTGTTACACGGCCGTGGTGTGTGGCCAGGATCGTCAAATCCGCCGTCAACGCGCAGGGCGAGGGTTTCCAGCTGCGTGATCTAAGCTTCAAAAAGCTCACCATCGATCCCGCGGGGTCGTTAGCGATCAAAGACGTGCGTTTTTCATTTGTCCTTGCGCAACAAAAGGACCAGGAATGGCACGGACAGATCCCGGCCGTTTATCTGGATAACCTCCGGTCGCTGGCAAAATCGCCGAAAATCATCGTGTCTGTCGCGCGAGCCGATGTCGCCACGCGCGAAGTGCGGCTTAAAAACGTCTCTTCAAAAGTGACGCTCCTGTTGACCGGCGCTAAATGGAACATTTCCGGCGCGAGTATGCAGGCCGACTCTTTGGCCGCGCCCGGGATCGCGTTAAGCTCGCTTGAAGCATATTTTAGCGGCAACGACAGTTTGTTGATCGCGGACCCCTGTCGCGCGAGGTGGGCGCGGGGAAATTTAAAGGGACGGTTGACGGTCACGCCGCGAGATTATACAATACACGCCGATATCGCGCAGGTCGAGCTGGGCGAAGTCGCGCCCGGCATGCGTGGCCGCATCGACGGGAATGCCGACATAGAGATCCAAAGCGTGGACAACGCTGTTACCGCGATGAACGGGCGTTTTGACGCGCCGCAGGGCGCGCAGATCCCGGCGGCATTTTTGCAGCCTGTTGTTTCGTACATCCCGGCCAGCACCCAGCGCGATATTCTGGAAAAATTGATCGCCGCAGGCACGGACGTTTTTTTTGACCACGCGAATGTGCGCGTAAAAAGTGCGCGCAGCGATTCCTTGAACCTTTTGATCAAAATGGACAGCAAGAAGTTGAATCTGGATCTGGCAGTCACGGTTGACCTTAACGTGGAAGGCGGTCTGAAAAGTCTTTTGGATCGCCTGCCGCAACTGGCACCAGGACAGGAGGGAGCATGAGGTTTAAACGAATAATTTTTTTGTTCGGGATGTTGGCCGCTGGTCTCTGGGCGACCAGTGGCTGCACGGTCAAGGCCGTTGGTGACCCGAACCGGCCGATCACGATCAACGCCCATGTCACGGTGGATATCCGGGGCCTAAAAGACACGGCCACCGACATCGAAGATTATGTCAGTGGAGCCAAACCAAAGGAAAGTTTACCGATCGATCAAGGAGGAAAATAATGCGCGCCTTAAAAATATTGTCCCTCACGATGATTTTAGCAGCGGCCATGACCCCATTGTCAGTCAGGGCCGAGGCGAAATATGCCTTGAAAGAAATGACGCCCGGGGTCAGCGCCGCTTTGGACGCGCGGCGGGCCCGTTTTGACAACCTCGCGGATTTGAAGGCTAAAGGCATGGTGGGCGAAGATAACCAGGGGTATGCCAAGGCGTTGGTCTCCGCGCCGGAGGTGGAAGTTGTCGTTGCTGAGGAAAACAATGACCGGCGGGTTCTTTACACGACTATTGCGGCGCAAAATAATCTTGCCGGTGAAATGGGTACTATCGAAAAGGTTTTTGCCGAGGTTCAGCGGGACAAGGCCAAACCCGGCGAAATGGTCCAGGAGGACAACGGACAGTGGGTGGCGAAGTAACGGAAGGGAATGGATAGAATTTACCAAATAATCTCCCGCACGTCGGCAGGCATGCCGCGGAATTTTCCAACGAAGCGTACTTCGCGCACCAGATTCAGATTGAATTTTTCTTTCACGACGCGGGCCATCTGCAGGGAGAGCTCGTAAACGTCCTGGCTGTGACAGCCCTCGGATTTAACGATGACGTTCGCGTGCTTGGGATAAATGACGGCCCCGCCGACTTTCAGCTTCTTTCCGCCGGCCTCTTCCAGAAACCATCCGGCCGCCTGGCGTTTGCCCGCCTTTGAGGTCGGTTCGATATTTCGGAAAAAACTCCCCGCGCATGGTTCGTAGCGTAAATCAGGATGTTTTGATTTACGTTCGGCCAGGATNNNNAGGCCGCGCTGCGCGGCAAACAAGGCGAGGTGGTCAAGCTTGGTACTGCCGGAAACGGTGAGCGTGACACCATTTTGTTCAATGATGGGCTTGTCGGTACAATAGCGCACCACGTAACAATCCAGCGGCTCATCGGAAACCACGAGGTTTGAACCCCCGCCGATCAAAATAAATGTTTTCTTTTCTTTAATGAGAGTATGGATGGTCTCTTCAAGCTGTTGCGGGCTCTGGCAGTGGAAGATGCCCTGGCAGCGGGCGCCCAGGCGAAAGGTGGTGTATTTCGCTAATGGCGTGTCCTGTTCAACCCGGATGTCGGGATTCTTGAGCGTCATGGGTTCTTAAAATGTGCCTTGATCGCGTCGATACCGCCATCGAGAGAACAAACATTATTTATTCCCTGCTCGCGCAGATATTCCGCCAGCATAAGACTACGCTGTCCTTTGGCGCAGAAAAAAATGTATTGCTTGCCCGGATCAGCGGAAAAACCATCGGCTGGCTGGAAACGGCTTAAGGGAAAATGTTCGTGCGCGAGTTCACGGCAGGGCTTGATCACGCGCTCGGCGTCTTCGCGCACGTCCACAAAGGTGTATTGCCGGATCTGTTCCTCCGTCAGCGCATCGATGTCGATGGTCAAAGGCGGCGCCTCGGGGTTAGTGGGCATGAGAGTGGTCGGCGCAGTAACTCCATTGGGAGCTTCCGTCCGCGTAATATTCTTTTTTCCAGATGGGGAGGCGTTTTTTAAGTTCATCGATCACGTAACGGCAAGCGGTAAAGGCTTCATCACGATGGACTGCCAGGACCCCGACCCAGACGGCCGGCTCGCCGACCTTTAATGTGCCGGTACGATGGGCCGCCTTGATGTCGATCGTCGCAAAACGGTTCCCGGCTTCCCGCAATATTTTCTCCATTTCCGCGCGGCAGAGCGGTTCATAAGCTTCGTAGTCCAGCGCGACGACCGGTTTGCCGTCGTTATGGTCGCGCACGCGGCCTTCGAAGCAGTTGAAGGCCCCGGCTCCGGGCGCGGTGAAATCTTGCGAGAGCTTAAAAGAATCGAGAGGGGTTGGAGAGAGTTCAAAGGTCATCATTAATGGTTAGGGGCAAGCAACAAGGGGCAGGGGTCAAGGTTTTTTATTCCTTGACCCTTGTTCCTTGCCCCTTGACCCCATATTCAATTTGTGCTTAATACGTTATTTTCACCGTCCCGCCTTTAATGCTGCACTGGCAGCTCAAGCGATGGTTGCGGTCCATTCCAAGATCGGTTTCTTCCGTATTCAGTTCGCTTAAGTTTTCGGCGCCTTCCTTGACTTCGATCTGGCAGGTCGCGCACACTCCCGAATTGCAGCTAAAAGGAATTCCGGCCTTTTCGCAGAGGGCGTCGATCTTCGTGCCGTCGGGCAATTCATGTTCTTGACCGTCAATGATTAATTTAGCCATATCTTGTGCGTCGTCGTTCCTTTTATATCATATTCTCGGAAGCGCAAAAACGATATTTTTTTCGGGATTTTCAAAAGCATTCACGCGCGTTCCAGGGAAATGTTCCTGGATACGCTGTACCAGCTGGTCCACGATGACCCGCGGGACCGAAGCCCCTGAACTGATGCCCGCTTTTTTTTTGCCTTGCAAAAGTTTCATATCCAGCTCTTCCGCCGAGTCAATGATGTGGCTGGCCACACCTTGCTTTTCACCCGTCTCACGCAGACGGTTGCTGTTGGAACTCTTGGGAGAGCCGCAGATGATGATGATATCACAGATCCGCGCGAGGTCCTTGACCGCGTCCTGGCGGTTTTGGGTCGCGTAACACAAATCCGAGCGCGGCGGGCCGATCAAATTCGGGAATTTTTTGCGCAATTTGTCGATCATCGCGGTCGTTTCATCGACGGAAAGCGTCGTTTGCGTGATGAAGGCGACTTCCGCGCCAGGGCCGATATCGAGGTTGTCGATGTCGGTTCCGTTCTCCACGATGTAGAGTAATCCGGGATCGACATATCCGGAGGTGCCGATCAACTCCTGGTGGCCTTTGTGGCCGATCAGGACGGTCGCGTGGCGTTGGGCGGAGAACTTGGTCGCTTCATTGTGGACTTTGGTGACCAGAGGACACGTGGCGTCTACGTATTTGAGCTTGCGGTTTTGGGCCGATTGGATGACCGCAGGTGGCACGCCGTGGGCGCTGAAGATGACCCGCTCACCTTGCGGCACGTCATTAAGGTCTTCGACAAAAATGACCCCGCGGTTACGAAAGTCATTGACCACGTAAGTATTGTGCACGATCTCATGGTAAACGTAGAGAGGCGCGCCGTATTTGCGCAGCGCTTGGTCGACAATGTCGATGGCGAACGACACCCCGGCGCAGAACCCTTGAGTTTTGGCTAAATAGATTTCCATGTTGAATTCCTGATGCATATTAACTATAATTTTGGTTAATTATATCATCCTGACATGAAAATTCAATCCAGAAGAAAAACTCCTCCTGTTGGTGTCGGCAATGTCCTTTTAGGCGGCGGGCACCCCGTTGTTATCCAGTCTATGACGGACACGCCTACGGCGGATGTGGAACGCACGCTTAAGCAGGTCATTGAACTGATCGACGCCGGTTCGGAGATGGTCCGCGTCACCGTCAACGACGACGATGCCGCCCGCGCGGTGCCGGAAATCGTCAAAGCCTTGCGCGCGCAAGGATACACCGCCCCGGTTATCGGCGATTTTCACTTCAACGGCCACACGCTGCTTGCCAAACACCCCGCTTGCGCCCGGTCTCTGGACAAATACCGCATCAATCCCGGCAACGTGGGCCGCGGCGAACGTCACGATGAAAATTTTACTCAAATCATCAAGATCGCCGTCGGGCATAACAAGCCGGTGCGTATCGGTGTGAATTGGGGGTCGCTGGACCAGGAACTTTTGACCGCGCTGATGGAGGAAAACGCCAAACGCAAGAATCCGGAAAGTGCCAGGGGAGTGACGCTGGAGGCGATGGTCCAAAGTGCGCTCTCCAGCGCCGCGCTGGCCCGCAAATGCGGGTTGAGGGAAGATCAGATTGTCCTGAGCGTCAAGATGTCCGTGGTGCAGGACATGGTCAGCGTTTATTCGCGATTGGCGAAGGAATGCGATTACGCGCTTCATCTGGGCTTGACCGAAGCCGGTTCCGACGTGCAGGGGATAACCTCAAGCGCCGCCGCGCTGGCGATCCTTTTACAGCAAGGCATCGGCGACACGATCCGCGTTTCGCTCACGCCGCGGCCGAACGTTTCCCGCGCCCGCGAGGTTGAGGTTTGCAAAGCTATCCTGCAGTCGATGGGCCTGCGTTATTTCGCGCCGAGCGTGACCAGTTGCCCGGGCTGCGGGCGCACGGCCAGCGATTATTTCCAATATTTGGCCAAGGATATTAATGAGCACATCCAGCACAACATGCCGGTCTGGAAAAAACGGTACCCTGGTGTGGAACGGCTGAAGATCGCGGTCATGGGCTGTGTGGTCAACGGCCCAGGGGAAAGCCGCCACGCGGATATCGGCATCAGCCTCCCCGGCGCCTCGGAACAGCCCATCGCCCCTGTTTATGCCGACGGCAAGCAGTTGACCATCCTTAAAGGTGACCATATCAAGGAAGAATTCACCGCCATCCTCGAAGATTACCTGCGCAAAAAATTCGCGTAATTTTTTCCAAAAAAAATATATACATCGTATTATCATGGGGATACAATATTTTTATTCCAAATTTAAGGAATAGAAAAGGAGAAAATATGTTCGTGCGAAAGATTTTGTTAATGACAATCTGTGTGATCGGCGCGGCGGGGTTGGCGTTTGCCCAGCCGAATCCTCCAGGGCCGACGGGTGGCCCGGGCGGTGGAGGTAATCCTCCGGGGCCGCGTCCGGGAGGTGGCCAATTTAATCCGCCGGGATCCAGAGGTGGTGAAGGCAGAGGTTCCCGTGTTGGTGAAGAAGGATTTCAGCCGCCTGGCCCCAGGATGGATGTCGGCGAAGGTCAGAAAATAGGCCCCCGTCCTGGAGGCGGCCAGTTAAATCCGCCGGGGCCAATGGGTGGGCCGGGGGGTAATCCCCCAGGACCGCGCCCGGGCGAGGGGCAATTTAATCCTCCCGGGCAACAAGAGGGCCAAGGACAAGGGATTAATCCCCCGGGACCGATGGGCGGACCGGGTACGAATATGAATCCTCCCGGGCCATTGGGTGGTCCCGGCGCCGGTCCGGCCTTTAAGGAAGGCGGCATGATGGACCGCATGGAAGACCGCATGGATCGGCGCGAAGATATGCGCGACAAGATGGAAGATCGGCGCGATCGTATGGAAGATAAAATGGACCGCATGGAAGATCGGATGGACCGCAGGGAGGACATGATGGACAAGCGCGAAGATGTGTGGGACGCGCAGCACGACGGCGGCATTAAGGATAAAATCGAAGACCGGATGGACAAGCGTGAGGACATGAGGGACCGCATGGAAGATAAACGCGACCGCATGGAAGATCGCATGGATAAGATGGAAGACAAAATGGATCGCCGTGAAGACCGTATGGACCGTCGCGAAGATTTCCGTGATAACCGCGGCGGTAATCCTCCTGGCCCGATGGGTGGTCCTGGTGGTGGGCAAAAGTTTCAGGGCGGCCCTGGCGGTGGTCAGGGACAAGGTCCTGGTATAGGTGGTGGCAATCCGCCTGGACCTAAAGGCGGCGCGGGTGGCGGACCGGGGATGAAACAAGGTGGTGGTAATCCTCCGGGGCCACGAGGTGGCGCAGGTGGTGGTCCTGGTATGAAGCAAGGTGGCGGCCCAAGCGGTGGTGGACCTGGAATGAAACAAAAAGGCGGCAATCCTCCGGGTCCCAAAGGTGGTGGCGGTGGTGGTCCGCGAGGTGGAGGCGGTGGTGGACCCCGCGGCGGCGGTGGCCCAGGCCGGTAAATGAAATTTTAATAAAGGGTCAAGTAGCAAGGGTCAAGGGTCAAGTTTTTATCCCTTGACCCTTGTTCCTTGCCCCTTGACCCCACTATTATGTTAAACCTCATCAGCGGCGGCATCCAGCATTCGAATCTCTTCTTGCATATGCCTTTGTTCGATGAGATTTTTTATGAAGGCTACCTTGAGGGCAAGGTCAGAAAATACAGAGCTGTCAGGGAAGACCAGCCCTGCCGGATCCTGGTCTTGAACGTTATCCGCAAAGACGAGGATATTATCTGGGACGCGCTGGAAGATTTGTTCAAGCGCTGCGTCATCGATGCCGCGGCGCGCGTGCGCGGGGTTTATACCTTTGATCTGCTGACGGTAGATATTCATAAAGAAGTCAAGACCTTCAGCCTCGCGGAATTATCCCAAACGATCCTCAAGAACGCGCAAACATTGATGCCGGGTGAAACGCGTCTGGTCAAATATTCTTCCGTTTACGGATTATTGCAAAAACTTTCCCACCAGGATTGGGGCAAGATGAGCCTCAAGACCTCGATGGAAGTGTTTAAGGACAAATCGAGTTATCTCGATCTTCTGGTTAAACAGCTTATCAGGAATTTTGAATTCGCCCACGAGCCGGGCATATTGCTCCTTAACGACCTTAGCCAGAACCCGCTTTTTGACCCACGAGACGCGCTGCAGCAGGAACGCCTCAGCCAGGTGATTGAACAGCAGATCCCGAACACCATGGAGTTTTTACCTGAAGTTTACGTCCAGGACAGAAACGGGGTCAGAGAGTTGCTTTCGAGTCGGGGTAAATGGCGTAAAGTTCATCAACAACTTTAACCAAAGGAGGCGTTCATGGGTAAACAAGGATGTGTTGTGTGCAACATCGCAGGGATCCTGGTTATTATCGGAGCCTTGAATTGGGGTTTGGTCGGGGCTCTGCAGCTTAACCTGGTGGACCAGATCTTTGGAGCGGGTTCAGGGCTGTCGCGCGTGATCTACGTCCTGGTTGGGCTGGCGGGGATTATGAAGCTGGCCAGTTGTTTTAAGGAATGCCCCTGTTGTAAAAAGTCGTAATTCTATAAAGAGGACAGCGCCCCTTGATTTGAAGGTGGCGCTCTCCTCTGTTATCCCATCCCAATGTCCCTCATTCGGACCATCCAGTGTCGTTTTTACGGCGCCTTAAATCGATTTCTGAGACCGGAACAACGGCACCGCGGCTTTTCCCGCGCCGTCAAAGGAATTCCAGCCATCAAGGATACTCTGGAAGCTTTAGGTGTCCCGCACACGGAAATTGATTGCATTGTTGTCAACGGCCGGTGCGTGCGGTTTTTGTATCAGATCCGCGGCGGGGAACGCATTCAGGTTTATCCGGATGCCGGCAAGGTCAAGCTCAAGAAGATCATCCGAAGGAGCCTGAAACCAAAGCCGCCGGCGAACCCGAAGTTTGTCCTCGACGTCCATCTTGGTAAATTGGCCCGGCATTTGCGGCTTCTGGGATTTGACGTGATTTATCAGAAGGACATGGAGGATGCCGCGATCGTCTGCATGGGAGGCAAAAGCCGGCGTATTATCCTGACGCGGGACATCGGACTTTTGAAGAATAAGATTGTGCGCCACGGCTATTTCGTCCGCGCGACTGATCCCAAGAAACAGATCAGGGAAATTGTGCGCCGTTTTGACCTTGCCGCAAAGATGCGTCCTTTCCGGCTTTGTCTGGAGTGCAACGGCCGGATCCGCCGGATCGCCAAATCAAGGATTGAGAACCGTCTGCCGCCGTTGACCAGGGAGCACTACACCCGGTTTTACCATTGTCCGCGCTGCGACAAAATCTACTGGCAAGGCGCGCATTATAAACAGTTCTTAAAGATAATTAAGACCATCAGGCATTAAGATTTTTTGTAACTTTTTTGGTTCTCGTGCGTTTAACCGAGTGAAAGGGCCGATAAGACCTATGGAACAACCCGATGAAGAAGTCCTGAGGGATTACTTAACCGGCAACGATGAAAAGGCGGCGGAAATGATCTTCCTTCGTTACAAAACGCGTCTCTTGAACTTTTGCCTGCGGATGTTGGGCAACCGCGCCGACGCCGAAGACGTGACCGCCGAGGTCTTTCTGGCCCTGTTCGCCCGCAGGTACGCGTTTAATCCCGCGGCAAAATTTTCCACCTGGCTTTACACGGTCGCGCGCAACCAGTGTATCAGCCAGATCCGGAAAAGGAAGAACCTGGTTTCGGTATGGTTTTCTTCCCAAAGAGGCGGGGATTATGAGGAGACGTACGGAAGCTGGTCAATGGCGCGGCGCACCGAAGCGGCCGCTTCCTTTTTCTCCAGTTCCCGGCCGGCTGTGTCCCGG